>JBLMWU010000017.1:0-11095 GCA_050257395.1 Gemmatimonadota bacterium | reverse complement strand
CCCCCGGGGCCGCCGCGGCGGCCGGCGCCTGCCAGCCGGGCCAGCGGCGGCCGCGGGGCCAGCGCGGGCGGTCCCGGCCGGGTGCCGGGTCAGGCAGGCGCAGCGGCCGGGCGCTGCCGGGGGCGACGGTGGCGGCCGCCGCCCTGGTGGCCGCCCGCAGGCGGTCCTCGATCGTGGTCACCGGCCCTCCTCGACCATGCGCCCGAGCGCGGCCAGCGCCCGGGAGGTGGTGGACTTGACGGTCCCGGGGCTGATCCCCATCCAGCGGGCGATCTCCGGCTCGGCGAGCTCCAGGTAGAAGCGGAGCACCAGCGCCTCCCGCTGGCGGGCCGGCAGCCTGCGCAGCGCCGCCAGCACCTCCCGGTGCTCCTCCCCGAGCAGGGCCGAGCCTCGGCCGACTCCGCGGTCTGCCACCCGGCCTCAGCGCCGGGCCGGTCGTGCCGCCGGCTGCGGTGCCGCAGCACCGAGCGGCAGCCGTTCAGCACCGCGGACCGCACGTACGGCAGCGCGCTGCCGGTGTCGGCCAGCTGGTCCCAGCGCCGGTACAGGCCGCAGAACGCCTCCTGCACCACGTCTTCGGCCGCGCCGCGGTCGCCCAGCATCACCAGGGCCAGCCGGATCAGCCCGTCCGCGTGGGCCTGGTACAGGGCGGTGACGGCGTCGCGGGCAGCGGGCTGCCAGGCCAGCGCGCCCGGCACCCGGGAAATCGCATCGAGGTCCACATACCAGAGACGCCAGGCGGGCCGCTCAGTTGCCTGGCAGGGCCCACCGGATCCGCAGGCTGGCCCCCGGGCCAGGCTGGGCCGGCGCTGCGGCTAAATCACCGCATTAGTGCACTATTGTGGTCAAACCCATGCCCGAGGTGGCGGCAGGCCCGGCGGCCCGCCGGATCGGGGCGGCGCGATCGGCTCGGGCAGAGGGGGCGGCCACATGTTCCACCGGCACAAGCACGGGGACGGCGGCGAGGCGGGGGCGGGACCGCAATGGCAGAAGGCCGTCGGAAACGTCACCGGCAAGCGGCTCCTGCCCGCCAGGTACCCGCCGCATCCGAAGATCTTCGTGGTCCAGCTGCACCCGGAGGGGCGCGAGCCGTTCCAGGCCGAGGTGCTGGTGAGCCCGGACGACCCGAACTGGGAGAACCTGTACCAGCCGCAGCTGGGCGACGTCAGGGGCTTCCTCTTCGACCCCGCGTCGGGCGAGACCCGGTTCGACATGACCGACGGCCGGAACAGCTGGGCGGTGCAGAACGCCGCGGCCGGCGGCCTCACGGGCGCGATGCTGGCCGGCCAGGCCGCCCCGGCGGGCGAAGCCGTCACCGGCCCGCCCTGGGTCGTGCCCGCCACCTGCCCGCACTGCGGGGCAGCGGTCAACCAGGCGAAGGCGGCGATGGACCTCGAGCCACGCTGCGAATACTGCGAGCAGCCCCTGCCCGCACAGCCGCGCGCCCGCTTCTGACGGAGACGCCGGCCGCTGGTCACCGCGCGCGGGCGGCGATCGCCCGGGCGCAGTCCAGTGCCTCGGTGTGCGACGTGTCGACCTGCAGGTCGTAGGCAACTCCCTGGTGAACCACGCCCGCCTGCGACGCGGCCTGCCCGATGACCCGGTTGCCGCGGGCGATCTCGCGGCCTGCGGCGACCGTGGCGTCGCACCGGACACCGACCCACAGGACCTGCAGCGGGCCGAGTGCCTGCCGCCACCGCTGCTGGGACGCTGCGCCGCCGAGGAAGACCTCATCGACGATGACCCGGGCGCCGGCCTGGGCCATCGCGGCGACCCCGGCGATCCACGCCGCCTCCAGCGCGCGGAACACCGGCCCCACGCTGACCTGACCGTCCGCGGACACCCTGATCCCGGCCGCCGACGCCTGGGCGGACGCGGGCATCGCCCGGATCAGCGTGTCCACCCCCAGCGCCAGCCACGGGTCCGGCAGAAGTGCCTGCAGGCACCGGGCGATCCCGGACTTCCCCGAGCTGGAGGTCCCGTTGAGCACGATCACCTGAGTCGTCACCGCGTCACAGTAGGGGCGGCCCAGCCAGCCCGGGCAAATGGTTTTCCGGCGGCCGTGGGCCCGGCCTGCCGAACCGGTCGCGGCGGCCGGTGGCGCGCTCAGCTGCCTGACGGCGCCGGCGGACCGGCTACGGACCCCGGACCCCCGCCCGCCAGCAGCGCCCCCAGCACCCGGGCCAGGGTCGCCTCGTCCGTGCCCGCCGCCGCGTCATCGGGCACCCGCCGGTAGAGCCAGGCCGCGGCCTCGTGGAAGCCGGCGGGCAGGCCCGCGGCGGTCATGGCGGCCGCGATCTCGTCCATCTCCCCGGCCCAGCGCCAGCCCTTGCCCGCCGCCGAGCTGGCCGCGCCCAGGCAGCGGCCGGGCAGCGCCGGCTGGGACAGCGCCCACTCGGCCAGCAGGGCCGGCTCCACGCCCTCGGCGCGGGCCAGCGCCCGCGCGGCCAGCAGCAGCGCCGCGGTGCCCTTGGTCCAGGCGGCGTAGGCCATCTTCACGGCGGACGCCGCCGCGACGCCGTCGCCGATCACCTCCGCCGCCAGCGCGCTGCCCGCCAGCAGCGCCGCCACCTCACCCGCGCCGGGCCCGGACAGGTACAGCCGGGTGCTGCCGCCGTGGTCCGGCGGCGGGCCGATGATGCCGCCGTCCACGTACCGGGCCCCGCCCGCGGTCACGGTCCGGGCCACCTCCCGGGCGGTGGCGGGGGAGACCGCGTTGGCGTCCACGTACACGCCCCGGAACCCGGGCGCCAGCGTGCCGCCCGCCTGCCCGGACCCGCCGCCCGCCACTGCGCGCGCCACCGCCAGCGCGGCGTGCGGCGGGCACACGGACAGGATCACCTCGGCCCGGTGCACCAGCTCGGCGACGGTGCCGGCGTCGGCCAGCCCGGCGGCCCACGCCCGGGCCGCGGTCGCGCCGCTGCGGCCCGCGGACGCCCAGAACACCCGGTGCCCGCGGCCGGTCAGGCACGCGCCCACCGCCGCCCCCATCTCGCCGGGATGCAGGACGCCGATCGCGCTGTGAGGCATGAGCTGAACGCTAACCGCCAGGCGGCGCCAGGGGCCCACCGGTCCCCGTCACCGGCGCCGGGGCCGCCGTCAGGACTTTTGCCCCTGGCCTGGGTACAACCCTGCCTGCAGACTGCAGCCTGGGAGGTCGGGGGGATGAGCCAGGTTCTGAGCAAGTTGCGTTATGTGCGGTTCTTCGAGGAATTCGGCATTGAGGACGTGCCGCTGGTCGGCGGGAAGAACGCCTCGCTGGGGGAGATGTACCGCAAGCTGTCGGCTGCGGGCGTGCGGGTCCCGGACGGATTCGCCATCACCGCGGACGCCTACCGGTACGTGCTCGGCCAGGCCGGCGCCTGGGAAAGCCTGCACGCCGCGCTGGACGGCCTGGATCCGGGGGACGTCACGGCCCTGGTCCGGGCCGGCAAGCGGGCCCGGGAGATCGTCTACGGGGCCGGGCTGCCAGCCGACCTCGCGGCTGAGGTCCTGGCCGGGTACCGGCGCCTGCAGGAGGAGTACGGCGAGGACGTGAGCGTGGCGGTGCGCAGCTCAGCCACGGCCGAGGACCTGCCGACCGCGAGTTTCGCCGGGCAGCAGGAGACCTTCCTCAACATCAAGGGCGAGGAGAGCCTGCTGGACGCGTGCCGCCGCTGCTTCGCGAGCCTCTTCACCGACCGCGGCATCCACTACCGGATCGACCAGGGTTTCGACCATTTCCGGGTGGCGCTGTCGATCGGCGTCATGAAGATGGTCCGCTCCGACCTCGCCTCCTCCGGCGTCGTGTTCACGCTCGACACCGAGTCCGGCTTCCGCGACGTGGTGTTCATCACCGGCTCCTACGGGCTGGGCGAGAACATCGTGCAGGGAGCCGTCGAGCCGGACGAGTTCTACGTCCACAAGCCGACCTTCGCCAGCGGCCACCGGGCCGTGCTGCGCCGCCTGCTGGGTGACAAGGCGGTCAAGATGGTCTTCGTCGAGGGGGAGACCAAGCACACCACCCGCAACGTCCCCACCCCGAAGGCGGACCGCGAGCGCTACTGCCTCAGCGACGACGACGTGCTCGAGCTCGCGGGCTACGCGCTGGCGATCGAGCGGCACTACGGGCGGCCGATGGACATCGAGTGGGCCAAGGACGGCGTGGACGGCCAGCTGTACCTGGTCCAGGCCCGGCCCGAGACCGTGGCCTCCCAGCGCGAGGCGGCGACCCTGGAGAGCTACATCCTGGACGGCCGGGGCGAGGTCATCGCCGAGGGCCGGTCGGTGGGCGACCGGATCGCGGCCGGCCCGGCCCGCATCATCAGCAACCTCACCCAGCTCGCTGAGTTCACCCCCGGGGAAGTCCTGGTGGCCGACACCACCACACCGGACTGGGAGCCGGTGATGAAGAACGCGGCGGCCATCGTCACCAACCGGGGCGGGCGCACCTGCCACGCGGCGATCGTGGCGCGCGAGCTCGGCATCCCCGCGGTGGTCGGTGCCGGCGACGCCACCACCCGGCTGCGGCACGCCGAACCCGTCACCGTGTCCTGTGCCGAAGGGGACACCGGCCGGGTCTACCGCGGCGAGGTGCGCTTCCACATCGAGCGCACCGAGGTCACCGCGCTGGCGCGGCCCGCAACCCACATCATGATCAACCTGGGCAACCCGGATCTGGCGTTCAAGACCTCGTTCCTGCCGAACGACGGGGTCGGCCTGGCGCGCATGGAGTTCATCATCAGCGAGTCCATCAAGGCCCACCCGCTCGCGCTGCTGCATCCCGAACGGGTGCCCGACCCCGGTGCCCGCGCCGCGCTGGCCCGCCTGACCCGCGGCTACCCGGACGGGGAGAGTTTCTTCACCGAGCGGCTGTCCGAGGGCATCGGCACCATCGCGGCGGCCTTCTGGCCCAAGCCGGTCGTGGTGCGGATGTCCGACTTCAAGACCAACGAGTACGCGAGCCTGCTGGGCGGCGCCGGCTTCGAGCCCGGCGAGGCCAACCCCATGCTCGGGTTCCGCGGGGCGGCCCGTTACGCCCATCCCGCCTACACCGAGGGCTTCGCCCTGGAATGCCGGGCGATGAAGCGGGTGCGCGAGGATATGGGCCTGACGAACGTGGTCCTCATGCTGCCGTTTGTCCGCCGGGTAGCCGAGGCGGAGCAGGTGCTGGCGCGGATGGCCGAACTCGGCCTGCGGCGGGGCGAGAACGGCCTGCAGGTCTATGCGATGTGCGAGATCCCGAACAACGTCATCCTCATCGATGCCTTCGCGGCGCTCTTCGACGGCTTCTCCATCGGCTCGAACGACCTCACCCAGCTCACGCTGGGCGTCGACCGGGACAGCGAGATCGTGGCCTTCGACTACGACGAGCGCGACGAGGGGGTCAAGGAGATGATCCGCCTGGCGGTCGAGGGGTGCCGCCGCAACGGCATCCATTCCGGGCTGTGCGGGCAGGCGCCCTCGGATTACCCGGACATGGCCGAGTACCTTGTCGAACTCGGCATCGACTCGATGAGCCTCAATCCCGACACCGTGCTGCGGACCACCCGCCAGGTGCTCGAGCTGGAGAAGCGGATGGGGCGGCCGCCCCGGCCCGCCGCGGGGAAGGAGCCCAGGTAACGGGCGCGCACAGAGCAGCCGCTGAGCCGTCACGCTCCGGCGCCGGCCGGTAGAGTTCGGACTGAGGGCACAACAGTCATCAGACCCGCGCAACGAGGCTGCGGGATCATGCCGAGCAGGCACAAGGAGAGCATGCAGTGGCGAAGCTCGTCTACGACTTCAGCGAGGGCAACAAGGATCTGAAGGACCTGCTGGGAGGCAAGGGGGCCAACCTGGCCGAGATGACCAATCTCGGCCTGCCCGTCCCGCCCGGGTTCATCATCTCGACCGATGCCTGCCGCCACTACCTGCGTCACGGCACCGTGCCGGAGGGCCTGGGCGACGAAGTCGGCGAGCACCTGGCGCGGCTGGAGGAGGCCATGGGCCGGCGCCTCGGTGACCCGTCCGACCCGCTGCTGGTCAGCGTGCGCTCCGGGGCCAAGTTCTCCATGCCCGGCATGATGGAGACGGTCCTCAACATCGGCCTGTCGGACAAGTCGGTGCACGGGCTCGCCCAGCAGGCCGGCAATGAGCGCTTCGCCTGGGACTCCTACCGGCGGCTGATCCAGATGTTCGGCAAGACCGTGCTCGATATCGACGGCGAGGCCTTCGAGCACGCACTGGACGCTGCCAAGAAGGCCAAGGGCACCACCAGCGACCTCGATCTGGACGCCGGCGACCTGCGCATGCTCACCGAGAGCTTCAAGGGGATCGTCCGCGAGCGGACGGGCCACGACTTCCCGCAGGATCCGCGGGACCAGATGGACCAGGCGATCCGCGCGGTCTTCAACTCCTGGAATGCGGACCGGGCGGTCCTCTACCGCCGGCAGGAACGCATCCCGGCCGACCTCGGCACCGCGGTGAACGTGGTGGCGATGGTCTTCGGCAACCTCGGGCCGGACTCCGGCACGGGGGTCGCGTTCACCCGCGACCCGGCCAGCGGCCAGCAGGGCGTCTACGGCGACTACCTGCAGAACGCCCAGGGAGAGGATGTGGTGGCCGGCATCCGCAACACGGTCCCGCTGCAGGATCTGGAGCGGATCGACGGCGCGTCCTATGCCCAGCTGATGCAGATCATGGAGAAGCTGGAAAACCACTACCGGGACCTGTGCGACATCGAGTTCACCATCGAGCGCGGCAAGCTCTGGATGCTGCAGACGCGGGTGGGCAAGCGCACCGCCGAGGCGGCCTTCCGGATCGCCACCCAGCTGGTGGATCAGGGCCTTATCGACCTGGATGAGGCGCTCACCCGGGTCACCGGTGAGCAGCTGGCCCGGCTGATGTTCCCCCGCTTCCACACCGACCACGAAGCCACCAAGCTCACCACCGGGGTCAGCGCGTCCCCGGGCGCGGCCGTCGGCAAAGCGGTGTTCGACTCGGCACGGGCGGTCGAGCAGGCCGCGGCCGGTGCGGAGGTGATCCTGGTCCGGCGGGAGACCAACCCGGACGACCTGCACGGGATGATCGCCGCCCGGGGCATCCTCACCAGCCGGGGCGGCAAGACCAGCCATGCCGCGGTGGTCGCCCGCGGCATGGGCAAGACCTGTGTCTGCGGCGCCGAGGAACTCGAGATCGACATCCCCGGCCGCAAGCTCACCGCGCCCGGCGGCGTCGTCATCAGCGAGGGAGACGTGATCTCCATCGACGGCACCACCGGCGAGGTCTACCTGGGTGCGGCGCCGGTCGCCCCGTCCCCGGTGGTGAGCTACTTCGAGGGCGAGCTCGACCCGCAGTCCGACGAGCTGATCGCGGCCGTCGACCGGATCATGAAGCACGCCGACGCGCGCCGCCGCCTCGGGGTTTACGCCAACGCCGACACCGGCGAGGACTGCGCCCGCGCCCGCCGGTTCGGCGCTGGCGGGGTCGGGCTGGTCCGGACCGAGCACATGTTCCTCGGTGAGCGGCGGCAGCTGGTGGAACGTCTCATCCTGGCCGAGGACGAGGCGAGCAGGCAGGCGGCGCTGGACGCGCTCGAGCCGCTGCAGCGCGGTGACTTCGTCGAAATCTTCGAGGCGATGGACAGTCTGCCGGTCACCATCCGGCTGATCGACCCGCCGCTGCACGAGTTCCTGCCCGACCTGACCGAGATCTCCGTCACGGTCGCGCTGGCCGGCGACAGTGCCAGCGACAAGGACCGCAAGCTGCTGGAGGCGGTCCGGCGGCTGCACGAGCAGAACCCCATGCTCGGCCTGCGCGGGGTCCGGCTCGGCCTGGTCATCCCGGGCCTGTTCGCCATGCAGGTGCGGGCCATCGCCCACGCCGCGGCCGAGCGCAAGAAGGCCGGCAGCAACCCGCACCCGGAGATCATGATCCCGCTGACCGCCACGGTGCAGGAGATGGAGATCGCCCGCGAGGAAGCCGAACACGTGCTCGCCGCCGTGCAGAAGGAGACCGGGGTCGAGATCCACGCCCTGATCGGGACCATGATCGAGGTGCCGCGGGCGGCCATGATCGCGGGGGAGATCGCCCGCAGCGCCGAGTTCTTCTCCTTCGGCACCAACGACCTCACCCAGATGGGCTGGGGATTCTCGCGGGACGACGTCGAGGGCGCCTTCTTCAGCAAGTACATCGAGCTCGGCATCTTCGGTGTCTCGCCGTTCGAGACCATCGACCCCGACGGGGTCGGCCGGATGGTGCGGCTCGCGACCGAGGAGGGCCGCGCCGCCCGCCCCGACCTGAAGCTGGGTATCTGCGGTGAGCACGGCGGTGACCCCGACTCGGTGCACTTCTTCCACGAGGTCGGCCTCAACTACGTGTCCGCCTCGCCGTTCCGGGTGCCGGTGGCGCGGCTGGAGGCGGGCCGCGCGGTGGTCATGGAGACCGCGGGCGGCAGCGACAGCAGGTGACGAGGGCCGGTGTCTACGGCCCGGCGGGCACCGAGCGCCGGGCCGTGGAACCGCCCAAGGCGGCGCAGGCGGGCGCCGCCTTCCCGCGCAGCCCGTTCGAGCGCGACCGGGCGCGGGTGCTGCACTCCTACGCGCTGCGCAGGCTGGCGGCCAAGACCCAGGTGGTCGAGCCCGGGGCGGCTGACTTCCCGCGGACCAGGCTGACGCACTCGCTGGAGTGCGCGCAGATCGGCCGCGAGCTGGGCGCCGCCCTGGGCTGCGACCCGGACCTGGTCGACGCCGCCTGCCTGGCCCACGACCTCGGGCACCCCCCGTTCGGGCACAACGGGGAGACGGCGCTCGCGGAGGTGGCGGCGTCCTGCGGCGGGTTCGAGGGCAACGCGCAGAGCCTGCGGCTGCTCACCCGGCTGGAAGCCAAGATCCCCGGCGCCGGGCTGAACCTGACCCGGGCCACCCTGGACGCCACGCTCAAATACCCGTGGACGATGCGCCCGGGAGACCTCAAGTACGGCGCGTACGACGACGACGCCGAGGTGTTCGCCTGGATCCGCAAGGACGCCCCGGACGGGCAGCCGTGCCTGGAAGCGCAGGTCATGGACTGGGCCGACGACATCGCCTACTCCGTGCACGACCTGGAGGACGGCCTGCACACCGGCCTGATCACCATGACCGCGCTGCAGGACGGCGGGCACCGGGCCGAGGTCATCCGGCAGACGCTGGACCTGTACTGCCCGCCCGGCTCGGTCAGCCAGGATGAGCTCGCCGGGGTCTTCGCCGGCCTGCTGGCGCTGCCGTGCTGGCCGCCGGAGACCGGCGGCGGGCCCGGCGACCTGGCCGGTCTCAAGGCCCTCACCAGTGAGCTGATCGGCCGGTTCTGCGGGGCTGCCCAGCAGGCCACCCTGGCCGCCAGCGGCAGCGCGGGGCCGCTGACCCGCTACGCCGCCAGCCTGGTGGTGCCGCGCCGGCAGCGGCTGGAGTGCGCGCTGCTCAAGGGGGTCACCGCACACTTCGTGATGGGCCGGGCGGGTGCCGCGGAAATGCAGGCCCGGCAGCGGCGGCTGATCACCGAGCTGGCCGCGGCCATCCGGATGGCCGCGCCCGGCACCCTGGACCCGGCGCTGCGGGCGGCGTTCGCGGCGGCCGGCTCGGACGCCGCACGGCTGCGCGTCGTGGTCGATCAGGTGGCATCTCTCACCGACACCTCCGCCATTGCCTGGCACCGCCGCCTGTGCGGGTGACAAGCTGGGGCTGCGGGGTAAGGAGCCTGGCCGGGTCCTGTCACGGAAGGAGCAACGATGCCCCCGGAAGCCACGTACGTAATCGTCGGCGCGAGCCTCGCCGGTGCCAAGGCCGCCGAGACGCTTCGCGCCGAAGGGTTCGACGGGCGGGTGGTCCTGCTGGGCGAGGAGACGGAACGGCCCTACGAGCGCCCGCCGCTGTCCAAGGAGTACCTGCAGGGCAAAGCGGAGAAGTCCAAGATCTACGTGCACGACGCGGACTGGTACGCCGGCAACCAGGTGGACCTGCGGCTGGGAGTGGCCGCGGTGTCCGTCGACCCGGCGCAGCGCCAGGTGCTGCTGTCGGACGGCAGCAGCGTGACCTATGACCAGCTGCTGCTGGCCACCGGCTCCTCCCCGCGCCACCTGCGGGTGCCCGGCGCGGACCTGGACGGCGTGCTGTACCTGCGGACCGCGGCCGACAGCGAGCGGCTGAAGGCCGCGCTGGCCGGCGGCGGCCAGGTGGTCATCGCGGGCGGCGGCTGGATCGGCCTGGAGGTCGCCGCGGCCGCCCGGCAGGCCGGCTGCGAGGTGACCGTCGTCGAGCCGGAAGCCGTCCCGCTGCACCGCGCGCTCGGCCCGGAGCTGGGCCAGGTGTTCGCCGACCTGCACACCGAGCACGGGGTGCGGTTCCGGTTCGGTGAGGGGGTCAGCGAGCTGCGCGGCAGCGGCCGGGTCAGCGAGGTGGTCACCTCGGCCGGGGCCCGGCTGCCCGCCGACGTGGTCGTCGTCGGCATCGGGGTGGTGCCTAACGTGGGCTTGGCGCAGGACGCCGGGCTCGCGGTGGACAACGGCATCCTGGTGGACGCGGCCCTGCGGTCGTCCGCCCCCGGGGTGTTCGCCGCCGGCGACGTGGCCAACGCCACCAACCCGCTGCTGGGCCGCCGGATCCGGGTCGAGCACTGGGCGAACGCCCTCAACATGGGCCCGGCCGCGGCACGGTCCATGCTCGGCCAGGACGTCAGCTACGACCGGGTGCCTTATTTCTTCAGCGACCAGTACGACCTCGGCATGGAGACCTCCGGCGTGCCGGAGCCCGGCGGCTACGACGAGGTCGTGTACCGGGGCGACCGGCAGGCCCGCGAGTTCATCGCGTTCTGGCTCTCGGGCGGCACCCTGGTCGCGGGCATGAACGTGAACGTCTGGGACGTCAGCGACCCCATCCAGGAGCTGATCCGGTCCGGCCGCAAGCTCGATCCCGCCCGCCTCGCCGACCCGGACGTCCCGCTCACCGAGGTGTAAGGCTCTGGACCCGCCCCGCTCAGCCCGGGCCCGGCCCGGGCGGAGCCGCGGGCTCGGCGGCCCGCGCGACGGCGCCCCTCAGCTCGGACCGGGTGCCCCGCCCGGCCGGCTGCCCCCGCACGGCCGCGGCCGCGGGCGGCGGGGCGGGCC
>JBLMWU010000016.1:0-17333 GCA_050257395.1 Gemmatimonadota bacterium | reverse complement strand
CGGCGCCGAGGGACCGCAGGAAGGGGCTGTCCCACTGCGCGTCGATCAGCTGCCCGCCTGCCCCGGCGAGCCGCGCGGCCATGTCGGCGACCGCGATTCTCGCGGCGTCCGGGCACCGGCCGAACAGCGAGTCGCCGCTGAGCGTGCGGCCGGTGCCGACGCCGAGCGCGCCGCCGATCAGGCAGCCCTCCCGCCACACCTCGATGCTGTGCGCCCAGCCGTCGCGGTGCAGCTGGCACATGGTCTCCAGCAGCGGGTCCGTGAGCCAGCGCGGCTCGCGGCCCGCCCGGCACTCCTCGGCTACCCGCCGGAACGCGCGGTCGGCCGTCGTCGTCCACACCGGCGTGCGCCGCAGCTGCTTGCGGGCGTTGCGCCCGAGGTGGACAGCGCCGGCCCGCAGGACCGGCCGCGGGTCAGGTGACCACCAGGCCACCCAGTACGGGTCGTCCCCCGGGTCACCGACCAGGCTGATGCGGCCCGCCGCCACCTGCTCCTCGTACCGGAACTCGTTGATGCCGCGGAGGTACTCGTTGGCCGCCGGGAGGGGGATGATCCCGTGCTGGTAGGCAGCCAGCACCCGGCGCGGGCTCAGGTCTGCGCAGAAGGCGACCGGGCAGTCGCCGAGGCGGGCTGCGAGGTCGACCGAATCCCAGTCCGGGACGTGGGCGGCGGGCACGGCGGGGCCTACCGGGCCCGCTTCCCGCCGGGCGGGTGCGGGAGCTCCGCGGTGCCCGGGCCCGGCAGGTACCCGGTCCTCACCAGGCGGCTGATGTGCAGATCGAGGAGACCGTCCGCCACCGGGGGGAAGGCGATCCCGCTGCCGCGCAGCGCGCGCTCGGTATTCGACCTGGTGCAGGCGGGGAAGATGTGCCCGAGATACATTTCCGCCACCGTCAGCCCGGAATCGGGGCAGCGGTCCACGAAGAGCGGCACGAAGGGGCTCATCGGGTGGGCGGGGTCGTGTGCGGCATATCTCAGCAGCTCGCCGACCCATTCCTGGTAAGGAATCAGCTGCACGGCCCAGCCATGGTGCCGCAGCCGGTCCACCAGTGATCCCAGCAGTGCCTGCCGGGGGCTGGAAAGGTGATACGTGGCCCCCTTCGCCGCGGTGTGCGTTGAGAGGTACCCGATGGCTGCCGCGCAGATATCGGCCGGCACGAAATCCAGCGGCAGGTCGATATCCGGCGCGAGGCCGGTATCAGCCATGAACCGGATGAGCGCGCACATTTCAGTGGCGGTATTCCAGGCACCGGTCCGGTGGTCACCGACGATGTCCAGCGGGCGGTAGATGGTGACCGGCAGGCCGGCCCGGCTGGCGCGCCGGAGAAGTTCTTCCGCGACGAACTTGGTCTCGACGTAGCCGATGCCGAGTTGCTCGGCGAAGGCGAGCGGCGTGTCCTCGGTCACGTCGCGCACCCCCATGACGCCGAAACCGGCGAGCACCGCCATCGTGGAGACGTAGTGGACCGGTATGCCCCGGTGCTGGGCGGCGAGCCGGATCAGCTCCCGGGTGCCGCCCACGTTGGCGGCGCGCAATTCCGTGTACGGGTAGATGAAGTTCACCATCGCACCCGCGTGATAGATGACGTCCAGGGTCCGCGCCAGCTCGCGGAACCGGCGGGCGGGCAGGCCGAGGCCCGGCTCGGTGAGATCGCCGGCCACCGGGGCGACCCGGTCCATGGCGAGCCCGCCGAGCTCGTAGCGCTGCGCGGCGTCGGCGATGCGCTGCCGTGCGTGCGCCGCGTCGCGCGCCCGCACCAGGCAGTGGACCGTCGCGGTGGTCGAGGCCAGCAGCTCGCGCAGCAGGTGCACGCCGAAGAAACCGGCCGCGCCGGTCAGCAGGATCTGGCGGGGCCGCTGCCAGTCGGGCGGGTCGGCCGCGTCCAGGTTCACGGGGACGTCCAGCTCGCTCTCGCGCGCGAAGTCGATGCGCGCGGCCGCGCCGCCGGTGTTGAGCGTGCCCGCGCGGGCAGCCTGGGTGGCCTCGGAGAAGCTGCGCAGCGTCGGGTCTCGCAGCAGGCAGCGGGTGAGCGGCTGCACGCAGTCCGCCCCGATCCCGAACATCACCCGGGCGCGGGCGAGCATCTCCGCGGCCAGCAGCGAGTTGCCGCCCAGCGAGAAGAAATCGTCGTCCGGTCCTATCCGCCGCTGCGTCTTGAGGATCTCTGACCACAGCAGCGACACGCCTGCCTGCACCGCGCTGCCCGGGCCGGGGGCGGGGCCGTGGCTGGCCTGGCCGGCGGCGTCCGCGGGCTGCTGCTGGCCGGCCTCACCGCGGGGGGTCACCGGGAGCTGGAGCTGGGGGAGCTGCTGCAAGGGGACGAACTCGGCCGGAACCATGAAGCCGGGCAGCCGGGCCGCCAGGAACGCCCGCAGGCTTGCCGCCGGGAGCGGCTCCGCCTGCCCGCCGTTCCCCGCCCGGCCGGGCCGGCCGCCGTGCTGGCGCCGGTAGTACGCGGTGAGCCGGGTGTTGCCAGGGCCGGGCTCGTGCGCGATGACGGCCGCCGCGGCGATGTCCGGGTGTTCGGTGAGAGCGCGCTCGACCTCCGCGGGCTCGACCCGGAAGCCGCGGATCTTGACCTGCCGGTCCGCTCGCCCCGTGACCTGCAGGTTCTGGCCTTCGAGCCAGCGGCCCAGATCTCCCGTGCGGTACATCCTGCTGCCCGCGGCGCTGCTGTGCGGGTTCGGCAGGAACCGCTCGGCGGTTAGCGCCGGCTGGCCGCGATAGCCTCGCGCCACGCCTGCGCCGCCGATGTAGATCTCGCCGACCTCGCCGGCCGGGAGCTCCGCCAGGTCCTCACCGAGGATGAGGACCTGCGTGTGCGGCAGCGCCGCGCCGGCGGGCACTGGGCCGTCCGGGCCCGGGCCCGGGCCTTCCGGGTCTGGGCCGTCCGGGTCCGGGCCGGCCGCTGCGGTGCGGGCGTCGAACACGGTCGAGGTGATCGTCGTTTCGGTGAGCCCATACGCGTTGACCAGCCTGGCGCCGCCGGCTGCCGCCATGGCTGCCCGGCAGTCGGCCCAGTCCGCCATCTCACCGCCGGTGATCATGAGCCGGATGCTGCTCAGCCGCTCATCGCCCGGGCCGGCGGCTGCGAGCAGCTGGTGCCAGTACGCAGGCGTCAGGTCCAGGACGGTGACCCGCTGCTCCGGCACGTACCGGAGCAGGTCGGCCGGCGCGACCACGCCGGCCGGCGGCAGCAGCAGGGTGCCCCCGCTGAGCAGGGTCACGAAGATCTGCTCCAGCGACGTGTCCACCCCGGGCGATGCGAGCTGCGCGACCCGGTCGCGGGGGGAGATCCGGTATTCCCGGGATGCCTCCCGGCTGAGCCGGGCCAGCGAGCCGTGGCTGACGGCTACCGCCTTGGGGGCGCCGGTCGATCCCGAGGTGTGGATGACGTACGCGAGGTTGCCCGGGTGCACGCTGACGGGGGGTGCCGTGCCGGGCTGGGCCGCTGCCGCCGCGGCCAGCTCCCCGGCCGGCACCAGCGTCGCGCCGGTGCCCGCGAGCGCGCCGGCCTGGGGCCCGCCGGCCAGGATGACGGCGGGCCCGGCCTGCTCACACATCCGGGTGAGCCGGGCGGCCGGCAGCGCCGGATCCAGCGGCAGGTAGGCACCGCCCGCCTGCAGGATCGCCAGCAGGCACCGGATGGCCTCGATGCCGCGCTCGAGGCAGACCCCGACCAGCACTTCCGGGCCCACGCCCAGTCCCCGCAGATGGTGCGCCAGCTGGTTCGCTGACCGCGCCAGCTGGCCGTAGGTCAGCGTGGCCGGACCGCAGGCCACCGCGGGCGCGTGCGGCCGGCGGGCCGCCTGCTGCTGGAACAGCTGATGGACGCAGCGCGGATCCCGGCTCCGCGTGCCCGCCCGGCGGCCGCCGGGGCCGTGGGCGCGGCGGCCGGATTCCCCCGGCCCGGCCGGGCGGCGGACGCTGGCCGGGGCGATGTCCCGCCAGGCGGCGGCGACGCCTGCCAGGCAGGCCTGCCTGCTCGTCACGGCGGACGATCGCCGCCAGCCGGGGGGCAGGGTGAGCGCCGCTGGCCACAGCGCGTGCTGCTCCTCATCGTTGACAGCGATGAGCCAGCCGTCACCGTGGCCTGACCGCGCTGGCCGCCTGTCGGTGCGGAGTTCCCGGTGCCGGGCCGTTCTCCGGCTGCTGCGCTTCGCCACTGATAAGCAATCTATCCGATGGGCAGGAGCCGGCCTGGCCGGAATCATCGCTATTCCGGTTCTTACCGGAGATTAATTACAGAAAATTTCTATAACGTGACACACAGGGTGGAGCCAGGCGCTGGAATTCCCTGCGGGTACCCTTGCGGCATAGCGCACAGATTGCTGGCATGCGCGCGAGTGAGAGCCTGCGGAAGGTTTGGGAAGAAGCGGCATTGTGGCGGGGATTCCGGTTAGCCTGCGGCGGTATGTGCTACCCGGTTATGCCATCTGGATAATCCTGCTGACTTCCGCATACTTCGCATTTCCGGGTCTGCGCCCCGTCACCTGGGGCGTGCTGGGGCTGAGCGGGGTGGCCGCCATCGTGGCGGGCAGCGTCATCAACAGCGCTGCGCGCAAGCTGCCCTGGCTGCTGCTGGCGGGCGCGAACCTGAGTTTCCTCGCCGGCCAGGTGAGCTTCCTCATCATCACCCAGGTCATCGCGACCACGGTCCCGTTCCCCTCGTTTGCGGATGTGCTGTATCTGCTGACCTTTCCGCTGTATGCGGCGGGGCTGCTGATCTTCATCCGCTGGCGCACCGCGGGTGACCGGCAGAGCCTGATCGACGCGCTGACGCTGACAATCGGCCTGGCCCTGCTGTCGTGGACCTACCTCATCCTCCCGTATGTCCACAATCCGGCGCTGTCGTGGATGCAGAAGAGCGTCGCGATCGCCTATCCGCTGGGCGACATCCTCGTCCTGGCGATGCTCGCCCGGCTGCTCACACCGGGCTCGATGGGCATCAGATCGGTGCAGCTGCTGACGGCCGGCACGATCGGGATGCTGGCCTCCGACGTGTCGTTCGGCGTGCTGCAGCTCTACGGCTCATTCCGGGCCGGCACGGCCGTCGACCTCGGCTGGGCTGTCTTCTACGGGGCCTGGGGAGCCGCGGCGCTGCATCCGAGCATGGCGGAGCTGACCCGCCCGGGCATCCGGCAGCAGGACAGGGTGTCCCGGCTCCGGCTGACCTTGCTGCTGCTCGCCGCGCTCATCGCGCCAGCCGTGCTGTTCGTCCAGTCGCTCGAGTTCCGGCTCCGGATCGCCAGTGTGATCGCCGTGTTCTCGGCCATCCTCTATCTGCTGGTGCTGGCGCGCCTGTGGGGGGTGGCGGCCTCGCACCGGCGGGTGCGCGACCGGGAGCACGCGCTGCGGCTGGCCGGGGTGTCCCTCGCATCGGCTGGGACCGTCGAAGAGGTGGCGGGGGCCGTCAGAACAGCCGCCGCCGCGCTGAGCGGCTCGCACCCGCAGCACGGGGTGCTGCTCGCGGTGCGGGACAACGGCACGCTCCGCGCGGTGGACTCCGATGACGACGATGCAACGCTCGCACGGCAGCGGGGAGAACTGGCCCGGGCCTGGCTGTCGCGGCTGCAGGGATCGGGGCCTGTCCTGCTGTCCGCTGCCGGGCTGGACCCGTCCGCCAGGGCGCAGCTCCCCGGCGTTGACGGCATTCTGCTGTGCCCGCTCACACTCAGGGACCGGCCAGCCGGCGACCCCTTCATCGGCGTGCTGGCGGTGTTCGGCGGCCAGCACGGCCTCGGTGACCTGTCTGCCACCCTCGAAAGCCTCGCCCAGCAGGCGGCCCTGGCCGTCGAGCGGATCATGCTGAGCCGGGAGGTGGTCCGCCAGGGCAGTGAGGCGTACTTCCGCACCCTGGTCCAGGACACCTCGGACGCCATCCTGATCATCGGCGGCGACGGGGAGGTCCGGTATGCGACTCCCTCTGCCAGGAACATCTTCGGCGACGTCAGCATCACCGGCGTGTGCCTGTGGGACCTTGTCCGGCGGGACTGCCGGGATCAGGTCAGGCAGGCGCTGGCGTGCATGCGCGGCCAGGTGGGCGAGAGGTCGCACGACGAATGGCGGATCAGCCGCCAGGACAACGAGGTCGTTCAGGTCGAGGTGCGGTGCAGCGACCTGCGCGCCGACAGCACCGTCCGGGGCCTGGTCCTGACCTTGCGCGACGTGACCGAGCAGCGCCAGCTGGAAAGCACCCTCAAGCACCGGGCCTTCCACGACGCCCTGACCGGGCTGCCGAACCGGCTGCTGTTCCGGGAGCGCGCGGCGCGCGAGCTCGCGCGGGCCCGGCGTGACGGCGCGATGGTGGGCGTGCTGTTCGTGGATCTGGATGACTTCAAGGTCGTGAACGACACCATGGGCCACAGCGTCGGCGACGAACTCCTCGTCGCCGCCGGCCGGCGGCTCTCGGCGGCGATGCGGGGCTCCGACACCACCGCGCGGCTCGGCGGGGACGAGTTCGCGCTGCTCATCGACAACCTGCCGGACTCCGCCGCGCTGGACGCGTTCGCCGGGCGGGTCGTGAGCACGCTGAGCGAGCCGTTCACCACCGCCAGCGGCTCGGCGGTCACCACCGCCACCGTCGGCGTCGCCAGCACCGAAGACAGCACCGACGTGGATGACCTGCTCAGCCACGCGGACCTGGCCCTGTATGCCGCGAAGGCGGCGGGGAAACGGCGCTGGTGCCGCTACCAGCCGGTGCTGAGCGCCGGGCTGGCCAGACGGCGGGAACTGCAGACGGCACTCGACGAGGCCGTCACCAACTCCGCGTTCACGCTCGCCTACCAGCCCATCGTGAACCTGGCCAGCGGCGAGGTGCGGGGCTTCGAGGCGCTCGTGCGCTGGCGGCATCCGCGGTGGGGCATGATGAACCCCGAGCAGTTCATCGCGCTGGCCGAGGAAACCGGCCACATCGTGCCGCTCGGCTCCTGGGTGCTGCAGCGGGCGGCAGCGGACCTGACGCGGTGGCGGGGCCGGGGAGGCCGCCGGACGCCGCTGTATGTGAGCGTCAACGTCTCGGCCCGGCAGTTCCGTGAGCCCGGCTTCGTCGACGGGGTGCGGCAGATCCTCAGGTCGTCGGGCCTGGCACCGTCGTCACTGATGCTCGAGCTCACCGAGAGCATCCTGCTGAACCCGGACGTCCGGACCCACGCCGACCTCACGCAGCTGAAGGACGCCGGTGTCAGGCTGGCGATCGATGATTTCGGCACCGGCTACTCCTCCCTCAGCTACCTGCAGGAACTGCCGATCGATGTGCTGAAGATCGACAAGTCCTTCGTGGAAGGGCTCGCCGGTTCGGAGCAGCGGCAGGCACTGGTGGAAGGCATCATCCGGATCGCCCGCACCCTGCAGATGGATGTGACCGCCGAGGGAATCGAGAAAGAGACGGAGCGGGACCTGCTGATCTCGCTGGGCTGCCTGTACGGGCAGGGATATCTGCTGGCCATGCCGCTGGCCCCGGCCGAGGCGGCGGCGCTCGCCGCAGAAGGCCTCAGCGTCATCCCCGAGCTGCCCCAGCTGGGCGTCTGACCCGCCGCTGAGGTACGGAAACGGGCGGACGGCGCCTCAGCCGCGCATGCGCAGGCCGCGCGGGGTGGGCCGGAACCCGGCCGCTTCCAGCGCCTGCGCCAGCGGCGTGTCGTAGACGCCGGTCCCGTCGGCGCGTTCTACCGTGAGCCGGCCCAGGGCGCCGCTGCGCACCCCCTCGGCGAGCGCCGCGGTCGCCGGGCCGAGCACGCCCGGGTCATCGGTCCACGACAGCAGGGTCCGGCCGCCGCGCTCCACGTACAGGACCAGCCGCCCGCTGGCGAGCACCACCAGGGCACCCGCCTTGCGGCCGGGCCGGTGCCCGCCCGCGGTCTCGCCGGGGCGCTCGGGCCACGGCAGCGCCGACCCGTAGGGGTTCGCCGGGTCGGCGGCGGCCAGCACGGTGATGTCAGGGGCCCGCGGGGGAGCGGGGAGCCCGCCCGCGTCCCAGCCGGGCGCAGGTCCCGCCGGGTTGCCAGCGTCCCAGCCGGGCGGGATGGCCGCCCCGGCGGTGGCGGCCCAGTCCGCGGCCGGGCCGGTGTCCCACTCGGGCGGGGCGGGCCCGGCCAGCCGCTGCGGCCCTGGGGGCGGCCCTCCTGGCTGCGTGGTCACCTGGGCCGGGCCCGCGGGAGGGCTCGCGAGGTCGGCGGCCATGGCCCGCATCCGGTCCACGGCACCCGGCAGCGCGAACTGGGCCGCGCCCAGCCCTTCCACGAAGTAGCCGCGCCGGCAGTGACCGGCCTCCTCCATCGCCCGCAGCACCGGGTAGATCGCGGCGAACCCGCCCGGCACCCGCTCGGCGGCCACCACGCCGCGGGTGAGGATGCCGTACCGGTCCAGCATGGCCCGGGCCAGCTGGTGCAGCCGCCGGGTCGGGTCCTCTTCCCGGCCGGGCAGCAGTGACCAGCGGCCGGTCACCGTGGGCGGGCCGGTCCGGCTCGGCAGCACCGGCCGGCCGTAGGGCCGGCGTGAGCCGGTGCGCCCCGGCCTGCCCGCCATCCGCAGCACGCCGTAGGCGGACTGCCCGCCGGAACCGGCCGCGCCGCCGGAACCGGCCGCGCCCGGGCCGGCTGTGCCGCCGGGTCCGGCCGCCCCGCTGGCGCCCGCAGCGGCCCCGGGGTCGAGCATCGGGCGGCCACTGGCCAGCACCGTGCGCAGCGGGGCGAGGGTGTCATTGGTCAGCAGGCCGGCCCACACCAGGTCCCAGATGGCCGCGGCCACCGCCGCGTCCGGCAGCCCGCGCCGGCCCGGTTCCGGCAGCAGCGCCGTGGCCCGGTCGGCCAGCATCCGGAAGAACAGCGCGCCCCCGCCGTCCAGCACCGTCAGCACCGCCTCGTGCAGCGGCGTCATCGTGATCTCGCCGGGCGCGGGCAGCAGCTCCGGTGCCGCGGGCGCAGGCGCCAGCACCAGCCAGCCGTCACCGCCGGGCAGCCCGCCCGCGCCTGCCCACACCACCTCACCGGCCGCCGTCAGCTCGTCCAGCGTCGCCGGCTCGTAGCCGCGCAGCCTGCCCGGCAGCACCAGGGTCTCCAGCGCGGACGCGGGCACCGCCGCCCCGGCCAGCTGCTCCACCGTGTCGTAGACCGCGTCTGCGCTGGCAGGCCGCCACGCCGGGCCGCCCGCACCCCGCCCGGGCCCGGCCCGGCCGCCGCGGCCACCGCCGCGCCGGTCCTGCCCGCCGTCCAGCCCTGGCAGCCGCCCCGCGTGCTGCCAGGCGGGCAGGAAGGCGGCCAGCGCCTCCGGCGGCGCGGGCTCGGCTTCCTTGCGCAGCTTCGCCAGGCAGCGGCGGCGGATCAGCCGCAGCACCCCCGCGTCGCACCACTCGGTCCCGCGCCCGCCCGGCAGGAACTCGCCCTCGGCGATCCGGCCCTCGGCGGCCAGCCGGTGCAGCGCCCCGCTCACCACCGCCACCCCGAGCCCGTACCGGGCGGCCGCCGCCGCGGCGGTGAACGGGCCGTGGCCGCGGGCGTACCTCGCCACCAGGTCACCGAGCGGGTCACCGACCGGCTCGGTGAACGCGACCGGGATCCCCGGCGGCAGCGGCACCCCCAGCGCGTCCTGCAGCCGGCCCGCGTCCTCGATCGCCGCCCACCGGGCCTCGCCGCCGACCCGCACCTCGATCGCCCGCCGCCGGGCGGCCAGCCCGGCCAGCCAACCCGGCGCCGCGCCCGGCTCGGCGGACCGCTCCGCCACCTCGGCGGCGGTGAGCGGCCCGATCGCCCGCAGCAGGTCCGCGGCTCCCTCCAGGTCACGCGCGGCGCGGTCGGGGGTCAGGCGCTGGAGTTCTCGTTCGGTATCGATGACGACCTGCGGATCGAGCAGCTCGCGCAGATCGGCCTGCCCCAGCAGCTCCGCGAGCAGGGAGGAGTCCAGCGCCAGCGCCTGGGCGCGGCGTTCCGCGAGCGGGGAGTCGCCCTCGTACATGAACGCGCCGACGTAGCGGAACAGCAGCGACCTGCTGAACGGCGACGGCGTGGGGGTCTCCACCTCGACCAGCCGGATCTTCCGGGCGGCCAGGTCGCGCATGAGGCCGGTCAGCGCCGGCACGTCGAAGGTGTCCTGCAGGCACTCGCGGACGGTCTCCAGCACGATCGGGAACGACCCGTACTTGCTCGCCACCGCCAGCAGCTGCGCCGCGCGCTGCCGCTGCTGCCACAGCGGGGACCGGCGGCCCGGCTGGCGGCGGGGCAGCAGCAGCGCCCGGGCCGCGCATTCGCGGAACCGGGACGCGAACAGCGCCGAGCCGCCCACCTCCGCGGTGACCAGCGGCTCCACCTCTTCCGGCGCGAACTCGGCGATGCCCGCCGCGGGCGGCTCGTCGGTGTCGGGCACCCGCAGCACGATCCCGTCGTCGGTGTGCAGCGCCTGCACGTCCATGCCCTGGTAGCGCTCGCGCAGCCGGGCGGCGATGGCCAGCGCCCACGGCGCGTGCACCTGCGCCCCGAACGGGGAGTGCAGCACCAGCCGCCAGTCGCCGAGCTCGTCCCGGAACCGCTCCATCACCAGCGTCCGGTCATCGGGCAGGTACCCGGTGGCCTCGCGCTGGCCCTCCAGGTAGCGCAGCAGGTTGGCGGCTGCCAGCTCGTCCAGCCCGGCGGACCGGAGCTTCCCGGTCGCCTCCTGCTCGCCGGCCTCGGTGAGCTCCCGGCAGAACGCGCCGAGCGCCCGGCCCAGCTCGGCGGGCCGGCCGGGCGCATCCCCGTGCCAGAACGGCAGCTTGCCGGGCTGGCCGGGCGCGGGCGACACGAGCACCTGGTCGGCGGTGATCTCCTCGATCCGCCAGGAGGTGGCGCCGAGCACGAACACGTCGCCGACCCGCGACTCGTACACCATCTCCTCGTCCAGCTCGCCCACCCGGTGGGACTGCCGGCCCTGCCGCTGCGGGCCGGCCAGGAACACGCCGAACAGGCCCCGGTCGGGGATGGTGCCGCCGCTGGTGACGGCGAGCCGCTGGGCGCCGGGCCGGCCGTGCAGGGTGCCGGTGGTGCGGTCCCAGACCAGCCGCGGCCGCAGCTCGGCGAACTCCTCGCTCGGGTAGCGGCCGGCCAGCATGTCCAGCACCGCTTCCAGCACGCCGGTGGTCAGGCTGGCGAACGGGGCGGCCCGGCGGACCACCCGCTCCAGCTCGCTGACCGGCCAGTCGTCCATGGCGACCATGGCCACGATCTGCTGCGCGAGCACGTCGAGGGGGTTGCGGGGCATCCGCAGCTCCTCGATCTCGCCGCCGCGCATGCGCTCCGCCACCACCGTGGCCTGCACCAGGTCACCCTGGTACTTGGGGAAGATCACGCCGCGGGACACGTCGCCGACGTTGTGCCCGGCCCGGCCGGTGCGCTGCAGCCCGCTGGCCACCGACGGCGGCGACTCCACCTGGATCACCAGGTCCACGGCACCCATGTCGATGCCCAGCTCCAGGCTGGAGGTGGCCACCACCGCGGGCAGCCGGCCGGCCTTGAGCGCCTCCTCGATCTGGCTCCGCTCCTGCCGGGACACTGACCCGTGGTGGGCGCGGGCCACCTCCGGGGGCGCGCCCGCGGACGCGCCGGCCTGCGCCATCAGCTCGGCGGGCGGGCGGGCCGGCGTTCCGGGCGGGGTGAGCGGCTCGCCGGCCTCGGCCCGTTCCGCGGCGAGCTCGTTCAGCCGGCCGCAGAGCCGCTCGGCCAGGCGGCGGGAGTTGGCGAAGACGATCGTGGAGTGGTGGGCGGTGATCAGGTCGAGGACCCGCTCCTCCACGTGCGGCCAGATCGACCGGCGGGGCGGCGGGCCGTCCGGCGCCGCCGGGCCGTGCCCGTTCTGGCCCTGCCCGTTCTTGCCCTGCCCAGCCGGCCCCTGCCCAGCCGGCCCGTGCCCGTCCGGGCCGGTCAGGCTGGCCACGAACTGCTCCGGGCTGAGGGCGTCCGGCGGGGGCAGGGCGGGCGGCTGGTCCAGGTCGGCCATGTCCTCGACCGGCACCACGATCCGCAGGTCCAGCTGCTTGCTGGCGGGCGGCGCCGCGATCGCCACCGGGCGCGGCCCGCCCAGGAACGAGGCCACCTCCTCGGCCGGCCGGACCGTGGCCGACAGCCCGATCCGCTGGGCCGGGGGGACCTTGCCGCCGTCGCGGGCGGCCCCGTCCTGGCCGGCCCCGTCCTGGCCGGCCCCGTCCTGGGCGGCACTGCGCAGCGCGTCCAGCCGCTCCAGGGACAGCGCCAGGTGCGCGCCGCGCTTGCTGCCCGCCAGCGCGTGCACCTCGTCCACGATCACGGTGCTGACGCCGCGCAGCGACTCCCGTGCCTTCGAGGTCAGGATGAGGAACAGCGACTCCGGCGTGGTGATCAGGATGTCCGGCGGCTTGCTGGCGAACCGGCGGCGCTCGTCCGCCGCGGTGTCACCGGTCCGCACCGCCACCCGGATGTCCGGGTCGGGCAGGCCCCGCCGGTGCGCGAGCTGGCGGATGCCGGCCAGCGGGGCGCGCAGGTTCCGCTCGATGTCCACCGCCAGCGCCTTGAGCGGGGACACGTACAGCACCCGGCAGCGGAGCTTCGGGTCGGCCGGCGCGGGCGCAGCGGCGAGCCGGTCCAGCGCCCACAGGAAGGCGGCCAGCGTCTTCCCGGACCCGGTGGGCGCGACCACCAGCGTGTTCTCCCCGCGCGCGATCGAGTCCCAGGCCTGTGCCTGGGCCTGCGTGGGCGCGCTGAACGCCCCGGTGAACCAGTCCCGGGTGAGCACGCTGAAGCCGCCGAGCGGGTCACCGGGCGGATGGCCGGACATGACTCCATCCTGCCTGCAACTGCCGACAGTCCAGGCCGTCATCGCGCCCGGCGCAGCGGGCGGGCCGGGAGATCACGTATTACTTCGTCCTTACGCCGGGCCCGGATGCGGTGTGCGGGCCGGCCCGGTCGCGAATCATGTGGCACGGGATGCACATCTGTCCCGCGGTGAACCATTTCGCCGCAGACTGCGTGACCCATGACGAGTGCCACCAAGAAGGAACCAGGAGCCAGTCAATGATCGTCAAGCGCCTGTTGCTCGTCCTCGCCGCCGGGGTGCTCGCCCTGGTGACCGCGTGCGGGGGTTCCTCCCACAGCAGCACGCAGAATCACCCGGCGAGCCCGTCTTCCGGCGGCATGCAGAGCAGCTCGTCGTCCGGTGGCGGCTCCGGCGCCATCCCGCAGAACGGCGGCGGCGACCACGACGGTGACAACAGCGGTGGCCCCAGCGACGGTGACGGGAACCTGTAGCCCGGCCCGCTGATCCGGCGCTGGTGAGACGGAGGAGGAGCGCGGTGCGACTGCGCAGCAGCAGGCCCGCGGCGGTGGCCCTGGCGGCCGCCGCCGGGCTGGCCGTCGCGCTCCTCGCCGCGGCCTGCAGCCAGGCCACCCGCTCCGGGCCGGACACTGCCACGGCCCGGAGCGGGGCCGCGGGGACCGGGTTCGGCTGGCTGCGGGCCCGCCCGGCCCCGGCCGGCTGGGCCCGGGCGGCCCTGGCCGGGCAGGCCGCCGTGCTGTGGTACCCGCGGTGGCTGGTCCGGCAGCAGGGGGACGCGGGCACCGTCACCGAAGGGCTCGTCTCCCCGGCCGGGGCGGTGCAGGTCTACCTGAACGTGACCCCCCGGCAGGGCGGCGAGACCCTCGCGATCTGGGACCGCTTCCGCTTGGACCACCTGCGCGAAGACGGCGACACCGGGGTCAGGCTCGACGCCCGGTCGGCGGGCCTGGCCTTCCGCGGCGGGCGCGGCCGCTGCGTCATTGACGACTACACGACCAGGGTGCGCAGCAACCACTACCGCGAGATCGCCTGCTTCGTGCAGGCGGGCGGGAAGGGAAGCGTGCTGGTGGCGGCCACCCGGGCGGCCGGCTGGGGGACGTACGGGAGCGTGCTGGAAAAGGTGGTCAGCGCCTACCAGGCGGGCTGAGGCAGCCGGCCGGGTCGCCTGCCCCGTGGCCCGGCCGGCCCGGGGAGGACGGCATGAGCGGACAGCGATCAGGCATCAGGACGGCTGCCGGGATTTCCGGAGGGGAACGAGAAGACATGCGGGAAGCGGTGCAGGCCCAGCCGGCCTGGCTCGGCCGTGACCAGCTCACAGGCTGGGTGCTGCGGCTGCTGACCGCGGCGGCGCTGATCGTGGACGCGGTGGTGCACCTGCGGGACGCCTTCTACTTCGACGCCAACGCGGGCAGCCTGATCACCCAGGGTGAGCTGTTCCGCGTCCAGGCCGGGGTGGCGATCGCGGTCGCGGTGCTGGTGGTGCTCTGGCCGCGCTGGCCCACCTGGGTGCTGGCGTTCCTGGTGTCGGCGAGTGCGGTGGCCGCCGTGGTCGGCTACACGTACCTCAACATCGGCCCGTTCGCCGGGCTGCCGGGCATGTACGAACCGTCCTGGGGCCCGCCGGGCAAGCTGCTGTCGGCCTACGCAGAGGGCGCGGGTGCGCTGCTCTCGCTGGCCGGCCTCGGCTGGGCGCTGGCCCGCCGCCGCCGGCGGCGGCACTGAGCAGGCCGGCCCGGTCGGAGCGGGCCGGGCCGGCCGCCGGTCTGAGCGGGGGCGGGCTGGCTGAGCGGGGGCGGGCTGGCTGAGCGGGGGCGGGGCTGGTCAGCCCAGCGCGGTCAGGCCGGGGTGCGGCCCAGGCCGCGCACCGACCCGGTCAGCGGCCCGCTGGTGCCGCGAATCTCGCAGACTACCGCCCGCTCGCCAGCCGCCCAGGCGCCCTCGTCCGGGTAGACATAGGAGCCGGTCAGCGACGTGCCGAGCAGGCCCGGGTTGAGGTAGCCGCCCACTCGGTCCAGGCAGCCCAGGCTCGCCCGCTGGCCCAGGGCGGCGGTGCCCGGCCACGCGGCTCCGGCCAGCCGGAAGGTGGCGTAGATCTCCACCTGGTGCGGCTCGGCGCAGGGGACGGCGCGGGCGGCGTCCACCCCGTTGCGTGCCGTGTTCGCACACTGCCCGGCCCGCAGGCCGAACACGGTCCCGCGCAGCGGCCGGGGATGCGGGGCCTGGCCCGGCGTGAGGTTCAGCAGCACCGCCGCGACGGCGGCGCCCGCCACCGCCCAGGCGCACGCGAGCACTAGGCCGCCGATGGCCGCGGCCCGCCCGGCCCGGCGGCCGCGGCGGGTGCGCACCAGCCCGGCGACCGCGAAGCACAGCGCGAACGGCACCAGGGCCAGGATGCCGGTCACCAGGGCGGCGACCGAGTAGCCGTCCACCCGTCGCCGGCGTCGCGCGGAGCCGCGGGCGGCGGGGGCCGGTGTCACGGTGCCTGGCGGCGCTAGCTCGGGGCTCAGGGAGCCGGCGCCCGCGGGGCCTGGCCCTGAGGAGTCAGCGCCCACAGGGCCTGGAGTTAGGAGGCCCGGCAACGCCGGTCCTGGGCGCACGGGGTCCGGAGCCGCGGGATCCGGGGTCGCGAGGTCCGCGGTGGCGAGGTCCGCGGTTGCGAGGTCCGGGATTGCGAGGTCCGGGGTTGCGATGTCCGGGGTTGCGAGGTCCGCGGTGGCGATGTCCGGGCTCGCGAGGTCCGGAGCCGTGAGGTCCGGAGCCGTGAGGTCCGGAGCCGTGAGGTCCGCGGTGGCGATGTCCGGGGTCGCGAGATCCGGAGCGGCGAGGTCCGGGGTTGCGGGGGCGGGGGCCGCGGGCAGGACGCTGACAGGGCCCGGCTCCGGGGCGGGCGGCGGCTCCGGGCTCGCGGGCTCCGGTGCTGGTGGCGGGCTGAGGGGTTGCTGGCTGACGCCGGCCGCGCTGCTCGCGGGCACTGGCGATGAGCTCATGCGCGGCTCCCTGATATGACGGCCTCCGTGCCAGGCAGGCCCCTCTCGCCGGCCACCAGAGTGACTGTTCCCCTTAACCGGCCCGCATGCACCAGTGAATTCTTTCGCATCCATTCCCCGGCCGCATCCCCGGCCCGCCCCCAGCAGTGCCGCTACCTCTCCCGTCGGCCCGTTGACGCGCCTGACCAGGGATGATCCGGCCCTCTGGCAGGTGCTGGCCGCTGGCCACAACCAGTCGCCACCCGGCCGCCGACGGTAACAGCGCCGGAATGCGTTATTAACAGGAGCTCATTCCGCAACGCCCTGGTGAGCACCAGCTGTGTGTTTCCCAGGCGCTTGCTGAGAAAGGCGGCCCTCCGCGGCCGCCGGGCCAGCCCGGGTACCGTGCCGCCCGGGTACCGTGCCGCCCGGGTACCGTGCCAGCCCGGGCACCGTGCCGCCCGGATACCGTGCCCGCCTGCCCCGGCGTCGTCGGCCAGGACCATGGCACCCTGGCGCCGGCCGGTAGCCTGGCGGGCGTGCGGCTGACCATGTTCTGGGACCTGATGCGGGAGCAGTTCGGCGACCGGTACGCGGCGAGCGTGGCCAAGGACCACGTGCTGGCGGACCTCGGCAGCCGGACCGTGGACCAGGCACTCGCGGACGGCGTCGAGCCGAAGCTCATCTGGCAGGCCGTCTGCCGGGCCTTCGAGGTGCCCGAGCACCGGCGCTGAGCCCGCGGCCGGATTCGCCGGCCGGGTGCGGCGTGTCGCCTCCCGATCGAACAGTTGTTCGTCTATAGTCGGGCGTGGGCAGCAGCTTCTGCGCAGTCCTTTCCGGCATTGCTGCTGCTACCAGCGTGGCTGCCGTGAGGTCGGCGGGCCCGCGGAATTTTGTCAGCGGCCGCGAGTAGCGTTCCGATCCGGCAGTAGCCCACGATCCCGACGGGAGTAACCGATGGCAGGCAACGACAGGGCGGGCAGCAAGGTGGGCGACAGGGATAAGTCCCTGGAGATGGCGCTTACCCAGATCGAGCGGCAGTTCGGCCGGGGCTCGATCATGCGGCTCGGCGAGGAGGGCCGGGCGCCGATCCAGATCATCCCGACCGGCGCGATCTCGCTGGACGTGGCCCTGGGCATCGGCGGCCTGCCGCGGGGGCGGGTCGTCGAAATATACGGACCTGAGGGCGGCGGGAAAACCACGCTGGCGCTGCATGCGATCGCCAACGCGCAGCGGGCGGGCGGTATTGCCGCGTTCATCGACGCTGAGCACGCGCTCGACCCTGAGTACGCCAAGAAGCTGGGGGTGGACACCGACGCGCTGCTGGTGTCCCAGCCGGACACCGGTGAGCAGGCCCTGGAGATCGCAGACATGCTGATCCGCTCCGGCGCCATCGATGTCATCGTGATCGACTCCGTTGCCGCGCTGGTTCCCAAGGCTGAGATCGAAGGCGAGATGGGGGACAGCCACGTCGGCCTGCAGGCCCGGCTCATGTCCCAGGCTCTGCGCAAGATCACCGGCGCGCTGAACCAGGCGAAGACCACCGCCATCTTCATCAACCAGCTGCGGGAAAAGGTCGGCGTGATGTTCGG
>JBLMWU010000015.1:0-3536 GCA_050257395.1 Gemmatimonadota bacterium | reverse complement strand
CGGTGGCGCCCCATCGCAGCATCCGCGGCCGCCACAGCAAGTAGGCGACCACCTCGGCGGCGATGGCACCTGCCGCCACCGCGGACAGCTTCCGGCGGATACTCATGGCGATCACCTCTTTTCTGGAGGGAAGCGGGGGCTACCAGACATGGCGCACCGCCGCCGCCCGCGAACCGCTCTGCCGCTTATCAGCCAAGGGTCCGGGCAGTAGCAGAGGCCTTCCAGGGCACAAAGTCACCAGCCAACGGGGTACGACTGCCTCAGCTCGCCTGGGCAGCCGCCAGGCGGCTCCAGCCTGTGACCGGGCGGGCCGCGGGCGGGCGGCCAGCGCTCATGAGTTTTCGCTACCGAGCGTAACGACTGGAGCCAGGCTGATGAGCATTGGCGCGGGCAGCGGCGGATGTACTGCTGAGGACGACGTGGCCTGGGTGACGCACGGTGCCGGACCGCGACGATAACAATACGGCGCCGGCAGGTGCCCGCCGCTTGCGTCGGGCGTGCCGGGGCGGTGTCCCCTTTGGGCAGGTTAAGCACTGTTTTCGAAGTTTCTTAGTACAGCTGCGGCCCGGCTGCCTGCGGACCGAATGCCACGCCGAAACCGGGCCCTGATGCGGGAAGGGCTCCCCGCACGGAGGCTTTTGCCGCAGAATGGTCCACAGATGGGCACTGGGCGCACGGCGCGCGATTGCGGTGCGTGCACAAGGGGCGGGCGGAGGTGTGATGGTTCGCAGAGCTGCCGTTGATCGCAGTCCGCAATCAGTCGTGGACTACGGCACGGCCGCTGCGGGCACGGCACCTGGCACGGAGGCTGCGTCCCGGCGCGTGTCGGGCACGTGGTCCGGGGCGGGCGGCCGCTGGCTCGTGTGGCTCTTCCGCGGCATCGCCTGGCTGGTCGTGCTCGTGATCGGGTACAACGGCGTGGTCGCGATCGTGACCAGGGAGACCGCGCCGCCGGCGTCGGCTCCGGCCGTGGTCAGCAAGAGTGCCGGATTCCCGGTCAGCGAGGCTGCCGCCTATGCCCTGCAGTTCGGCCAGGTGTACCTGAACGCCAGCCCGGCCACGTCCGGGCAGCGGGCGAGGCAACTCGCCGCGTTCCTGCCGCCGGGCACCGACCCGCAACTCGGGTGGAACGGCAGCGGCACCCTGCGGCTCACGGCCGAGTACGTCGCGGGGGTCAAGGCGACCGACGCGCACCATGCCGTGGTCACGCTGCTCGCCCAGGTCAATGACCACCTGATGGAGCTCGGGGTCCCGGTGTACTCCGACGGGCACGGCCTGGCCGTTTCCGGCGAGCCGGCGTGGCTTGCGGCTCCCCAGCACGCTGCTGTGCCATCCTCGTCAGTGACGACCTCTGACTCCGGCACGCAAGCGGTCCTGATGAACCAGCTGCCGTCCTTCTTCCAGGCCTATGCGAGCGGTAACCAGGTCACGCTCGCCCGGTTCCTCGCGCCCGGGACAGTGATCAGCGGGCTGGGCGGTCACGTCACCTTCGGCTCCCTGACCGGCCTGACGGTCCCCCCGGGCGGTGCCACCCGGGACATCACCGCTACCGTGCTCTGGCGCGTGCCCAGCCCGCCCGTCCCGGCCAGCCGGCTGGCGCAGGCGGGCCAGTTCCCGCCGTCGGCTGCCGGGGTGGAGGTGACTTACGAGCTCACGGTCGAGCAGAGCAACGGCTCCTGGTACGTGAAGGACATCAGCCCCTCGAGCCAGCCCACCGGACCACCGTGACCGGGGCGGGGCGGCGTGGCCCCGCGCTATCCCCGCGCAATCCCCCATCCCCCGGAGTACTAGATGTCGCACCTACTGATCGCAGCCCCCGCGGCGCTCAGCACCACCGGTCTCGTCTCATACCTGCAGGGTCTGTTCGGGCCGCTGTTCCTCGGGATAGTCGGGATCGTCGCCCTCTTCTTCCTCTTCACCCGGGAGATCATCCGGTTCGTTCAGTTCCTCGTCCTGGCGGTCGCGATCGCCGTGGTCTTCTACACCCCGGGCATCGTGCAGACGCTGGCGACGGGCATCGCCCACGCGCTGGGCGTCCACTGAGCCCGCGGGACTGAGGGGAACCCCTGGTGGATCTGCCCACCTACACCAGCATCTGGCGGATCGAGAAACGGCTCTACAAGCTGTACGACTTCCGCCTGCCGATGCCACTGCCGGTGGGGCAGATCGCTGTTTTCGCGGGCATCACCGTGCCCTATGTCATCCTGCTCACGCTGTTCGGCCTGCCGTTCAACCACACCCTCTTCTGGCTCTACGTACTCCCGCCGGGAGTGCTCACCTGGCTGGCCACCCGGCCGGTGCTCGAAAGCAAACGGCTGCCTGAGCTGATCATTTCCCAGGTCCGTTACCTGGGTGAACCGCGCACCTGGTGCCGGCTGGCGCCGCTGGCCGAGCAGGGCGAGATCCAGCTGACCGCCCGGGTGTGGCGGCGGACCGCGGTGGAGGTCCGGGCCACCGCCGCCGAGACCGCTCTGCAGCCGCTGCCGGAGCCGGCCGCCGTGGCCGAGCCAGCGGCCCCCGTGCCGCTGCCCGGGCAGGCCGGTCAGCCGGATCGCCCGGCGCTGCCGCGGCGGGCACGGTTCCCGCTGCCCGGCCCGTCACCGCTGCCCGGCCCGGCCCGCGCCGCCTTCAGCCCGCCGGAGACGCCAGCCCGCCTGCCGGCCGGGCAGCCCGCGCCCACCGCGCAGCCCGCGGCCGGCGGGCAGAGCGCGCCTGGCGCGCCGCCCGCGCCTGGCAGCGGGCGGGCAGTGCCGGTGCGGGCCGCCGAGCCGCCCGGGGAGCATCTGCGGGTGGCGGCTCATGGCTCCGCTGGGCCCGCCGGCGCGCCCTCGGCGGGCGCACCGCCGGCGGGCACTGGGTCTCCGGCGTCCGGGTCTCCGGCTTCCCGGCCTGCGTGGCCCGGGAGCCCCGCAGCGGGGACTCCGGTGCTGCGGCCGGTGATGCCGGCACCCCCGGCCCCCGCCGCGCCCGCCGGTCCAGCGCCCGCCGATCCGGCAGCCGGCTCCGCCGGCCCGGCAGCCGGGCAGGAGCGGGCGGGGACAGCTGCTGAGCCTGCCGCCGCAGCCGCGGCGGCAGCCGCGGCGCCGCCCGTGAGCCCGCCGCCGGGGACTCCGGTGCTGCGGCCGGTGATGCCGGCATCGCCGGCCCCCGCCGCGCCCGCCGATCCGGCGCCCGCCGATCCCGCAGCCGCCGCCCCGCCGGCGGCGGGCCCGCCAGCCAGCCCCGCTGCCCCGGCAGCCGGGCAGGCGCAGGCGGGGACAGCTGCTGAGCCTGCCGCCGCAGCCGCGGCGCCGCCCCCGGCGCCGCCTGCTGCGCCGCCGCCCGCTGCGCCGCCGCGGCCGGTCCGGGTCGTGCAGGCCGGGCCCGCCCCGGCACGCCCGCCCCGGCAGGTGGAACGTGCTCTCAGCGGCCCGGCCGACCAGCGGAGCACGAGCTGGCGTGACCACGTCACCGTGGTCCCGGGCGGCCACGGTCCCGGGCGGCCGGACCTGCTCAAGCGGGACCAGGAGCGGGCGACGGCCGTGCTGAACTCACCC
>JBLMWU010000014.1:0-17238 GCA_050257395.1 Gemmatimonadota bacterium | reverse complement strand
TGATCGAGGAGTACCTGGACGGGCCCGAGGTCTCGCTGTTCGCGCTGTCAGACGGCGGCACGGCCGTGCCGCTGCTGGCCGCGCAGGACTTCAAGCGGGCCGGGGACGGCGACACCGGGCCAAACACCGGCGGCATGGGCGCCTACGCGCCGCTGCCGTGGGCGCCGCCGGGGCTGGCCGACGAGGTGCTGGCGACCGTCGTCCAGCCCGCCGTGGCGGAGCTGGCCCGCCGGGGCACCCCCTACCGCGGCCTGCTGTACGCCGGGCTGGCGCTGACCCCGGCGGGGGTGCGGGTGGTGGAGTTCAACGCCCGGTTCGGCGACCCCGAGACCCAGGTGGTGCTGGACCTGCTGCGCACGCCGCTGGCCGGCCTGCTGGCGGAGGCGGCCGCCGGGTCGCTGGCCGGGGCGGGCCCGCTGGACTGGGCGCCGGGGGCGGCGGTCACCGTGGTGGTGGCCGCGGAAGGCTACCCCGGCACCCCGGCCCGGGGCGACGTGATCACCGGGATCGACGGGGCGGATCAGGTGCCCGGCGCCTACGTGCTGCACGCGGGCACCGCCGCCGATGACGCGGGCCGGCTGGTCGCGGCCGGCGGCCGGGTCCTGAACGTGGTGGGGACCGGCGCGGACCTGACCGCCGCCCGGGCCGCGGCTTACGCGGCGGCCGGGCGGATCCAGCTGCGCGGCGGCTGGTACCGGCATGACATCGCGGCCGCGGCCGCCAGCAGCCCGCCTGCATGACCTCCCCCGGCCCGGTCCCGGCGGCGGACAGCGGCCCGCTGCGGGTCAGCACCCTGGAGCTGTTCTTCGACCTGGTCTTCGCGTTCACCCTGACCCAGCTCACCGCGCTGCTGGCGGCCCGGCTGTCCGGCGCCGGGCTGGCCCAGGTGCTGCTGGTCTTCGGGGTGCTGTGGTGGATGTACGGCGGCTACGCCTGGCTGACCAACACCCGGCGGCACGAGCGCACCGCCGAGCGGCTCCTGCTGCTGCTCGGGATGGCCGGGTTCCTGATCGCCGGGCTGGCCATCCCGCGCGGCTTCGGCGCCTCCGGCAGCGCCAGCGGGCTGGCGCTCGGCCTCGGCTATCTGCTGGTGGTGCTGGTCCATTCCGCGCTGTACTACCGGGCCAACCGCAACATCGTCCGGGTGGCGCCGTTCAACGTGGCTTCGGCGCTGCTGGTGGTCGCCGCCGGGCTGACCGGCGGCGCGGCCGCTTACGCGCTGTGGGCCGCGGCCCTCGCCATCCAGGTGCTGTCGCCGCTGGTCTTCCCGGTGCGGGGCCGGTTCGAGATCCGGCCCGCGCATTTCGTGGAACGGCACGGCGCCCTGCTGATCGTCGCCCTGGGCGAGTCCGTCGCCGCCGTGGGCATCGGTGCCGCCGCCCAGCCGATGAGCCTGTCCCTGGCCGTCGCCACGGCGCTCGGGCTGGCCCTGTCCGCCGCGCTGTGGTGGGTCTACTTCGGCACCCGCGATGACGAGCGGGCCGAGCGGGCCATGACCGCCGCCGACCCGGACCGCCGGCCCGCGCTCGCCCTGACCGCCTACTTCTTCGCCCACATCCCGATCCTGCTGGGGGTGGTGGTCACCGCCGCAGGGGTCAGCCTCACCATCGGCCAGGCCACCCGGCCGCACCCGGCCGGGCAGGCCGCCGCGCTGGCCGGCGGGGTCGCGCTGTTCCTGGCCGGGGTGGCCTGGTTCCGGGCGGCCCTGCGGATCGGCTCCGCCCGGCCGCCCGCGGCCGCGGCCGTCTTTGCCCTGGTGACCGTGGTCCTGGGGATCACCGTGGCGATCGAGGCGCAGCTGGCCCTGCTGCTGGCCGGGATCGTGGCCATGCTGGGCGCGGAGCGCTACCGGGCCACCGCGTCCCGGCCCGGCCGCGCCGGTGGGGGAGGATAGAACACGTGATCAGCCGTTACACCCTGCCCGAGATGGGCCGGGTATGGAGCGAAGCCCACAAGTACGAGCTGTGGTGCCGGGTCGAGACCCTGGTGCTGGCGGCGCACGCGGAGGCAGGGACGGTGCCCGCCTCCGCGGTGGAGCCGGTGCGGGCCGCGCCGCCGCCGTCCCCGGAAGCCGTGGCCGCGGCCGAGGCGGTGACCGACCACGACGTGATCGCGTTCCTCACCGCCTGGGCGGACAACACCACCCCCCGGGAGGCCGCGGCCTGGGTCCACTACGGCATGACCTCCTCCGACCTGCTCGACACCGCGCTGGCCGTCCAGCTCACCGAGGCGACCGACCTGCTGCTCGCCCAGGCGTCCCGGCTGGTCGCGGTGCTCCGCGACCACGCCCTGGCCCACAGGGCCACGCTGCGGGCCGGGCGGACCCACGGGATCCACGCCGAGCCCGACGTGTGGGGGCACCGGGTGGCCGACTTCGCCTTCGCCGTCGCCCGCGGCCGCGACCGGCTGCAGCGGGCCAGGGAGGCCGTCGCGGTCGGGAAGCTGTCCGGGCCGGTCGGGACCTACTCCAACATCGACCCGGCCATCGAGGCCGCGGTCATGGCCGAGCTGGGCCTGCGGGCCGCCGAGGTGTCGAGCCAGGTGGTGTTCCGCGACGGGATCGGGGAGTGGGCGGCCGTCCTGGCCCTGCTCGCGACCACCTGCGAGGCCGTCGCCCTGGAGGTCCGGCACGGCCAGCGGACCGAGGTGCGGGAGCTGTCCGAGCCCTTCCGGCCCGGGCAGAAGGGCTCCTCGGCGATGCCGCACAAGAAGAACCCGATCCGGTCCGAGCGCATCTGCGGCCTGGCCCGCCTCGTCCGGGGCTATGTCACCCCGGTCATGGAGGGCATCCCGCTGTGGCACGAGCGGGACATCTCGCACTCCAGCGTGGAGCGGGTCGCCCTGCCCGACGCCGCCATCGTCACCGACTACCTGCTCCACCTGACCTCCGGCCTGATCGAGGGCCTGGTGGTGGACGCCGGGCGGATGCGGGCGAACCTGGACTCGGCCGGCGGGCTCATCTACACCTCCAGCGTGCTGCTGGAACTGGTCGGCGCGGGCATGTCCCGGGAAGACGCCTACGCGCTGGTGCAGGCTGCGGCCATGGACAGCTGGCAGACTCAGGCCCCGTTCCGGGAGACGCTCCGGGCGGAGGCGGCCCGGCAGGGCCAGCCGCTGGACGAGGCGCGCCTGGACGAGGCCTGCCGGCCCGAACGCTACGTGGAGCGGCTGGCGGCCATGTTCGCCCGGCTGGAAAAGCTCTCATGAAGCACGCCTGCCCCGGCAACGTCCGCATGCGAGGGATCACCGGGCGGCGCTGGACATGACCGCGGCCACGGCGGGTACCAGCGCATAGGCGGCCCGGAATCCGGGTCCGCAGAGTGGCAGGGAGCAAGTACGCAAACCGGCAGAGGAGTAACCAGGGCAGATCGCACTCACCTACCCGCAATGACGCGCGGAGCCGGCGGCCGGTGGGATACTGGTCAGCGCGCCGCCCACGGCGCCCGCCGCCACGGCGGGCCGAGCCCAGCGGCGCGCGGGCCGGCCTGGCACCGGAGGAGACCCGGGGCAGGCCCCGCTCAGACACCTAAGACAGGAGTTTGCTCCTTATGACCGTTGGCCCCGAGACCTGCTATCGCGTCCGAGGCGGCACGCCGCTGCACGGCACCGTCTTCGTCCAGGGTGCCAAGAACGCCGCGCTCAAGATGATCGCGGCGTCCCTGCTCGCTGCCGAAGGCCGGACGGTGCTGCGGAACGTGCCGCCGATCGAGGACGTGCGCAGGGCGGTTGAGCTGGCCCAGGCCGTCGGCGCCGTGGTCAAGTTCCACGAGGCGGAGCGGACGCTGGTGGTGGACGCCTCCCAGCTGACGAGCCCGGTGCTGCCCGCCGAGATCGCCCGCCGGTTCCGGGCGTCGGTGCTGTTCGTGCCCGCCCTGCTGCACCGGCTCGGCGAGGCGGTCATCGAGGGTGTCGGCGGCTGCAACCTGGGCAGCCGCAATCTCGACTTCCACTACCGGGGCTTCACCCGGCTCGGCGCCACGGTGGACGAGGTCGGCGACAAGATCTACATCAAGGCCGGCCAGCTGCACGGCGCCCACCTGTACCTGGACACCCCCTCGCACACCGGCACCGAGAACCTGATCATGGCGGCGTCGATGGCGCCGGGCACCACGGTGATCGACAACACCGCGCAGGAGCCCGAGGTACTGGACGTGATCGCCTTCCTGACCAAGATGGGGGCGCAGATCAGCGGCGGCGGCACCGGCTTCATCACGGTGCGCGGGGTGAGCGGCCTCACGGCCACCGAGCACACGGTGATGACCGACCGGATCGACGCGGGCGTCTTCGCCATGGCCGCCGCCATCACCGGCGGCGAGCTGAGCCTGGTGGGAGCCAACCTCGACCACTTCGGGGTGGTGCGCTGGAAGCTCGAGCAGATGGGCGTGGAGTTCGCCGCCAACGGCGCCGTCCTGCAGGTCCGCCGGGAGCGGCCGCTGCGCCCGATCAACGTCATCACCAGCCCCTACCCCGGCTTCGCGACCGACCTGCAGTCCCCGATCATGGCGCTGAGCTGCCTGGCCGACGGCACCAGCTACATCCGGGAGACGATCTACGACGGCCGCTACACGCTGGTCGGCGAGCTCACCAAGATGGGCGCGAACGTGGCGGTGGACAGCGGGAACGTGGCCATCGTGCACGGGCCAGCCACGCTGCGCGGCACCAAGGTGGTCGCCCACGACCTGCGCACCGGGATCGCGCTGGTGCTGGCCGGGCTGGCCGCCGAAGGCGAGACCGTGGTGGCCCCCGGCTACCTGATCGACCGCGGCCACGCCAGCATCGCCGAGCGGCTGAGCACGCTGGGTGCGGACATCGCCGCCGAAGAGAGCGGCTGAGCACGCCCGGGACCGCCTTAGCGTTTCCTTTACGTTTCGCCGTTACATCTATCGGCCCCGAACCGTCACGATGGCTGGTTTTTCAGTAGCATCCTCGTAGTTACGATATTTACCGCCACCGTCGCGCAGCGTAAGGTCCACAGTGAAACCGCACATGACGCCCGCATCCGTCAGCGGAAGGTTAAGGCAGGCTCCCGCCGGGTGCCTGCGATGACCATGCAACGGCAGCCCCCGGCAGAGCTCACGATCGGCGTGGTCGGCCCGCACGAACTGGTGGAACGGGTCATGCTGTCCGGCTCGGCCGCGGCCGGGCTGCACGCTGGCACGTCCCCGGCAGCGGCGGACGGGGTGGGCGGCGGGCTCGCCGGCGGCCCGGCCCTGGCGCGCCGGCTGATCGGCGCCGCCTACCGCAACGAGCAGGAAGCAGCCGACAAGGTGCTGCGGCTCGGCACCTCCGTTGACGCCTGCCTGTTCGCGAACCAGGTGTCCTACGAGTACGCCCGCCGGGCAGGCGCCCTGCGCGGACCCGCCACCTGCGTGCCGCTGAGCGGCAGCGCCCTGTTCGCCACCCTGCTGCGGGCCGCCAGGGACTCCGGTCCCGACCTCACGCGTGTGAGCGTTGACATTCTCAGCCGGAGCGACGTCGAGGACGCGTTCGCCGAGCTCGGCATGGCGACCGGCCAGGTGCATGTGCGCGAGGACCCGGCCAACGCGGCCACCCTGGCCGCGTTCCACGAGCGGCTGTGGCAGCGCGGCCAGACCTCGGCGGCCATCACCTGCCTGGAATCGGTGGCCCAGCGCCTGTCAGCGGCTGAGGTGCCGGTGCTGACCGTGCGGCCGACCGGCAGCGCGATCCGCTCCGCCCTGCGCACGGCCACCCTGCTGGGCGGCCAGCGGCGGCTGGAGGAGGCGCAGCTCGCGGTGGCCGTGGTGGAGGTGCCCACGCTGCGGGAGACGCCCCGCCGCGGCGCGCCCCGGCAGTCACGCGACGAGCTGCGGCTCACCGTGCACCGGTTCCTGCTGCAGGAAGCGCAGCGGATGCAGGCCACGGTCAGCCCGCTGGGCGACCACTCGTTCCTGGTGACCGCGACCCGCGGGTCGCTGGCCACCGCGACCGAGGGCTTCCGGGTGCCCCCGTTCACCGACCGGGCCCGGACCGAGCTGGGCCTGGCCGTGGAGGTCGGGGTGGGCCTGGGCAGGACCGCCCAGGACGCCGAGGCGCACGCCCGGGCCGCGCTGGCCCGGGCACACAGCAGCACCTCGGCCCGCGGGTTCGCGGTGGACCGGGAGGGCCACGCCCTGCTGCCCGCCCCCCGGCAGCCGGTGGCGCAGGCCGTGACCCGGCCGCGGGGCCAGGAGACGCTGGCCAGGCTGGCCGACAAGCTGTCCTCGGTCGAGGGTGCGCTGGTGGTGGACGCGGAGATGGCGGGCCGCCTGCTGGGGGTGACCTCGCGGACGGCGCGCAGGCTGCTGCACACGCTGGTGGAGGAGGGCCTCGCCTGGCCGCTGCCGCCGAGCCGGACCCCCCAGCCGGGGCGCCCCCGCCAGTACTACCGCCTCGTGACGGAAAAGCTCGAGCACAACGGCACGAGGCACTCGGGCTAGTTGCGGCCGGGGTAGGCGCCGGACACTGACAGGAACGCGTCGTTGGCTTCGGGGTCGCCGATCGAGATGCGGGCGCCTTCGCCGGCGAACGGGCGGATGCTGACGCCGGCCTCCTCGCAGGCCGCGGCGAAGTCCAGGGTGCCCGGCCCCAGCCGCAGCCAGACGAAGTTGGCCTCGGACGGGGGCACCTGCCAGCCCTGGCGGAGCAGTTCCTCCCGCACCCGGCCCCGCTCCTTGACCACCTGCTCGACCCGCTCCAGCAGCTCGTCCTCGGCGGCCAGCGAGGCGATGGCGGCGGCCTGCGCCACCGAGTTGACCGAGAACGGGAGCATGGTCTTGCGGACCGCCCCGGCCACCGGCTCGTGGCCCACCAGGAAGCCGACCCGCAGCCCGGCCAGGCCGTAGGCCTTGGAGAACGTCCGCAGCACGGCGGTGTTCGGGCGGTCCCGGTACAGGTCGATGCCGTCCGGCACCTCCGGGTCGCGCACGTACTCGGTGTAGGCCTCGTCCAGCACCACCAGGCAGTCTGCGGGCACCCGGTCCAGGAACGCCGTCAGCTCGGCCCGGTGCACCACGGTGCCGGTCGGATTGTTCGGGTTGCACACGAACACCACCCGGGTCCGCGGGGTGATCGCCTCCGCCATCGAGGCCAGCGCGTGCCTCTCATCGGCCAGCGGCACCTCCACTGCCGCCGCCCCGGCGAGCCGGACCAGCAGCGGGTACGCCTCAAAGGAGCGCCAGGCGTAGAGCACCTCGGTGCCCGGCTCGGCCGTGGCCTCCAGGAGCTGCTGGGCCACCCCCACCGAGCCGCAGCCCACCGCGACGTGCTCCGTCGGCACCGCGTAGCGGCGGGCGATCGCCTCGGTCAGCTCCTGGGCCCCGTTGTCCGGGTACCGGTTCACCCCGGCCAGCGCCTCGGCGATGACCCCGGTGACCGAGGGCAGCGGCCCGAACGGGGACTCGTTGGACGAGAGCTTGAAGGAGCGGCCGTCGGGCGCCGCCACCCGCCGGCCGGGCCGGTAGGGGGCGAACTCGTCCAGGATGGGGCGGAAGCGGGGTGAACCTGCGGACACCGTCGTCCTCCAGGGCGTAGGTGCTGGCCGTGCTTTCCTGAAAGTCTGCCATTTCTCCGGGCTTCGCTCGCCTCCGGGCCGCTCGAGCCCGCCGCCCTTCGGCTCGCTCAGCCGGTCCTGAGATCGGCCAGGGCCTGCTCGAAGACGGCGCGCATGTCGCGGCTGAACAGCACGAAGCGCGCCTCGGCCAGCCGCGACGCGGTGCTGCTCACCGTGGCGAGGGCGATCCGGGCGGCGTCGGCGGCTGGCCACCCGTAGATCCCGGCGGACACGGCCGGGAACGCCACGGTGGCGGCGCCCAGCTCGTCCGCGACCGCCAGCGAGCGCTCGTAGCAGGACACGAGGATGGCCGACCGGTCCTCCCGCCGGGAGTAGACCGGGCCGACGGTGTGGATGACCCACCGGGCGGGCAGGTTCCCGGCCCCGGTGGCGACGGCCTGCCCGGCCGGCAGCCCGTCCGGGTAGCGGGTGGCCCGCAGCTCGCGGCACTCGGCCAGGATCGCGGGGCCGCCCCGGCGGTGGATGGCCCCGTCCACGCCGCCGCCGCCGAGCAGGGACGAGTTCGCCGCGTTGACGATCGCATCGGCCTGCTGCTCGGTGATGTCCCCGGTCACCAGCGTGATCTCCATAGGCCTGACTCTTCCCGATCGCCGGGTCCGCACGCACCGGATGTGGCCCGGCCGGTGAGCGCCCCTCACCCCCAGCTTCACCCCTGCGGGTATCGGCCGCGATCTACCGGTCACGGATCGGCGCCGGTAGTGTTGCGGGAGTGAGACGACTGGGTGAGCTCGAACGTGCCATCATGGACGTCCTCTGGGAGAACGCAGAACCGCTCACGGTCCGCGAAGTCAGCTTGCGCCTGGTCGATCGGGATCTTGCCCACACCACGGTGATGACCGTGCTCGACCGCCTGGCCAAGAAGGGCTTCGTGCTGCGCGGGCGGGAAGGACGTGCCTGGCGGTATCAGGCATCCGCAAGCCGGGAAACCTATGTCACCGAACTCATGCTCACTGCCCTGGATCAGACCGGGGACCGGTCAGCCGCGCTGGCCAGTTTCGCGCGGCGTGTTTCGGGCGCGGAGGCGCGGGTACTGCGGCGGGCACTTGAAGCCCTCGGAGAGCATCCCCGGGACTGACCGCTAGTGCTTTACCCTGCTCTGCTCCTTGGCTGCCTCGCAGTCGGCACGGTCCCCGCGGCCGCCGCGCTGGTCTCGGCACGCTGGCCGTACCGGTCGCCTGCCGCAGCCATCCTGCTGTGGCAGGCGCTGGGGCTGAGCTGGGGCCTGGCAGCGGTGGGCACGCTGGCCGGCGCGGGGGCGGTGCCCGCCCGGTTCGGCATCGCGGGCGGTGCGCTGGCCGGGGCGAGCCGCGCGTTCCGCGACGTGAGCCTGCGGCTGGGCACCGTGGGCGGGCTGGCCGCCTCCCTGCGGCTGATGTTCATCACCGCCGGGGCGGCCCTGCTCATCCTGCTCTGCTGGGTGCTGGTCGCGTCGTCCGCGGCGGTGCTGCGGGCCCGGCGGCGGCAGCGGACACTGCTCAGCCTGCTGGCGCACGGGGACCCGAAAGTGCCTGGCGCGCTGGTGGTCGACCACGCCCCAGCGGCGGCCTACTGCGTGCCCGGGCTGCGGTCCCGCATCGTCATCAGCGCCGGCACCCTCGACCTGCTCGACCAGGCCGAGCTCGCGGCGGTGCTCGACCACGAGCGGGCGCACCTCCGCGAGCGGCACGACCTGGTGCTGCTCCCGTTCAGCGCGCTGCGGCGGGCCTTTCCGCGGGCCAGCCTCCCCCGGCAGGCCCAGCACACCGTGGGCCTGCTCATCGAGATGCTCGCGGACGACTACGCCCGCCGGAACTGCCCGGCCCGGGAGCTCGCCACCGCGCTGATCCGGGTGGGCGCGCTCGGCGAGGGCAGGGCCCCGTCCGGGGCGCTCGCGGTGGCGGCCCCGCCGCAGGAGATGGCCGCGCGGGTCGCCCGGCTGCTCACCCCCGCACCCCGGCTGTCGCGGGCCGCCGTGGCCGCGGTCTGCGCCACCGCGGCGGTGCTGGTCGCCATCCCCGCGGTGCTGCTCGTCTTCTCGTTCTGATGACCGGCCCGGCCGCAGCGCGGGCCGCTCAGTCCGCCACCACGATCCGGACCCGGCGGAAGCCCCTGCCCTTGTTCTCGATCTTGGCGATCTCGATCCGGCCGATCTGCCGGGTGGAGGCGACGTGGGTGCCCCCGTCCGCCTGGGTGTCCAGGCCGACGATGTCCACGATCCGGACCTCGGGGATGTCCTCGGGCACCAGGTTGGTGGCGGTGCGGATGATGTCCGGGATCGCGAAGGCCTCGGCCCGCGGCAGCACCCGCACGTCGATCCGGCGGTCGGCCTGCACCTCCGCGTTGCAGGCCTCGGTGACCTTCTCCCGGAAGCCTTCCGGCACCTCGGCCAGGTTGAAGTCCATCCGGGCGCTCAGCGGCTCCATGTTGCCGCCGGTGACGAGCGCGCCGAAGTCCCGGTAGACCACGCCGCAGAGCAGGTGCAGGGCGGAATGGGTGCGCATCAGGGCGGTCCGGCGGCCGTCCTCGACGGCGCCGCGCACGGCGGTCGCCACCGGCGGCAGCGGGTCACCCTCGGCCGGGATCAGCTCCAGGTCGTCACCCTTGCGCACGCCCGCGATCCGGGTCTGGACGCCGCCCCACAGCAGCACGCCGTGGTCGGGCGGCTGGCCGCCGCCACCGGGGTAGAACGCGGACCGGTCCAGCACGATCCCGTCCGGGCCGGACGCGAGCACCACCGCGTCCCACTCGCGCAGGGTCTGATCGTCAAGTTCCAGCCGGTGCGTCCGGTGTGCGGCCTCGCTCATGCAGGCAGCCTACTGGCGCCGGCGGCCTGGAAGGCCCGGGTCCGCGGGCAGCGCGCCAGCGGGTCACCAGGGGCCGTACGGGCCCATCCTGGTGCCGCCGCTGCCACCGCGGAACTCCCTGACCTTGGGACGGACGTCCGTGAGGTAGATCGCCGCGGCGATGAACGGGATGATCGGGATGAAGCTGATCGGCGTCAGCCGGTAGGCGGCGCTGGCCAGGCCCATGACCACGGCCACGCCCAGGATGATCAGCCAGATCGGCTTGGTCTGCTTGCCGACCGCGACGAAGGCGCCAGCGGGCCGGCGCAGCGCATCGGCGAGCGCCCATACCTCGACTCCGAGCGCCACGATGTCGAGCGCCAGGAACAGGTATCCCAGCGGGGTCAGCAGATTCCAGCCAGCGAACACGGATTCAGGGTAACCGGTCCGGGGGGGGGCCCGGGACAACCGGGACGTATCCCGCCCGTACCCGGGCCCGCCCGGAGGTGACGGCTTGCGGCCTTACTTGGCGGCCTTGCCGCCGCCGCCGTTCAGCTGGCCCTTGCCCTTGGGGGCGGGCTTGGCCGTCATGACCTTCTTGCCGCGCAGCGCGAGCTGGTCGTAGCTGTGCGCCGCCCGGGTCCGGATCTCGGTGACGTAGCCGTTCACCCGCTTGTCGAACGTGCCCACACCGTACTCGGCGCGCCACTTGGCGAGCCGCGCGGGCAGCTCCCGCAGCGCCTCGGTCGCGACGACCCCGGCGCCAGCGGCCGCGTGGACCGGCTTGCTGTCGGCGATCCTGCGGAGTTCGGTCCGCACGTCGGTCACAGGACTCATCTGATCTTCACCTCTCCTGGTCTGCCGTGTCCGGCAGGCCCCCTGATGTGCGCCCCGGCCCTGCCACGCCGGGCGCTCCGTTGCCAGTCCCTGGCAGTTCCGTGCCCGCCAGCGGCCCACCGGCCGCAGGCATCTCCTCATCGCGGAGGAACTCGGCCTGAGCCAGCAGCTCCTCTTCGGTCAGGTCGCCCGGGCCCGGTTCGCCCTCGCCGGCACCGGGCTCAGAGGCGGTCTCCCGCCGGAAGGACTCGTAGATCTCCAGCAGCACCTGCTTCTGCCGCTCGGAGAGCTCCGGGTCCGCCAGCAGGGCGGCCCGTACGCCCGAGTCCGGGCGCCGGTCCTCCAGGATCCCCGCCTGCACGTAGAGCGCCTCGGCGGAGATCCGCAGCCCCTTGGCGATCTGCTGGAGGATGTCAGCGCTTGGCTTGCGCAGCCCTCGCTCGATCTGGCTGAGGTACGGGTTCGACACGCCCGCGGCAGAGGCCAGCTGGCGCAGCGAGATCTTCGCCTGCTCCCGCTGCTCGCGGATGTACTGCCCGATGGAACTCACACTCATGGGACTCACACTTACAGTTAAGCACCTCTTGCTTGCAATTGCAAACGCCCAGCTAGCACCCCCGTCATGGCCGGGATGCGAGAAACCCCTGCAACACAGCGGTTACTTAGCGGTAACAAATAACTCCGCGCCGAGCTTCAGCAAGCACTCCATGCCCCCATGCTAGCCGCCGCAAACACATCGCTAACTACAGCAAGCAGCGGACGTGCTGGCGCGAGGCCGGTCCCGCGGGGTCCCTGCCCCGCCCTGTCCGGCTTACCCGCCCTTCAGCGCCCGGATTGCCGGATATGCGCGCCGCCGGGCAGGGTCAGGCGGGGAGGGTGACGCGGAGCTGGCCGACCGGGCGGCCGCCGCCGAGCACCGGGACCGTGCCGATCTCGTCCAGCCCGGCACCGTCCACCCCGAGGAATCGCAGGATGGCCACGGTCAGCGCCGGGCGGACCCGGGCCGCGCCGTCCTCGATCTTGTAGGCCGCCGCCCGGCCGTCCGGCAGCGCGAACGCCTCCACGCCCTCGGCCCCCGCCTTGACCAGCAGACCGGGCACGGCGTCCATCAGCGCCCGCTCCGGCCGGTCCGACCCCGAGGTCCAGTCCGGGTGGGAGCGCATCGCGTCCGCGGTCTTCCGTTCCGCAGAACCGGGCGCAGCCAGCACCAGGGCCCGCACCGCCCGCGCGACGCCCGCCAGCGACAAGGCGAACAGCGGCGCCCCGCAGCCGTCCACGCCGACCGCGGTGACCGGCTCGCCCGCGAGCTCCCCCGCCGTCCGCCGCAGGGCCGCCTGCAGCGGGTGCGCCGGGTCCAGGTAGCCGGCGGGCGGCCAGCCGGCCAGCACGCAGGTGGCGAGCATGGCGGCGTGCTTGCCCGAGCAGTTCATGTAGACCCGGCCTGCCTGCCCGCCCGACCGCAGCAGCGCGGCCTGGGCGTCCGCGCCGAGCGGCAGCGCGGGCGGGCAGCCCAGCGCGTCCTCGGCCAGGCCGGCCCGGCGCAGGATCTCCCGCACCCCGGCGACGTGGAAGTCCTCCCCGGAGTGGCTGGCGGCGGCGAGCGCGAGCAGCTTGCCGTCCAGGTCCAGCCCGGCCCGGACCATCCCGGCGGCCTGCAGCGGCTTGTTGGCCGAGCGGGGGAACAGCGGAGCGTACGGGTTGCCGGCCCGCAGCGCCTCGCTGCCGTCGGCGTGCAGCGCCACCAGCGTGCCCCGGTGCCGGGACTCGGCGAAGCCTGACCGGACGACCTCGGCCAGCACCGGGCTGTCAGCCTCGATCGGTGACCCCCAGCATGGCGCGGGCCTGCTCCGGGCTCATCGCCGGGCGCTGCGCCAGGTCCGCCAGGGCCGCGGCGCGGGACACCAGTTCCGCGTTGCCGGTGACCGGGCGCCCGCGCGCGAAGGAGGTGGTGTCCTCCATGCCCACCCGCAGATGCCCGCCGGCCGACAGCGCCGCCAGCATCACCGGCAGGCTGGTGCGGCCGATTCCGGTGGCCGACCAGGTGGCGCCGTCCGGCAGCGCCGCGACCGCGGCGACCAGGGTGGCCGCGTCGCCGGGCATTCCGCCGGGCACCCCCATCACCAGGTCGCAGTGCACGTGACCGCCGTGCGGCGGCCCCAGCTCCGCCAGCAGCCGGTGCAGGGTGGCGATGTGCCCGAGGTCGAACAGCTCGAACTCCGGCACCACCCCCAACTCTTTCGTGCGCACGTACAGGTCGCGGATGAAGGGCCACGGGTTGAGGAAGACGTCGTCCCCGAAGTTCACGGTCCCGCAGGTGAGCGAGCAGCCGTCGGGCGCGGCGTCGAGCACCGCCAGCCGGTCCGCGAAGCTGTCGGTGACCGCGCCGCCGGTGGACAGCTGCACGATCAGGCCGGTGCCCTCGCGCAGGGCGCTGACCGTGTCCCGGAGCCGGGTCAGCGCCAGCGTGGGCTGCGCCCGTTCGTCCCGGATGTGCACGTGGATGACGGCCGCGCCGGCCGCCTGGCATTCCTTGGCGGTGGTCACCAGCTCGTCCAGGGTGACCGGCAGCGCCGGGACGTCCGCCTTGGCCGATTCCGCGCCGGTGGGCGCGACCGTGATCAGGGTGGCGTTCCGGCCGGGTGCGGCCGGGCGCGCTGGCCTGCCCGCGGCGGTGCGGGCCGGTTCGTTGTTCGTCATGATCGCCAGGATGCCTGCTCGCGCGGCTGGCCGTCCAGCCGCCGCCAGCGGAGCCCTAACGCGGAGCCGCCCCGGAAGGGGCCCTGGCCGGTGCCGGGCGCCCGCCTGGAGCGGGCCCGGCCGCCCACGTCCTGACCGGCCGGCTCGCGGCTCCCGGCGGCCCGCCCGACCGCCCGGCCCAGGCTCCTGGCCCGGCCCGCCACCCGGCGGCTGGCCTGGCCCTCAGCGGCGCTGTGCGCCCCGGCGGCGCTGCGCCCGCCGTCCGGGCTGCGCCCGTTGCCCCCGTGGCTCTCGCCCGCGCCCGCGTGCCCCCCGGACCCGCTGCGCCGGGCGCCTGCCCGGCTGGCCGCGGCCTGCCGGGCCGGTGCGGCGGCGCCGGCCGCGGGCTGCGCCGGGCCGTGCGTGCCGCCGGGCCTGCCGGTCCCGGCAGCGAGGTGGCGCCGGGTGAACTCCAGCGCCTCGGCCAGGTCCGCCCGCCGTGCTTCCCGCGAGCTGGCCCGCCGGGTGTTGACCTCCAGCACGACGGCGCCGGCGTAGCTGTCGGCCGAGAGCTTCTCCAGCAGCGGCGCGCACGGCTGGGTGCCGCGGCCGGGCACCAGATGCTCGTCGCGGTTGGTGACCCCGGTGCCGTCGGCGAGATGGATGTGGGCGAGCCGGTCACCGAGCTCGCCGGCCATGGCCAGGGCGTCGGAACCGGAGACCGAGGTGTGCGACAGGTCCAGGGTGACCGACGGGTAGTCCTGCGGCACCGGGTTCCAGTGCGGTGAGTACGGCGCCACCTCGGCCCCGCCCGCCCGCAGCGGGTACATGTTCTCGACGGCGAAGACCACGTCGGTCTCTTCGTGCATCCGCTCCAGCCCGGCGGTGAACTCCCGCGCATAGTCACGCTGCCAGCGGAACGGCGGGTGCACGACCACCACCCGGGCGCCCAGCTTCTCCGCCACGGCCTTGGCCTTGATCAGCTTCCCCCAGGGCTCGCGGCCCCACACCCGCTGGGTCACCAGCAGGCAGGGCGCGTGGACCGCCAGCACCGGGATGCCGTGGTAGTCGACCAGCCGGCGGAGCACGTCCACATCCTGGCTCACCGCGTCGGCCGAGACCATCACCTCGATCCCGTCATAGCCGAGACGGGCCGCCACCTCGAACGCGTCCGGCGTCCGGTCCGGGAAAACCGAGGCGGTGGACAGCGCGACGAGCGGCCCCTGGGGTTTGCCCGAAGGGCTCAACGTGACTCCTTCCTCCCCCGCTCGCGGGGGGCGCTTCCGCCCGGCCAGCTTATTCGCCCCCGGGAGCGCCCAGGGCTGCGGCATGGCGCGGCAGGAGTGTCGTACCCGGTCAGTACGGTCCTGTCCATGGGAAAGTCTGCCGGCGGCCCGGCCTACCGGTGCACGGAGTGCGGGTGGCGGAGCCCGCGGTGGACCGGCCGGTGCCCCGAGTGCCAGGCCTGGGGGACGGTTGAGGAGACCGCCCCGGCGGCGGTGCCGGCCGCCCGGGCGGGCGGCGGGCTGCAGCTGGTGCCGCGCCAGGGCGCCGCCCCGGCGGTGCCGATCACCCAGGTGGACGCGCGGGCGGCCAGCGCCCGCCCGACCGGCCTGGCCGAGCTGGACCGGGTGCTGGGGGGCGGGCTGGTCCCCGGCGCGGTGGTGCTGCTGGCCGGCGAGCCCGGCGTGGGCAAGTCCACGCTGCTGCTGGAGGCCGGGGCGATGGCGTCGGAGTCCGGCCGGGTGCTGTACGTGACCGGCGAGGAGTCCGCCGAGCAGGTGCGCCTGCGGGCGGACCGGATCGGGGCGGTGGGCCCGGAGCTCTACCTGGCCGCGGAGACCGAGCTGGCCGCCGTGCTCGGGCACGTGGCCGAGGTGGCGCCGCAGTTGCTGATCGTGGACTCGGTGCAGACCATCACCGCCCCGGGTGTCGACGGCGCGCCGGGCGGGGTCACCCAGATCCGCGAGGTCACCGCGGCGCTGATCGCGGTGGCCAAGCAGCAGGCCATGACCACCGTGCTGGTGGGGCACGTGACCAAGGACGGGTCGATCGCCGGGCCGCGGGCCCTGGAGCACCTGGTGGACGTGGTCCTGCAGTTCGAGGGGGACCGGCACGCGCAGCTGCGGATGGTGCGGGCGCTCAAGAACAGGTTCGGCCCCACCGACGAGATCGGCTGCTTCGACCTGGGTGAGTACGGGCTCATCGGGCTGCCCGACCCGAGCGCGCTGTTCATCTCCCAGCGCAGCGACCCGGTGCCGGGCACGTGCGTCACGGTCACCCTGGAGGGCCGGCGGCCGCTGCTGGCGGAGGTGCAGACCCTGGTGGCCGGCTCGGTGCTGGAGGTGCCGAGGCGGGTCACGTCGGGGCTGGACGCGGCCAGGGTCGGCATGGTCCTCGCGGTCCTGCAGCGGCGGGCGAGGGTCAACATCGGCAAGTCGGACGTGTACGCGGCGACCGTGGGCGGGGTGCGGCTCACCGAGCCGTCCGTCGATCTGGCGGTGGCGCTGGCGCTGGCCAGCGCGTGCGCCGACCTCAAGGTGCCGGGCGACATGATCGCGATCGGGGAGGTCGGCCTGGCCGGGGAGGTCCGCCGGGTGTCCGGCGTCCAGCGGCGGCTGGCCGAGGCCGAGCGGATGGGGTTCCGGCGGGCGCTGGTCCCGGCCGGGACCGGCGGGCTGCCCGGCAGCGGCGAGTCCCGTGACGGCCGGGGCGGGACGCTCACCGACGTCAGGGAGGTGACGGACATCAGGGCGGCGATCGGCGCCGCCCTCGGCGGCTGACCCGCTGGCGCCGGCCGCGCGGCCCGCACCACGCCAGCGGCGGAGCCTGCACCGCCAGCGGCGGAGCCCGCCGGCGCGAGCCGTCAGGACATGCCCACCCCGGGCCCGGCCAGCACGAAGACGATGCCCTGGCTGGCGAGGCGGGCGGCGGGCGCGACCGCGGTCGCGGTGTAGGTGCCCAGCGGGGCCGGCGTGCCGCCCAGCCGGCAGCCCGGGGAGGAGGGCCGGCGGCCCCACTGGAAGTGCAGGACCCGCGGCACGCCCCGGCTGAGCTGGACGAAATGGGCACCGCTGCCCCGCGCGCAGTCGGCGGAGTCCCACACCCGGCCGGTTCCGCCCCGCCTGACCACCACGGACAGGGCGGCGGGGGCGATGTTGACCGAGCAGTCGCGTGCGCCGACCGACACCACGAACACGTCGAACCGCGGCCGGGCAGCCTGGCCGTAGCTGCCCTGGCTCGTCGCCAGGCTGAGTACCAGGTCGCGGGGCGGGCAGGCGGGGGGCAGCCCGGCCGGGGGATGCGATGGCGGCCGCGGCCCCGCCACGGCGGCCCTGGTCTGGCGGGCGGCCGGGGTGCGGCCCGGCGGGACGGCGCGATGGGACGCCGGGG
>JBLMWU010000013.1:0-25196 GCA_050257395.1 Gemmatimonadota bacterium | reverse complement strand
GGAGAGCTGGCTGTCCTGGCAGGTATCGCGGTCGCTGATCCCGAAGTCAGACAGTTGCTTGTGCACGGCAAACGGCTGCAGAACCGGACGTTGCGGATCGCGAAGCGAGATGATCATATGCCAGGGGAATGCGGGATTGTGCAGCCGGTAATCGATCAGCGAGAAGTTGGCCGGCTGCCGCCGGTGACTGTGAAACGGGGCGATGACCTGCCTTCCGGAGTCTTCGATTTCCTGCCAGACTGCCAGCAATTCGGCTGGGTCGGCGACGAAGCCAGCATCGTCGAACTGCCGGAAGTACTCGCCCTGGGCATGGAATGCGGCCCGATAACCTGAGTCGTTGCGCCGGTTCTTCCTGGAGTCCAGGAAGACGACATCGGTTGCGGTGAAGGGATAGCCTGGCCGGTCGGGCTCAGCGATGAGCAGACCGTACGCTTTCAGGCCCGCATAATGGATCTGCCTGGCCTGGTTCAGCAACCTCACACACAACTCTGCCGACATCGTGACGGCATCGCTAGTGTCCTGCCCGATGAGCGTGCCCTCGATGAATTTCATGCTGGCGAATGGCATTTCGGCTCCTCCTACGCCATCTGATGGCGTACACGAGCCTGCGCGCTGCGGGTAGAGCCTCGGCATAGGGCCAGTAGAGGTCAGCCGCCGGGCTGCACCCGGTGAAAGTCCACCGGCTCAGCGGGCAGGCATACCCGGCCGTCCAGCGGATGGGCGATCCTCACCATGCGAGCCCCGGGAATGACGATGATGCGCCCCCGGATTCCCCCTGGGAAACTGCTCGCCGAATCAATCGTGACCGGCGACTTTCCATGGCTTAACGCCCGCATAAGGGCGATGCCTGGGTTCCAGCTGGCCCGGTCGGCGGGAGCTCACGTCCGCTGCCGCCGGCAGGCCGGGGACTTTCACGAGAGCGGGTGTGCTGGTTCCAGCCAGTCCTCGTGCAGGTCCGCGGTGATCGAGTCGCGACTGGGGCGGCCGGTCAGTTCCTGAAGCTGAAAACGTACGGTGCACAGCGGGGGGTAGCGCTCGCGGTGGTCCAGCGGGTTGGGGATCTGGCCGTGCAGCGCGATGATCGTCCCGGCCTTGCCCCGCACGTATCGGGGTGTCCGCGGGTTCCCGCCGGGCCGGTCATCGCGTACCCGCACCCGCTGGCCTACGGAGTATCGGTGCGGGCCGGGCGTGGCGTCGCTGGTCAAGCGGGGTCCTGCGGGGTGCGCGGCTCTGCGGTCCCCACGAGGCTTTCGGGGGTCACCAGATCGGCGAGCTCGTCTTCTGTCATGGCCTCGCTGCCTTCTGGTCTGCGCGGCAGGACCATCCATCGCACGTCCGAGGTGCTGTCGCGCACGGTGACCGCCCGCTCAGGCGGGACCTCGAGGCCGAACAAGTCCGTCAGCATGGCGCGGGGGTCTTCGATGATGCGCCGCTTGTACTCGTCGGTCCGGTACCACCAGGGCGGGTCACCGAGCAGGTCGTGCGGGTAGCAGGAGCACAGCGTGCAAACGACCACGTTGTGCTCGCGTTCGGTATTCTCCGCGACGCCAAGCTTGCCGAGCCTGCCCGGGGGAATGTCGAGCTCGCGTGCGGCTTCCCGCCCGGTCTCCAGCAGGCGCCGCTTGAACTCCGGATCCACCCAGGCACGTGCCACCAGGCGGGCGCCGTTGCGATACCCCTGGCCGTGCAGCGCCTGGCGTTGCTGATCGAGTTGGCGGGCGGTGATCTCTCCGGTGTCCAGCAGGGCGCGGGTGAACACGTCGAGCAGCTCCTCGCTGTCGGCGAGGCCTCGCTCGAGCTGGCTCATGCGCTCCCCGACGGAGCCGCTGTAGGTTCGCTTGGCGATCCTCAGGAACGGGTGATAGTCGCCGCGCTCGCGCCGGATGTCCTCGATGACCACGTCGGCGGACCGGGTAGCTACCGCGACCGCTGCGATGCCGGCCACCAATGCGTCCAGGCGGTCCTCAAGTGCCCGCAGCCGCTGCTCGACGGTGGCCGCGGCAGCGCGGCTGGTTCGATCGCCTGCGGTATCACGGCCCGCCCGGATCAGGTCGTTCAGGCTGATCACGCCCCGGCGCACTAGGTGCAGTACGCGCGGTTCAAGCCGCTTGGCGCGGAAGTACTCGAGGTCCGCGGCCACCGCGCGCAACCGCGGGTCTGGGTTCACCGCATGCGGGCGATCGGTGTCCGGCAGGCTGCTCATCCCACAACGCTCCTCATGGTCACGCCTCCAGCACCGATCCTCAGGCACCCGGACGGCATTGCGCCACCCGTCCCGGTGAGGTGCAGCAGGCACGCAGGTGCTGCTTGGGGTCAGCGGCAGGTCGGCTGCCACGTCGGGCACGCTGGCCGGGCCGCCCGTCCGGCTCCATCTGAGGCCGGGCAGGATCAGTGCGAGGTAGTCGATCAGGGGAGCCGCAGGGCCACCGGTGGCCCCCCTGCTTCCGCCAGCCTCCCCAGGCTCGCCCAGTCGGCCCCGGCCGTGCCGGAAAGTTCGTTCGAGCCCAAGCAGTGTCGCGCGTTCACGCCTTGTGCGGCTTGCTGCCGCCGCAACCTGCCAACGAATCGCCAACAAACGATCAAAAGGCCTGATCGCCACCTCTGGCGATCAAGCCTCTGACCTGCAACTACTTGGTAGCGGGGGCAGGATTTGAACCTGCGACCTCTGGGTTATGAGCCCAGCGAGCTACCGAACTGCTCCACCCCGCGTCGGTGTCCCTTTACTCTACGGGACCGGCGGCACAGGAGGCAAATCGCGCCGCCCGTACCCGTCCGATCAGTGCCAACGCCACCCGGCACCCGTTTATGCCCGGCGGCTTATGCCCCGGCGACCGCGGCCGGGGATGACATCCACAGCTCGTAGCGGACCGGCCAGGTCCCGTCCGGTGGCCTGGTGAGGAAGTGCGCGTCCTGCCGGGTGAGGAGATCCAGCACCTTGCGGGGCGGTGACAGGTAGGGAGACAGGGCCGTCGCCCTGGACGCGAGCAGCACGGGCCGCCGGCCGACCCGCGCGATGCTGTGCGCCACCGCGAGCACCTGGCCCGGCGACGCGCCCACCATCACCCCGGCCGGGATGGCGCACATGCCGCGCAGCACCGGCGCGAACTCGCTGGCGGCGGTCTGGTCGAGCAGCACCACCGACGAGTTCTGCCCGATCTGACCGCACAGGCGCCTGAGTGCGGCGGCCTCCCCCGCCCCGGTCCGCTGCAGGGCCGGGCCGTCCACGGACAGGCCCGCCACCGCGAGGCCCGGCCCGTGCGTGCCAGCCGGCCCGGCTGCGCCAGCCGACGCCGGCGTGCTGGCCGACGCGGGCGTGCCAGCGGCGAACGAGGTGACCGCGCCCGGTATCGCCACCGCAGCGCTGAAGAACGCCGCTGCCAGCGCCACCGCGACCGTCCCGGCACCGCGCTGCCGCGCCCGCGCCACCAGCCACGCGGCGACCCACACCGCGCACACGATCAGGCCCGGCAGCACGACAGGCACCAGGATGCGGCCCGCCCACGGCTGGTCCGGGACCGTGCCCGGCTGCCACAGCACGGCCAGCGCGCCCCAGCCGATGATCAGCAGCGGCAGGGTCTGGGTGCGTACGTCCCCGGCCGGGTCGCGCCAGGTGATCAGGGCGCGGGCACACCTGCGGGCGAGCAGCGCCAGCCCGGCCACGGCCAGCAGCGCAGCGGGCAGCCCGAGATACCAGATGACCCAGTAGAAGCTGTCCTCGGCGTAGACGCGGCGCGGGTCGGCTGGCTGGCCGGCCAGCTGCTGCAGCGACGCGACGTACCCGGCTCCGCCACCCCCGCCCCGCACCACCTGGACATACGGCCGGACCGCGAATGCGATCGCCGCCGCGACGACGAGCACCGCGGCCGCCTCGGGCAGCCAGCGCAGCGGCCGCTGCCCGAGCAGCCGCCGGAACCGGTCGCGGGATCCGGCCGCCACCCCGGCCAGGGTGAGCGCGGCCGCCCAGACCACGGCGAGCCCGATCATCCGCAGGGACGGGCCCAGCGCCTGGATGCCCGGCCCGGCCAGCAGCAGCCCGCCCGCCAGCCCGTACCCGACACCCGCCACCATCCCGGCGGTGAACGCGGCCGCCCGGGGCCGCTGGCCCGCCACCAGCACAGCCGCGAACGGGATCACGGGCAGCAGCAGCATCAGCGCGTCCGCTTGCGGCAGCGACGCCAGGCCCAGCGCGAGCCCGCCGAGAGCCGCCATGGTCGCGGCCGCGGGCGGCACCGCCCGCCAGCGCGTCACGTCGGTGAACCGGCCGGCCGCCGCCCGGGGCCGGGCCGCGAGCGAGTCGGTCACCAGGCACAGCCCGCCGAACAGGAGCAATTCCACCAGCGGCTCGGCATAGGCGGAGCGGCTGGTGAGGAGCTCGGGCAGGGCCAGCGCCGCTGCCAGCGCGCCAACCGGCGCCCACTGCACCCCGGCCAGCCGCCCGGTCAGCCCGCCGACCGCGAGCACCGTGAAGGCGCCGAGCACCGGGCTGACGGCGGTCATCCCGGCCAGGCCGTGCATCCACGCCCCGGCGGCCAGCACGATCGGCAGTCCCGGCAGCTGCCACGGCGACACCGCGGCGCCGTGGGCGGCGAGCCCGTAGCTGGCGAAGGTGAGGCCGGGGTGGCCGCCGCCGAACGCGGCCGCGGTGGTGGGGATCGGCAGCTCGCCGTGCTGGGCGATCCAGTAGCCGAGCTGGGTCAGCACGCCGGGCTGGCGGAGCAGGATCAGCTCCGGTGAGGCGAGCAGCCACTGCCAGACTCCGAAGCCGGCCGCGATCACCGCGGTGCCGCCCACGCCGGACCAGGCGGCCCACGGTGACGTGGGCCCGGTGCGGCCGGACGGCGTGGGCCAGCGGCCGGGCACGTAGCGGGCGGCGATGACGGCCAGCACCGCCGCCACCGGCGCCGCTATCAGGAACATGGGCACCGGCAGGAACCGCCCGGCCAGCAGCAGCGGCAGCCCGGGCAGCAGCCAGGCGGCCACCAGCAGGACCGGCAGCACGGTCAGCCAGCCGAACGTCTGCCCGCCGAGTTCGGTCCACCGTTCCCGCCGGGTCTGGCGGGAGCGCGCGGGCGTGGTGGGCTCCGCCGGGAGCAGGTCCTGCAGCAGCACCCCGGCCACGCCGGCCGGCGGCAGGTCCCCGCCGGGCGGCACGTCACCGGCTGGCTCCGGGACCGGCAGCACACCGGTGCCGGGCTCACCGGCCGGCCCGCTGCCCGCTCCCCCGGCCGGGTCCGGCTCGCCTGGTGCGGGCCCGGCAGCCCCGGGTGCGCCGTCCCCGGGAACGGCGTCCGCGGGAACGGCGTCCGCGGGAACGGCGTCCGCGGCGGTGTCCCCGCCCGCCGTGGCGGCGGCGTCCCGCGCGGCGGGCCTGCCGGCGGCGGGGTACTCCTGCTCACCGCCGCGTCCGGGGTCCGGGTCCTGGTCCACGGTGACGGTGTCCTCCCCGACGGCTGCCTGCGGGCGGTCTTCCTCCTGGACCTCGTCTGCGCGTGCGCCATCGCGCGGTGCCCTGGAATGATCCGCGCCGCGCCGGCTCACCCTGCCATCCTTGCCGCTGCCGCCCGGTCCTAAGCGCATGAATTGATAACGGAACGAAGGTCCGCGGCCCGGTCCCGCCTCGCAGCCGCCCACCCGGCTGGCCGGCCACCCGGGCGGCGGCACGCCGACCGGACTTCACCGGACACACCGGCAACGCGACGGCACCGGCCTGGCCGATGCCCCACGCTCCTGTCGAGCTAGCCATGAGCTGCGACGATGCAGGGGGCGCGGGCCGCGCCCCAGCGGGGGGACCGCGTGGGAGGCTTCGCCGGGGGAGGCGCTTCCCACGCCGCCGCCTGCTGGCCGGGTGGAGTCTCACCGTCGCGGCGGTGCTCGCGGCCGGCCTGGCACTCGCCGCGTACGGCGTGTATCTCGGGACCGCCGGCCGGGTCCAGCGGGTCACCAACACCGGGCTCGGCACCCGGCCGCGCGCCTGGAACGCGGCCGAGAACATTCTGGTGATCGGTGCCTACAACGGCCTCCGGGACTACCCGACCCGCCGCTATCACCCCGGCGTCGATCAGGGCGCCGACACCTACGTGCTGGTGCATGTGGCAGCTGACCGCAAAGGCGCGGTGGTGCTCAGTTTCCCGCGCGACTCAATGGTCCCGGTTTACCGCTGCCCGCCCGGTGACCACTTCGGCGGCCAGCAGGCACAGCCGGGCGGCCTGGAAGCGCTGAACCTGACATATGCGCAGGGCGGCCCGGGCTGCACCTGGAAGACCATTGAGCAGTCGACCGGCATCCGCATCAGCCACTTCGCGGAGGTCGACTACACCGGCTTCGAGCGGTTCGTCGGCGCGCTGGGCGGGGTGGAGGTCTGCCTGCCGTATGCAGTGGATATCCCCAACGACGGCCTGCGGCTGCCGGCCGGGCGCCACCGCATCAGCCGGGCCCAGGCCCTGCAGTTCGTGCGGGCGCGCGACATCGGGCAGTGGCCGGACGTCCAGCGGATCAGGCGTGAGCAATTCTTCATGATTTCGGTGATGCAGTCCGCGCTGCGGCACGGGCTGCTCGGCAATCCGCTGCGGCTGCTTTCGGTGGCGCACGCGGCGGCGCCCTACCTCACCACTGACTCGGGCTTCGGGCTGTCCGCGATGTATGACCTCGCGCGCAGCATGCAGCGAACGGAACTTGGCAAAGTCCAGTTAATAGAAGTGCCAATACTGCCATATCCTGCGAATCCGATGGTCCAGGTTATCTGGCAGCAGCCCGCAGCGGACCGGCTGTTCAGCGCGGTGGCGCACGACCGCTCGGTGCCCAGGCCGCCGCACGCCGCCCGCACCGCCCGGCCCGCCCGGCGCTGCCCCCCGGCAAGGTCCGGGTCGCCGTCCTGAACGGCAACGGGATCGCCGGAGCGGCCAGCCGCACAGGCACCTACCTGGCCGGACGCGGTTTCACCGTGGTCCGGACCGGGGATGCGCACAGCTTCCGCCACTCCCGCTCGGTGATCCAGTACGCGGGCCCGGCGGACCGTCCGGCCGCCGCCACGCTGGGCCGCGCGGTGGCCGGCGCACGCCTGGAGCAGGTCCCCGGGCTGGCACCAGGGACTGTGAGATTGATCATCGGCGCCGGTTTTCACGGCGCCGCCGCGGCCACTCCCGCAGCCGCCGGAGCCCCCACCGTCCAGGGGCTTGCCCGCTCATATGGCGGCGTAACCGGCAACGCCAGCATCTGCCGGGACCAGAGCGCTTTCTCCGGATAAAGCGCGGCATTCCACGCTGGCCGATACGCTTCTGGACCGTGGTGCCCGCCCGTGGTTTCCGACCGCGGTGAGATCCCCGAAGCCGACAGCGATCCTGCCGAGGAGCGATGAGCCGTTACCACGATCTCGACCGGGGCGGCGGATACGCGCCGCAACGCGGCGAGCCCGCGGGAGCGACGCAGCGCCTACGGTACCCGGGCGAGCCAGGCGGCCGCGCCGCCGGCCGCCGCGGAGGCGGGCGGGGGCCCGCGAGACAGCGGCCTGCGGGCGGGCGGGGGCCCCGGAGCAGGCGGCCGCGCGGTTCCGCCCGGGGGCTGCCCGCGCTGGCCGGCCGCCCATGGCTGACCATCGCCGCACTCGCCATGACCGGGGTGCTGGTCATCGGCTCGCTGTCCCTGTACGTCATGTACCGCAACGTGTCGGACAGCATCCGGCACGACAACGTGACCGCCGCGATGCTCGGCAAGCGCCCGCCGAAGCTGGACGGGTCCGTGAACATCCTGGTGGTCGGGTCCGACTCGCGCGCCGGCACCCACGGCCGGTACGGGACGGGCATCTACGGGTCCCGGTCGGACACCTCGATGCTGCTGCACATCTCGCCGGACCATAAGCAGGCGGTCGTGGTCAGCTTCCCGCGCGACTCGATGGTGCCGGTCGTGTCGTGCCTGCCGGACGGGCACGGGCACCCGGGCCAGCAGGCGGGGCCGGGCCAGAGCGAGATGCTCAACGCCACCTACTCCGATGGCGGCGCGGCGTGCCTGTGGAAGACCCTGGAACAGACCACCGGCATCCACATCGACCACTTCGTCGAGGTCAACTTCGCCGGCTTCAAATCGATCGTCAACGATGTCGGCGGAGTCAAGGTCTGTCTCCCGTTCCCCATCAAGGACCCCGCCTCCGGCCTGCACCTGACCTCTGGCGTGCACAGCATCGGGGGCGCGCAGGCGCTCGCCTTCGTCCGCGAACGGCACGTCGGCCTGGGCTCGGACCTGCAGCGGATCCAGCGCCAGCAGTACTTCCTGGCCTCAGCCATGCAGAAGATCAAGCACACCAGCGTCCTGAGCGACCCGTCCCGGATCTACAACGTCGTCCACGACGTGGCCCGCTCCCTCACTACCGACAGCGGGCTCACCCTGACCACGATGGTCGCCATCGCCAGCAGCATGCGCGGCCTGAGTTCCGGCAACCTGCAGTTCGTCTCGCTGCCGGTGGTCCCCGACCCGGCCGACCCGAACACCCGCGTGGACTGGGCGCAGCCGCAGGCCAGCCAGCTCTTCAGCGCCATCGCCAGCGACAACCACCTCGCCAAGGCCCTGCGCAAGGCCCGCAGGCACGCCCATGGCTCCGCGAAGGGCGGCGGCGGCGCGGCGAAGAAAGCCACGCCCGCTGCCACCGTCCCGCCCTCCCAGGTGCAGGTGGACGTGCTCGACGGGTCGGGCACCGCCGGCGTGGCCGGCAGCACCGCCGCCAGCCTGACCAGCCGCGGCTTCAGCGTCGCCGGCGAGGGCAACGCCCCCACCTTCGGCTACACCAGCACCGTCATCCAGTACGGCGCCGCCTCGGACCTGCCCGCGGTCAGCACGCTCAAGTCACAGGTCGGCCAGGCTCAGGTGCAGCAGTCCAGCACCGTCTCACCGGGCACCATCGAGCTGATCCTGGGCTCTGACTTCACCGGGCTGCTCAGCAAGGCCGGCAAGGCCGGCGGCTCCGCGGTGAGCGGCCTGTCCAAGAACTACGGCGGCATCAACGGCAGCGCGAACATCTGCAAGGACTCGGCCGCGTTCGCCGGCCCGGACACCCCCTCGATGTTCGGCGGCTAAAGAGCACCCGGCCGGAGCCCAGGACGGATTAACGGGGAGCGCCCGGCCGGCCCCGCGGACGTCCCGGCCGCGGCCGTCCTGGCACGCCAGCCGCCCGGCCGCCACGGCAGGGTGCCCGCGGCGATCCAGGCCAGCAGGCCCGCCGGGTACATGAAGTAGCCGAACCGGGTCGCGGGCGCGGTCAGGAACATCAGGGTGAACCCGGTGATGAGCCACCAGGCCGCGGCGGGGACGGTGCGGGGCGGGCGCAGCCACAGCCAGGCGGCGAGCCCGAGCAAGGTCAGCGCGAGCAGCAGCACGGCCAGCAGGTGCCCGGCCGCGCCGCTCCCGGCCAGCAGGTACCCGGGCAGCGGGCTGACCGCCGCCGACCTGGTGCCGGCCAGGCCGAGCGGGAAGGCGATGGTGTTCTCCACCAGCGACCGCGGCGCCAGCGCGGCCACCGGCACGATCAGCGCGGCCGCCGCGCCCAGGGCCGCCAGCGCGAAGCTGCCCGCGGCCCGGGGGCTGCGGGTGACCCGCAGCAGCACCAGCGCCACCGCCAGCCCGGGCCACGCGGTCGCCTTCATGGCGGCGGCCACCCCCAGCGCCAGCCCGGCCAGCGCCGGCCGCGGGTGCCGCCACAGCAGTGCGAGCCCCAGGCAGAGCAGGGCCAGTACCGGCACGTCCGTCCCGCCCACCGTCAGCGCCAGCGCGATCACCGGGGACGACGCCACCAGCAGGGTCCACCGCCACGGGTCCCTGGCCCCGGCCACCGCCACGGCGGCGGAGAACGTGACCGCGAACCCCAGCCCCAGCCAGATCCGCGGATCGGTGAGCGGGGCCATCCCCAGCAGCGCCCTGGGCATGCCGAACAGGGTCATCACCGGCAGATAGGGGTCGAACAGGTTCGGGTTGTGAGCGTGCGCGGTGACCGCCGGGGCCGGGTAGGGCGTGCCGTGGCGCAGCAGCAGGGCCGCGGACCGGGTGACCACATGGACCTCCGGCTGCCGCAGCCGGTCCACCGCCATCAGCAGCAGCGGGGCCAGCAGGGCGCCGCAGGTGCTCAGCGCGACCGCGAGATCGGCGCCCCGGGACTGCCAGGCCAGCGCGGCGGCCGCCGCCAGCCCGTAGGCGATGGCGGCCGAGATCCCCCAGGTTTCGTGCAGGTGGTTGGTGGTGAAGGCGGCCAGCAGGCCGGCGAAGACCGCGCACACCGCGAACCCAGCGGCCAGCCAGTGGCGCGGCACGGTGGCGGGCGACTGCCAGGTCTCCCGCTGCGCGAGGCAGTGGGCTGGCGGCGCCTGCCTCAGCGTGAGCAGCGACATGCACCCCACTGAGGCGATCTTAACTCTCCGTGGTGGCGCAGCTACGCTCCGCCTCCCCCCCGGGTGATCCGCCGCGGGGGGCGGCGGGCTCAGATGACCGGCGGCCGTCCGGCCCGGGTCATCCGCCAGGCTCAGATGACCGGCGGCCGTCCGGCCCGGGTCATCCGCCAGGCGGTGCGCAGCGACATGCGCCGCCGCCCGCCGGTGTCCATCCGCCACCCCTCGGCGAACCCGGCGAGCCAGGCCCGCACGGCAGCCGCCGCGCGCACCCGCACGACCGTCAGGGTGAACCAGTTCGCCAGGTAGGCGGCGGCCAGCGGCCACGGCAGGTTGCGCCGGGCCAGCAGCACCCGGTTGCGGCCGTCGAGCCGGTAGAAGGTGGCGTGCCGGGCGTTCGGCAGCGCATGGTGGCACATCCGCGCGTTCGCGTCGTACTCCAGCCGGTACCCGAGGCCGATCAGGCGCCAGGCCATATCGGTTTCCTCGTGCGCGTAGAAGAACGCCTCCGGCAGGCCGCCCGCCGCCAGGTAGGCGGACCGGCGGATGGCGCACGCGCCGCCCGCGAAGGTGGTCACCACCGAGGACCGGGCAGGGTCGCCGGCCCGCAGCCGCGGCACGTGCCACCGCGCGCCGGGCCCGCCGTCCGGGTCGACCACCCGGAAGGACAGGACCGCGAGCTCCGGGTCGCTGGCGAACCGGCCCGCCACGTAGCTGCCGGTGCCCGGATCGGGGTACCAGCCGTCGTCGTCCAGGAACAGCACCACGTCGCCGGCGCAGGCCGCCACCCCGGCGTTGCGCCCGCCCGCGACCCCGGCGTTCTTCGGCAGCCGGATGACGGTGATGCCGGGCTGGGCGGGCGCCACGTCCGCGCCGTTGCCGACCACCACCACCTCGATGTCGGTGTCCTGCGCGAGCACGCTGGCGATGGCGCGGTCCAGCTCGGCGGGCCGGTCGCCCATGGTCAGCAGCACGCAGGAGAGCTTCACGCGAGCCTCCGGGAGGCGACGATGGCGGCCAGGTGCGCTGCCACCATGAAGGCGGCGATCACCAGGCAGGCGACGGTGAGCACGCGGGTGGCGGTCAGCCCGCCCATGACCGCGTCGATGATCGCCGCCACCAGGATCAGCAGGGACAGTTCGACCGCCTGGATGGCGCGGTGCACCCGCAGCGCGGACGCCAGCCGCCGGGCCCGGGCCAGCCCGGCGCTGCGCGGCGCCAGCGCGGCGTCCTCGTGGGTGCCGGACAGGCCCGCCGACGCCCGCGCCACGATCACATTGTCTGTCTCGGCCCGGACCAGCATCGCCAGCACCGCCGCGGCCAGGCCGGCGGTCACGTACGGGCCCGAGATCGCCAGCTGCCCCTGGGCGCGGATGCCCAGCGCCGTCAGCAGCGCGGCCTCCGCCAGGTAGTGCCCCATCCGGTCCAGGTAGATCCCGGTGACCGAGCCCGCCCGGCCGCTCACCCGGGCGAGTTCCCCGTCCGAGCAGTCCAGCAGCAGATAGAGCTGCACCAGGACGGCGGCCCCGATCGCGGGGGCCAGGCCGCCCAGCACGGTCACTCCCGCCGCGGCCAGCCCGCAGGCGATGAAGCCCACGGTGACCGCGTTCGGGGACCAGCCCAGCCGGGCGAACAGCCAGGTCGCGCCCGGCGACAGCCGCCGCATGTAGAGGCGGCCGAGCAGGTGCTCGTCGTTCAGGCGGGCGAGGACGGCGGGCGGCTGGCCGAGGGCCTTCACCTCAGCCAGCGACGGACTGGACATACTCCTCCACTCGCCGCGCAATCTCGGCCTCGGACAGGGCGAGGCGTTCCAGGATCGTGTACCGGCCGGGCCGGGTGCTGGGCGCGAACCCGACCGCCTTGGCGAAGTCGGCGTCCGACAGGCCAAGCTCGGCGGGGATCCTGGGCAGGCCGTGCCTGCCCAGGCAGCCGGAGATCAGCCGGGCCTGCTCCGCGTCCTCGCGGAGATAGGCGCAGAACAGGGCGCCCACGCCAGCCAGCTCGCCATGGCTCGCGGTGCCCGGGTAGAGCTGGTCGATCGCGTGCATGATCTCGTGGTCGCCGCCGCTGGCGGGCCTGCTGGAACCGGCGACGGTCATCGACAGCCCCGACAGGATCAGCGATTCAGCGAGCACGGTCAGGAACGCGTCCGACCGGGCGTTGCCGGGCTGGTGCAGCACCGCCTGCGCGGCTGACCGGGCCATGGCGGCGGCCAGCCCGTCGACCGGCTCCCCGGTGTCGGCGGCCGCGAGCTCCCAGTCGGCCACGGCCGACAGGTCGCTGATCGCGTCGCCGATGCCCGCGATGGCCAGGTGGTCCGGGGCCGCGCGGACCCGGTCCAGGTCCACGATCACCGCGACCGGCATGGGCACGCCGTAGGAGCCCTTGCCCGACTCGTGCTCCAGGGAGGCGGTCGGCGAGGCGATGCCGTCGTGGGCCAGGCTGGTGGCGACCGCCACCATCGGGATGCCGGCCATGTGCGCGGCGAACTTCGTCACATCCAGGGTGCGGCCGCCGCCGATGCCGGCGACCGCCTCGTAGTGCCCGGCGCGCAGCCGCTTCCCCAGGGACACGGCGGTGTCGTGGGTGCCGTCGGCGACCCGGAAGATCTCGGCCTCGCCGATCGCCAGCTCCGCCGCGACCTCGTCACCCTGTCCCGGGCCGACCGCGACCGCGATCCGGCCCTCGTTCGCGATCCGGCGGTCCGCCAGGAGCGCGCCCAGGCTGGCCACCGCGCCGGGCCTGACCTCCACGATCAGGGGCGCAGGGAGCATCCGGGCCAGAAGCGGCATTGGCTGACCTGAGCCTCCTCCCGGCCGAAAAGGTAAGCAACAGCCCGCGGTCAGGCGAACGGGACGCCACGCGCATCCGAACACGTGGCACTCGCGAGGGTAGTGCACGCGCCGCACCGCGTGCGTGCACTACGGGCTGCGCGCTCAGCAGCGCGGGGCGATCTCCCGGGCCCGCCGCAGGTCATCATGGTTGTCCACCTCGACCCACTCGACCGCGCCGATGGGGGCGACCGCGACCTCCCCGCCCCGGTCGGAGAGCTCCTGGTAGCCGTCCTCGTAATAGAGGCCCGGGTCCCGCCGCCAGGTCGCCTCCAGCGCGTCCGTGAGCGGCCCGGCGGCCTGCGCCTCGATGAGGGTCGCGCCGATGTACTCGCCGTCGGCCAGCGCCGGGTCCATCTGCTTGGTGATCCTGGCCAGCAGCCCGCGCTCGTCGAGCACGACCTTCATCTCCTCGTCGGCGAGCGGCTTCACGTCGTCGATGGCGAGGATGACACCCGCGCCGCCCCGGGCCGCCAGCAGCGTCTTCTCCACCGAGGCCGGGTGCACGGTGTCGCCGTTCACCAGCAGCGCCCCGCCGGTGAGATACTCGCGGGCCAGCCACAGCGAGTACGCGTTGTTCCACTCCTGGGCCCGGTCGTTGTGGATCAGGGTGAGCGACACCCCGTGCGCGCGCTCCATGGCGGGCACCCGGTCGGCGACCACCTCCGCGGCGTGCCCGACCACCACCGCGACCTCCCGCAGCCCGGCAGCGGCCAGGTTGCGCAGGGCGAGGTCGAGAATGGTGGCCTCACCCGCCACCGGCAGCAGGGTCTTGGGGATCGCGTCGGTGTCGGGGCGCAGCCGCCGCCCGGCTCCCGCGGCGAGCACCATCCCGATCACCCGCGTGCTCCTTCCTGCACCGAATACCAGCTGGACAGGCAGATCCAGCCGAGGAGGACCCCAAGATACGCGGTCAGCACCAGGTAGGCGAACGTGGCCACGCCGAGGACCGCGGCGAGCCCGGCGGCCAGCATCCGGCCCTCCCAGCCGAACCCGGCCCCGGCGTAGCGGGGCCGCCAGCCGGGCCAATGGCGGGCCCGGTACCCGGCGTCCAGGTGCCGCAGCGCCAGCACGGCGGGCAGCGCGAACGTCAGCGGGCCCGGCACGCCCGCCGCGAACCCGAGCGCGGCCAGATAGATGTACTGGCCTGCCTGCAGCGCCGGCGGGACCAGCCAGTCCAGCCGGCCGTCATGCGGGTGGGCCGCCCCGGGCGCGGCGAGCAGCATGGCGGCTGCCGGGGCGAGCAGCACCACGCCCGCCAGGCCGCGCAGCCCCACCGCGGCCAGCAGGCCGGTCGCGGCGAGCCCGGCCAGCGCCGCCGGCAGCGGGGCCAGCTGCCCGCGGACCAGCGCGCCGGCCCGGCGGGCGATCGGCCCGTCGCCGCGGCAGGCGGCCAGCCCGGCCGGCCCGGGCCCGGCTTCCCGGCGGGCGGGCACAGGACCGGCCGGCCCTGTTTCCGGCGGGACCTCCCGGCGCGGCCACGCCAGCGCCGCCACGGTGGCGGCCGTTCCCCACCCCAGCAGGGCCAGGAACGTCAGCCGCGGCCCCCAGGCCAGCGCCGTCACGGTGATCAGGGCCGCCCGGGCCGGCGCGGGCAGCGTGAGCAGCAGCCAGGCGGCCCGCAGGACCGGGCGGGCCCCGGCGGCGGCCGCGCCCGGCCCCCGGCACAGCGCTGCCATCTGCCGGAACGCGAGCAGGATCAGCGCGCCCGCCGCCAGCGGCCACAGCCCGCGCTGCTGCCCGGCGGGGGCCCCGGCGGCGAGCGCTCCGTAGGCCGCGAACTCCGCTGCCGTGGCGCACCCGGCCGCCAGCCAGCCGTCCGCGGCGCGGCGGGCGCCCGCGGGCCCGGCCCGGGCTGCCCGGGCGGCGGCCTCCTGCGCCAGGCTGCCGGCGATCAGCGCGGTGCCGCCGGCCAGCGTGCCGGCTGGCGTGCCCGCGGTGAGCCACACCACCGCGCAGCAGCCGCAGGCGAATCCGATGCCGCTGAGCGAGGCCGGGCCGAGCCGGCCCCGGGCGGCCCACCGGGCCAGCCGCGCGGGCAGCCGCTCAGCCGCCGCCGCCGTCGCGCTCATTTGCCTGCCTCCCTCGCGGGCGCTGCGCTGGCTTCGGGAGGCTGGTCCTCGGCGCCGGGACACCGCTGACGCGGCGTTCGGCCCGGCGCCTGCGGCAGCTCCGGCGGGCTCCGCCAAACCGACAGACCCTGTCCCACGTCCCGCCTCCCTGCCGCCCGCCGGGCCGGTGATCACAGCATCCCGCACCGGGCCGCGCGGCGCGACACCGGTAAAGTCCCGGCCATGCGGACGGTCGCGGTGGTGCTCGCGGGCGGCTCGGGCCAGCGGTTCGGCACCAGCATCCCCAAGCAGCTGCTGCCGCTGGCAGGGCGCGCCATGATCGAGTATTCGGTGGCAGCCTTCGATGAGGCCCCGGGCATCGGCGACATCCTGGTGGTGATGGCGCCCGGGCATGCCCGTGAGGCCGCCAGCCTGCTGGCCGCGGCCGGGTACCGGAAGGTCCGCGAGGTCATCGACGGCGGCAGCACCCGCACCGAGTCGACCCGGCGGGCCATCGCCGCGCTCGGCGGCCAGGAGTGCGACGTGCTCTTCCACGACGCCGCCCGGCCGCTGATCGACCAGCACACCATCGCCGCCTGCCTGGCCACGCTCGCGGAGCACCCCGCCATCGGGGTGGCGATCCCGTCGTCCGACACGATCGCGGTGGTCAGCGACGGGGTGATGACAGGCATGCCGCCCCGCGACAGCCTGGTCCGGCTGCAGACCCCGCAGGGGTTCCGGCTGTCGGTGATCCGCCGCGCGCACGAACTGGCCGCCGCCGACCCGCGCTTCGCGGACCTGCCGGCCACCGACGACTGCGGCGTGGTGCTGCGCTACCTGCCCGAGGTCGGGGTCCGGGTGGTGCCCGGCAGCGAGCGGAACATCAAGATCACCTTCCCCCGCGACCTGGACCTGGCCGAGACCCTGCTGCGCGGGTGACTGCCAGGGAAATCAGCCGCCAGCCGGGCGCAGCGGGCCGAACACGGCGTCCACGACACGTTCGGAAGCATGTCCGTCCTCGAGCTCCATGTACGTCGAGATCAGGGTCCCGATCGCCGGGCGGTAGCGGCGGCCCACCCCGTCCAGGTCCCGGAGGTGGGCGACCGCCTCCTCCGTGGACCGCACGTGAGGCCCGGGCGCCGTGGGGTCGTAGGGCATGATCGCCGGGCGCAGGGCGTGGTAGGACGCCTTGTCCGGGACAAGGAAGATCATCGGCTTCTGCATGAGCGCGTAGTCGAAGCGCAAGGAGGAGTAGTCCAGAATGGCGGCGTCGGAGGCGAGGCACAGATCCATGACGTCGGGGTAGTAGGTGACATCGCGGATGTTCTCACCCTTCACCCGCTCCGCGTTCCCGCGGGCGTTGAAGGCGTGGCCCCGCACCAGGAGTACGTAGTCCGGGCCGAGGGCGCTGGCGGCCGCCAGCGGGTTGAAGAAGCTGGCGACCTTGGCGGTCATGCCGTCCTGGCTCAGATAGTCACGGAAGGTGGGTGCGTAGAGCACCGCCTTCTGGCCCTCGCCGATGCCGAGGGCTGCCCTGACCCTGTTCCGCACCTTGCCACCCTCGCCCGACAGGAGGATGTCGTTGCGTGGATAGCCGGCCTCGACCACCGTGACCCTGCTCGCGGCCTCGGGCGTGAAGAAGGCCTCCAGCAGCGCCGGCGTGGCGTATGAGGCCGGCGACACGAGGTAGTCCCAGTCCGCGGCACGGTCGAGGAAGGACGTGATCCGGTTGGCGGGCAGGTCGGTGAACTCCCACCACGCCTTGCCCATCCCCTTGTAGGGGTAGCCGTGGAACGTCTGCACCATCACCTGCCCGGGCGGCTTGCTGTACCAGTCGGGCTGGTGCAGGTTCACCACGACATACTGAGCCGCCCCGAGCCGCTGATACCACTCCGCCGTTCCCTCGACCAGCCGGACGGCGCCCTCCGGCACGGGCACCGCCAGATCCTCGACCGACCAGTACAGGGTGAGGTCGGCGTTCCGCCGCCTCAGCTCATGGTGGATGGCCAGGCCGTTGTCGTTGGCCACCTCCCCGTAGAGGCTGCGGAAGAAGACGGCACGCTCGTCCGCCTTGCCCTGGCTGGCCACCTGCTGCAGCCGGAACTGGTTGCGCAGGCCGCGGTCCGGGACCGGGACGGGCCCGGAGACCACCACGCTGACCGCCAGTGGCTCGTTCTGCCGGAGCTGCAGCTGCACCCGCGCCTGAGTGGTGAGCACGTCCTGGGGGAGCTCGCCGAGGAAACCCGGCGCCGCGAGCGGCAGCAGGGTCTGCCCGGTGGCCCGGTGCACCAGGGAGAAGTGGTAGGTGCCTGACAGCAGCAGCTGGCCTTCTTCGCCCCAGCGCTCCTCGAGCATGGGCAGCCGCACGGTGACGGCACCGTCAGGGCCAGGCTCGGCGACGCCGTAGGACACAGTCCGGCTGGATTCGAACACTGCCTGGAAGCCGGCGATGTCAAGCCCGTGCGTACGGAGCCTGAGGGCGATCCCTGAGTCATCGATCTCCGCGCCGACGACCTGCGCTGCCCACTGGCTGGCCCGCAGCTCGAGCTCGCTGGTCTGGCCCACCCCGGCACGCCACCCGGGCAGCCCGCTTGACTCCTGCTCCCAGGGCACAGCCGGGCCGAATCGGACCGGGACCTGCCGTCCCTTGCTCGTGGCGCGTACCTCCCAGCACGTGACGGAGGCCTCGCTGCCAGGGCGGGCCGGGGGGACCGGGAAGGCCACGGCCCACACCCCATCGGGGCTGACCGGCCCCGGACGGCCCGCGATCGGCTGCCGGCCGGCCGACTGGAGCTCGATCCGCCGCGGGATCGCCCCCCTGAGCTGCAGGCGGACCTCGCCGTCCTGCACCACCGCCTGCTCGGCCACCAGATCGCGGTCGAACACCTCCAGCTGGAAGTGCCCCCAGCGCGCCGCGGACGCCACCGCGGCCCGCCCCTCGCCCGCGGACACCGGCAGCCGGAGCATCCCCGTGCCGAACGGCCAGGGGTTCCAGGCAATGACCGACCCGGAACGCGGCCCCGCCGTCAGCTCCAGCAAGACCTTCCAGGTCCCTGCCGCCAGCGCGCGAGTGTCGATGGTGATGACCACGCCGCCGCGGCGGTAGTCGCAGTAGCCGCTGCCCCCGCCTACCTCCAGCTCGTCGATGGCCTGGTCGAACCGCTGCTCTACCGGCAGCGGGACGTCGTCGTGCCCTGGTGCCCGGGCCCAGGCCAGGACCTGGAGGTCACGATCCGACAGGTCGATATTCCGGAGAAACGCCCACGCCTCGACCTGGACAGTTGCCGGGGCCAGGGTCCGGACACGGCGGATGGAGCACTCGGCCCGGGCCTGGGTATCGGAGATGCGGAAACAGCCGTCGGGGACCGCCGTCGCCGGGTCGCGCCAGAAGGGCAGGTAAGCGACATAACCGACCTCCTCCTCACCGACGCGCGCCCTGGTGATGCCGAGTTTCCCTGACCGGATGAACTGCTCTGCTGCCGCCCGCTGGTCCGTCATGATCAGGTGGTTGAGGACCTTGTGCTGGGCAGGGACCCGCGCGAGGTACACCTCCCGGTCGAGCTGGCCCACGAGCGTGGGCAGCCCGTCACGGAGCAGTTCCCAGAAGGCCTGATCCGCCCCGGGCAACCGGGAGGTGAACTGGGGTATGTCGTTCGACAGCAACTGGACGAGCCGTTCCGCGACCGCGACGGCGGAGCCATACTGCCGCAGCACCCGGATGGATTCGCCGGCCGCGCTCAGCCGCGCGCGCAGGTTGGCGACCTCACGCGGCCGCACGGAGATGGAGCCGGTGCGGTGCCGCCAGTTGTAGATGGGCACCGTGAGCACGTCAAACGCCCTGGCCCGGGCGTACGCCTCGGGCGCCACCAGCTGGTCCTCGTAGATGAGGCCCTCTGGGAACGAGAGATCCAGCCTGTCCCAGAACTCGCGCCGGAAGACCTTGGAGCACATGATCACGTTGACCTGGATCTCCGGGTAGTCCTCGACGGTGATGGCGAGCCGCTGCTCGCGGTGCGCGCTCCGGATCCAGGGCGCAGGCGGGCTGATCAGCGCGCCCACGATCCGCTGGAAGGGCAGGACTGCGAAGTCCGAGCCGGTCTGGGCCAGGCTCTGGACAGCGGCCCGGTATCCCCCAGCGGGCACCGTGTCGTCGGAGTCGGCAAAGGCCAGGAACTCGCCGCGAGCGGCGGCGACGCCCGTGTTGCGCGCCGCGCTGAGCCCGCCGTTGGGCCGGCGGACGATACGGATACGGGGGTCACGGAGCTGGTGCCGCCTCGCGATGGCGACGCTGCCGTCCGGGGAGCCGTCGTCCACCACGATGATCTCGATCTTGGGGTAGTGCTGAAAACGGAGGGACACCAGGCATTCGTCGAGGTACTCCTCGACGTTGTACACCGGAACGACGATCGATAGCAGCCCGGGGACCGTCCCCCAGCGGTGCACCTCGCTGGTCAGCCGGAGGAGGGTGTTCCGCAGGAGGAGGCGGAGCCGGCGGATCGCACCCTGCTCACCGAACGCTCTCACGAGGCTATGTAGTTGCACGCCGGTAATATTTACACGTCAAGGCCGTCAATATCCCGCAAAGCGAGCGACGATGCCGGCCATTACGTCGCGCACCGTAACGAACCGTATCCCCTCCGCGAGGACTCGCAGGCGACGCGGTGACGCGCCGGCCGCACACGCCAGGCCGGCCGTCTGGGGCCACCGCTGCCGCGTTGCCGGCAACCCTGGGAACATGCAACAGTCCCCCCATGAATCTCGCAGCGGAAGCTCCCCGCGACGGGCGGTCACTGCTCCTCATCGCCGGGTCCGGGAGGAGTGGCACCAGCCTCCTGGCCGGCCTCATGGGGCGCCTCGGCTTCCACATCCCGCTCCCCGAGGTGAAAGCGGATGACTCCAACCCACGGGGCTTCGGTGAGCCCCGCTGGGCTGTGGACTTCCACAAGGAGCTGCTGAGGCTGCAGAACGTGGCCCCGGAGGACGGCCGTCCCTGGGCGTGGACCGCGACGGAGAAGGTGGCCGCCCAGGAACACACCCGGAGACGGCTGCGCGAGTGGCTGGAGGAGCAGTTCTCACATGGCGGCAGGGTGGTGGTGAAAGACCCACGGCTGGCATGGTTCCTCGACCTGTACCTGCGAACCGCCGAAGAACTCGGCGCCAGCGTCTCGGTCGTGACGATGCTCCGGCATCCGGCGGAGTCCATCAAGAGCCGCGAGATGGCCTACGGCACGGGCAACAACGCCGTCACCCGCACGGCGGGGTGGCTGAACATGATGCTGGGCACCGAGGAGCGCACCCGCGCCCTGCCCCGGGCGATCGTCCGGTTCGACGACCTCCTGGGCGACTGGCGGTCCGCGCTGGCGGCCGCGGAGCAGCAGCTGGCCATCCCCCTGGCTGGTTCGGCGCCCGAGGAGCAGCTGCGTCACGCCGGCGAGCTGGTGGACGTCTCGCTCCGGCGGGCCGCTGCCGGCTGGCCGGCCCTGGCGCTGCCCGGAGACGTCCAGGCGCTCGCACAGGCCACGTATGAAGCGCTGGACCACCTCGCCCTGGGAGAACAGCCGCAGGAGGCACGGCTCACGCTCGACGGGCTCCGGGACCGTTACGTGAAGCACTACGAGAACGCCGAGTCGTTCGCCCGGTCGAGCATCCGGGCAGCCCGCGTGGAGGAAAGCCGGAAGCTGGCGCGTCAGGGCGGACCAGGGGCAGGAGCCGCAGGCGCGGCGAAGGCCGGCGGAGGAGGGCTGAGACGATGGGCGCGACGGCTCCGGACCGCCGTTTCCCGGGCTCGCGCGAGGGGATCCAGGCTTCTCCGGCCGGGCAGCTAGCTCAGCCGGGGGCGTTGGCCGGCACCGCCGGCGACGCGGCAGGCGGCGTAGCCGGCCGGGTATCGGGGCTGCCCCCGGACGCCGCCGCGGCGAGCGGGTCGACCAGCCGTACGTCGATGACGTGGCCAGTCAGATCGGACACCAGGATGTCGATCGAGGTGCGCGCCACCGCCATGGATGTCAGGAGGGTGTCAGGCGGCTCGGCCCCGAAGGCACGCTCCCGCATGGGTGTCCGCGTCCTCTCGGGGTTCACGCAGTTGACCTTGACGCCATTGGCCGACCATTCGTCGGCGAGGGCCTGGGTCAGGTTGACCACCGCGGCCTTGGCCGAAGAGTACAGGGCGTACCCGGCCCGCCCCCGGGTGTACGAACTGGATGTATAGAGCAGCAGGTGCCCCTGGGTGGCGCTGAGGTATCCCATCGCGGCCTGTGCGATCACGACCGGAGCGAGGTAGTTCACCCGGACGGTCTCCTCGATGGCTGCTGGCGGGATGTCGGCAAGGTTCCCGCGCTGCAGCACGCCCGCGGTGTTCACCACGAAGTCGAGCCGTCCGGTCGCGTCGTACGCCTGGCGCAGCGCCGCCGCCACGTCGGGAGCGCGCTCGACGTGCGTGCCGGTCTGGGAACGGCTGAACGAGAACACCTCTGCGCCATAGCTCCGGCCCACCTCGCAGACATCCGCGCCGATGCCGTAACTGCCCCCGAACACCACCAGGGTCTTGCCTGCCAATCGCTGGCGGTAGGTTCCGGGCGCTGCGGGAGGAGGGGCTTCGTGCGAGGCGAGCTGGAATAGCTTGTCTGCAATGTGCAGGTCAAGCGGGTGGGTCACCTTGATGTTGTGCTCACTGCCGGGGACTACGTAGATCGGCGTCTCCGGCAGGTAGCGGAGCACCACCCCGCAGTCATCCGTCACCGGGCTGGCAGCGAAGCCCGGATCCTCGCGGGCGAGGGCATACGCCTGCCGGATCACAGGCAGCCGGAACGCCTGCGGCGTCTGGCCGCGGCGCAGGGAACCGCGCGGAGGGATGCTGGTGATGATGCCCGCATCGTCGACCGTGATCACCGTGTCCGATGACGGGATGGCAACGTCGACCGCGGCATAGGAGTGCAACGCCTCTATGCACTGGGTGATAATCTGCGGCTCGACAAGCGGGCGCACAGCATCATGAAAGATGACGTTGCAGTCGGCCGCATCCTGGCCACGCGCGCTCAGCGCATCAATGGCCTGCCTGGTAGATTCGCTGCGTTCTGCTCCCCCCTCGAGCACCCGCACCACCTTGCGGTACCCGCCCCTGGCAACCAGTTCCTCGGCTGCGGCAGTGAAGCCAGCCGCCATCACGATGATGATTTCATCGACGTCAGGGTGCGACTCGAAGGCATCGAGAGTGTGTTCGAGTATGGTCTTCCCGGCGATCCTGATGAGTTGCTTCGGGACCCCCAGACCGACCCGGGCGCCGGTACCGCCGGCCAGGATCACGGCCACATTCATAGAGCGTGGCGCTTCCGGTGAGCCGACGGGCGCGAGCCTGGTGCCCTGAGCGCACCTCGCTGCTGACAGCTCCTTGGTAGGCGCATGCCGGGCAATATACTCACTGGAAACCTCTGCTTTACGTTCTTTTCAGAAGTAAGCAAGGTTCCGCACGGATCTGCATATCTGGTGGGGACTTCGCCGGCCAGGAGCCGTACTCTTCGTCACGCGTGAATAGGTGTGTGCACACCCGTCCCCCGGAGTCCCCATTTGACCACCCCCGCAGACCGGCGCGTGCCAGCGGCCGGCGCCTCGCTTAGCTGGCCGCTCGCAGAGATCGCCCTGTTCCTCGCCGCGACAGCTGCCGCCCTGGCTCTGGTGCACGCCTTCGCCGTGGGCGCCCGCTACCAGCCGGTCGTACATGAGGCCCACGGCTTCGGGCCCTGGTGGGCAGCTGGCATGCTGGCCCTGGCGGTAGCCGCCCAGCTCGTGCAGCGGCTCGCCGGCCAGGCGCCTTCGCGGGCTGTGGTCGCGGTGCTCGCAGGGCTCGCCGCCGGGCTCGTCACTGCGCCGCTGACGGCGGGGCTGCAGTGGACCGATCAGCCGCTCAACACGATCCTCGGCGGCGACATGCAGTTCCGCACCGAGAACGTGACCCGCTTCGCCTCGACATGGCATCTAGAGGACTACACCTGCAGGGGACTGCGCGCGTTCTACCCGCCGGGCTGGTTCTGGGTGGCCGGGCGGGCCGCACACTGGCTCACTCCGAGCGAGCCATGGCGCATCATGAAGCCGTTCACGATCTTCACGATCGGCGCGGCATTCGCGGTGGCGTACGGGCTCTGGCGGATGGTGCTCTCACCCGCAGGCGCACTCTCGGCTGCGATCGGCTCGTCGATGGTCCTGCAGACCCAGATCGGGCCTGTGCGTTTCGCCACGCTCGCCTGGTACTCGCCTTACTCGGCCTTCGTGGCGGTGACCGGCGCCGCCTGGCTGGCCGCATCGCTACGGGCGGTGCGCGAGCGGGATCGCCGTGGCCAGCTCATGCTGCTCGGGGTGGCCGGCGCTGCGCTCGCGCTCTGTTACTACCTGCTCTTCATCATCCTCGTGGTGGTGCTGATCGCCCTCGCGGCCGCGACGCCCGCAGCACGTGGCAGGGCGCTGCTGCGGGTAGCCGCGCTGTGCACCGGCATCGCCATCCTCACGTCGGTCTTCTGGATCCCGCTGCTCGAGGCGGTAAGGCACGGGGCGGTCACGCAGGGCCATTTCGTGCGGCCTGACTTCTACACAGTGGCCACCGGGATCACCGGTGGGCCGGTCATGCTGACGGTGCTGTCGGTGGCCGCGCTGGTCGCGCTCGCGCTCACCATCACCTGGACCGGAAGCCAGGCGGTGGCTGGCGTGATCGCCGGCTCGATCCTCTACCAGCTGATCTCGGTTGCCACGCTCACCTATGCGCAGGCCCAGCTCCAGCCGCACCGGGCCGTGACGATGATGTGGGCGAGCTTCGGCGCGGCGGTGCCGGTGGCGTTCGAGGCAGTGGGGAGCAGCGCCCCCAGCCGGCTGCTCCGGCCCTGGCTTGCCAAGCCGCTCGCGCTGCTGGGCATCGCCGCGGCGCTGTGGGCGACATTCGGGCTCGGGTCGGCGCTCGCGAACGACCTCGTCGGCGGCCCTTACGTGGCCGCCATCTACCAGCGCTCCGGCTACCAGCGCCTGTCGCTGGACCAGGCGTCACTTCTCTCGAGCTACATCACGTCAACGACCGGCAAGGCGCCGCAGCAGCTCACGATCGTCTCCGACCAGCACGCGCTGCTCGTGACCGAGCCCTACTTCGGCTTCCTGCCCCTGGGCGCCCGCTACGCGCATCCGCTCGCTCACCTGACGCAGCGCATCGGGGTGCTGCAGATGGCGGCGGCCTGCCCCACCGCCGCGTGCACCACCCGGGAGCTCACGCACTCGCAGTTCGGCCAGATCGACGCGCTCGTGCTCAAGAGGACCCCCGCGGGCCTGCTCATCCAGGCCACGGAAGACCGCTTCCCCGACCCCCTGCCGGTGCAGATCTACTTCCGCACCGGGAGCTTCGACCCGGCGGTCTGGGTGAGCCGCAAAATTCCCGGCTACCGGGTCTTCGTCCGCCGGCCCGGCGCCGGCTAGTCCCGGCTGGCCTGCCGCTGCTGGCCACGGCCCTCCGGGGATGATGACGGGGTGGCGCCTGACGCCGCTGCGAGCGGCTCAGGTGAGCGCGGGGCGGCCGCCCGCCCGGCCGGCGGCCAGGCTGCGCGGGCTGCTGAGGAAACCCAGGCCCCAGGACATGTGCATGGTCACCAGTGCCAGCGGCAGCCGCGCCAGCGCAGCCGGAGCCAGCCTGCGGGCCGCCATCGCGGTCACCGCCAGCACGCCGGCCAGGTAGCCGGCGGGCAGCAGGAATCCCAGCGCGAGCCAGCCCAGGCCGCTGGCCAGCCCGGCCACCCCGGCCGCCAGCCCCACCGCGACCGCCAGCAGCGTCACCGGGGGCGCGAGATAGCGCAGGTTGACCGTGCCCGCGTGCTCCCGGGCCACCACCCGGCGCCAGCGGCCGTAGTGGAAGTACTGGGTGGCCAGGCGGCCCAGGCTGGGCCGGGGCCGGTAGGTCACCCGCAGCTTCGGCTGGAACCAGA
>JBLMWU010000012.1:0-29927 GCA_050257395.1 Gemmatimonadota bacterium | reverse complement strand
GGGGGGTGCCGCGGGTGCGCGGCACCCGCCATCTCACTGGATCGCCGGTCAGGCCCGCCCGGCCGGGTCGTGCACCGTGGGGTGCCGGCCTTCCCTGCGGGCCTGCCGCGCGTCGGCCACGAACTCGCGCGAGCACATGGCCGTCAGCAGGGCGAGCCCGCCCCGGCGGACGCGGATCTCGCTGCTGCGGAGCTGGCCGCTGAGCACGATCCGCCGGCCCCCGGGGGTGCCGGGCCCCTCGGCGTCCTTGACCTTGCCGCGGCCGGACCGCCGCAGGCCCCAGTCGTCGAGCACGGCGCCGTCCGGGACCAGCAGGGTGAGGCTGGCGTGGTCCAGGTCGAGGCTGAGCGTGATGTCGCCCGCCGGGATCCGCGGTGAACGCAGGTCCACGGTGGCGTGCCCGCGATGAGCGCGCACGTCGAACTCGCGCTCACTGGTCCAGTGGCCGAGCCGCTTGGTGACCGTGCGGTGCGCCGGGACCCTGACCGGGCCGGCGGAGGTGGCAGGAGCGGTCGTCATCGGTGGTCTCCTCTTCGTTAGGCCCTCTGTCCGCTCTCAAGTATCCGCAACCGGTTAGTCAGAGTCAACTATTTATAGCTGACTATTCTCCTGCCCGGGCCCGGACAGCGGGAGGCCCCTGGCAGCGTGTGCTGCCAGGGGCCTCATCGGCGCCGGTCCGCCCGGCGTGGGCAGGGGGCCACGGTCAGCGGCCGGTCAGCCGGACCGGGTAGCTCTTGATCCCGTTGACGAAGTTGCTGCGCACCCGGCGCGGCTCGCCGAGCGCCTCGGCGCTGTCCACCCGGGCCAGGATCTCCTCGAACATGATCCGGATCTCCATCCGCGCGAGCTGGTTGCCCATGCACAGGTGCGGGCCGCCCTTGCCGAAGGCCATGTGCTCGCGGGCGTCGCGGGTGACGTCGAACCGGTAGGGGTCATCGAACACGGTCTCGTCCCGGTTCCCGGCCGCCCACCACACGACGACCTTGTCCCCCTCCCGGATCCGCTGCCCGTGCAGCTCCACCTCCCGGGTGGCGGTGCGGCGGAAGTGGTAGACCGGCGACGCCCAGCGCAGGAACTCCTCCACCGCCCGCGGCAGCAGCTCGGGCCGCTCCTTGAGCAGCGCGAACGCCCCGGGATGCTCGATCAGCGCCTGCATGGTGTGGGTGATGGTGTGCCGGGTGGTCTCGTTGCCGGCCACCACCAGCAGCAGGAAGTAGTTGTGGAAGTCCCGTTCGGACAGCGGCACGCCGTCGCTGGGCTCCCGGTTGACCAGCTTGGACACCAGGTCGTCACCGTCGCCGCCGCGGCGCTGGCGGGCCAGCTCGTCGCCGTAGGCGAAGACCTCCAGCGCGGCCGGCGAGCGGAACGGCAGGTCACGGTACTGCTCGCTTTCTGGCGAGCCGAGCAGCACGTCGGCCTCGTCCGGGTCGGTGTTGCCCACCATCCGGTTGCCCCAGTCGATGAGCTGGCCGGCGTGCTCGTCGGGGACGCCCATCAGCCGCACCAGCACCCGGATCGGGAAGTCCGCGCTCACCTCCCTGACGAAGTCGAACTCGCGCTTGGCGAGCGCCGCGTCCACGGTGGTGGCGGTGAGGCCGCGCAGGAACGTCTCGTAGGGGGCGAGGTTGCGGGCCGAGAAGTCACGCTGCAGCAGCCGGCGCAGCGCGAAGTGCCGGGCGCCGTCGGTCTCCAGCATGGACTTGCGGATCGCGAGCTGCCCGGGGTCGAGCTCCTCCAGGTTGACCGCGCCCCGCTCGGAGGAGAACGTCTCCTCGTCCCGGGTGACCGCGACGATGTCCGCGTGCCTGGTCACCGACCAGAACCCGTGGTTGGGTGCGGGCTCGGGGTTCCAGTGGCAGGGCGCTTCCCGCCGCAGCACGTCGAACGCCGCCCACGGTGGTCCGCCCGCGAACAGGCCGAGGTCCGACAGGTCGGTCCCGGCTGCCGACGGGGCGAGGGGGATGGCGGTCATGCGCGCCCTCCAGTCTGGGATCACTTTTTGTCAGCGGGAACGGGCCCGCGGCTCCGCCGCGGGCCTCAGAGGTGGTAGGCGTACTCGGTGAACTCCCAGTCGGTGACGTACCGCTCGAAGCGCTCCACCTCGTTGCGCTTGTAGGTCAGGAACGACTCGCAGAACTCGCCGCCCAGGACGTCCCGCAGGTCCGCGTCGGCCGCGAACGCGTCCAGCGCGTCCGGCAGCCGCTGCGGCAGCAGCTCGGCGGCGGACGGGTCGTAGCCGTAGCCTTCCAGCGCCGCCGGGGGCTCCAGCGCGTCCCGGATGCCCAGGTACACCGCGGCCAGCGTGCCCGCGATGGCCAGATAGGGGTTGGCGGTCGCGTCCCCGAGCCGGATCTCCATCCGCGCGCCCTCGCCCCGCTCGGGCGGGATGCGCACCAGCGCGCTGCGGTTGTCCAGGCCCCAGTCGATCAGCCAGGGCGCCAGGGTGTCCGGGCCGAACCGCTTGTAGGAGTTGATGGTGGGGTTCATCAGCGCGGCCAGCGCCTTGGCGTGCGCGAGCACACCCGCGACCGCCTGCAGGCCGGCCTTGGACAGGCCGTGCTCGCCGCCGGGGTCGCCGAACACGTTGCCGCCGCCCTCGCCGGCCAGCGACGCGTGCAGGTGGAACCCGGATCCGCCCTCGGCGTTGAAGGGCTTGGCCATGAACGTGGCCATCAGGCCGTCCAGCCGGGCGATCTCCTGGATCGCGGACTTGAGCCGGAACGAGCGGTCGGCGGCGTCGAGCGCGCCGGAGTGGGCGAGGTTGATCTCGAACTGGCCGCCGAAGAACTCGTGGTTGGCGGCGGTCACCCGCAGCCCGGCGTCGCGCAGCAGGCGCAGCGTGTGGATGAGGTGGCGGCGCGGGTCGCCCTTGGCGCCGACCACGTACACGTTGCCGGGGGCGTCGGCGTACCGGCGCCAGCCCCGCTCGCTGTCGTCGGACTCCAGCAGGAAGTACTCCAGCTCCGGGCCGATGACCACCCGCACCCCGTGCCCGGCGAGCAGGCCCTCGACCCGGCGCAGCACCGCCCGCGGCGACTCCGGGTGCGGATCCCCCTCCGGCGTGCTGACATCGCCGATCGCCCAGACAGCGCCCGGCTCCCAGGGTAGCGGGGTGAGGGTGGACAGGTCGGGCCGCACCAGCACGTCGGGCAGGCCAGCGTCGATGCCCCCGGCCACCGGCACCACGTCGCCCTGCGGGCTGGTGTGGAAGATCCCGCGGCAGAACGGCAGGCCGTGGCCGAGCGCGGCGGGCAGCTCGTCGATGAGCACGTCGCGCCCGCGGTCCACGCCGAGCATGTCGGAGTAGGACACGCGGACCACGTCGATGCCCTGCCCGCGCAGGGCCGCGATGGCGTCGTGCGCCGCGGAATGGGAATCGGTCACAGCCCCTCCATGCTTTGTTTGGATACGAACAATACGGTGGGCTGGCTCCCCCATCAACCCTTGCCCCGCCAGCACCGCGGGGATCGCTACCGGGGGTCGATCGGGGTGAGGATGCCGGCGCTGTCCTCGACCGCCGCCGCCGCGTCCAGGCAGAGATCCTCCCGGTAGCGCGGCCCGATCAGCTGCACCACCTGGGGCAGGCCGCCGCCGGTGCCCACCGGGAGCGCCACCGCGGGCAGGCCCAGCGCGTTGACCGCCATGGTCATCCGCATGCCGCGGATCGTCCAGGCCACCCGGCCTTCGTCCAGATCCGTGCCCGCCGGGAAGGGGATGTCGGTGAACACCGGCGCCACGATCAGCGGGTACCGCTCAGCGAACTCGCCCCACGCCCGCACCAGCGACGCACGCGTCACGAAGCTGCGGACAGTCGCGGCCGGGCCGGGGTCGCCCGCCACCGCGTAGAACTCCGCGAGGAACCGCTGCGTATCCGGGGGGACCAGCGGCGCCGCCTGCTGCCACCAGTCCCGGACATCGGGGGTGTTGAGCATGTCCAGCAGGGTCTGCGCCGCCTCGCCGACGGACGGCGGCTCGGTCTCCTCGACGGCGTAGCCGGCCGCTGCCAGCGCGCGGGCCGCCTTCCCGAGCCCGTCCAGCACCTGCGGCGCGAGGTCCTGGCCGGCCGGGCGGGTCACCAGGGCGACCCTGATGGGCCGGGCCGGCTCCGGGCCGCGCAGCGGCGCGGGCACCGCCCACGGGTCGCGCCAGGCCGGCCCCGCCAGCACGGCCAGCGCCGCCCACAGGTCGGCGACGCGCCGGGCCATCGGGCCCACCACGGCCGTCAGCTGCGGGCCGATCTGCGCGTCGAGGGGCTCGATGGTGGTCGCCTGCGGGATCCGGCCGAGGGTGGGCTTGAGCGCGGTGATGCCACAGCACTGGGCCGGCCAGCGCAGCGAGCCCAGCCCGTCGCTGCCCAGCCCGAGCGGGCTCATGCCGGTGGCGAGCGCCACCGCCTCGCCGCCGCTGGAGGCGCCGGGGGTCCGGGCCCGGTCCCACGGGTTGATGGTGGCGCCCCACAGCTCGCTCTCGCAGTGCCAGCGGGTCGCGCCGTTGGGGCAGTTGGTGTGGCCGAGCGGGATGCCGCCGGCCTCGCGGAGCCGCTCGACCGCGGGCGCGTCCCGGCGGGGCCAGGCGTCCGCGAACGCCTTGAGCCCCTGGGTGGTGGGCGCGCCGGCCAGGTCGATGTTCTCCTTGACCGTGAACGGGACACCGTGCAGCGGCGGCAGGCCGGCGCCCGCGGCGGTCAGCAGGTCCGCGGCCTTCGCCGCGGCCAGCGCCTGCTCGGCCAGGACGGCCGTGATCGCATTGACCGCCGGGTTGACCGCCTCGATCCGCCGCAGGTGGGCCTCGACCGCCTCCGCGCTGGAGGCCTGCCCGGCCCTGATCGCCTCCGCCAGCTCGGTGGCGCTCAGCCGCCACAGCTCGGTGCCACTCACCGCCTGCACCCCCCCAGACGATTCCCCAGCATCAGGCTGGCCCCGCCGTGAGCCCCGGCACCAGGGGCGAACGGCCCCACGGGCTTGACCGGGGCGGACCCCGATGCGATATCGTTTGGAACCAAACGTTCTGTCCGCGCGGCGGGCGGCGACCCTGAGAGGCGGCGGCATGGGCGAGGTCGTCGGAGCGGGCCTGCTGGCCCACGTCCCCACGATCATGCTCGGCGAGAGCGAGCGCCGGGAGCTCAACCACGGCGAGGACACCACCCTGGTCGCCGGGCTCGAACGGCTGCGCGCCGGGGTGCTGGCCACGCTGGACTACGACACCGTGGTGGTGCTCGACTCACACTGGGCCACCACCGTGGAGTACGTGATCGCCGCCCAGGACCGGCGCGCTGGCCTGTTCACCTCCGAGGAACTGCCGCGCGGGATGTCCCGGGTCCCCTACGACTACCCGGGCGACCCCGAGCTGGCGCACGCGGTGGCGGCCCGGGCCGACGCGCACGGCACCTGGATCACCGCGATCGACGACCAGTACCTGCCGGTCACCTACGCCACCATCAACCTCTGGCACTACCTGGGCCGGGCCTTCCCGGACAAGCGCTGGGTCTCGCTGAGCACCTGCCAGACCGGGGACAGCGAGGACCACCTGCGGGCGGGCCGGGCGCTCGGCGACGCCATCGCCGCGCTGGACCGCAGGGTGGTGCTGATCGCGTCGGGCGCCATGAGCCACACGTTCTGGCCGCTGCGGCTGCTGCGCGACCACGAGGCGGCCGGGGCGGAGCACATCTTCACCCCCGAGGCCTACCAGGCCGACCTGGACCGGATGGACTGGTTCGCCAAGGGCGACCACGCCCGGGTGATCGAGACCATGCCGGAGTTCCTGCGGTTCCGGCCCGAAGCCCGGTTCGCGCACTACCTGATGATGATCGGCGCGCTGGGCGGGACGGGCTGCACCGCGCCCGGCGAGCGCTGCAGCGAGTACGAGAACTCGGTCGGCACCGGCCAGGTGCACATCTGGTTCCCCCGCCCGCAGCAGGGCTGGACCGCGAGCGTCCCGTCCTGAGCTTCCCCTGCCCCCTGCCGATCCCCATCTCTGAGGAGACCCGCGTGAAGGTTGTCGTCGACCTGGCCAAGTGCGCCGACCACGGGCAGTGCGTCTACGCCGCGCCGGAGGTGTTCCAGCTCGATGAAGGCGGCAAGCTCGTGTACGAGCCGGCCCCCGATCCCGCGCTGCGCGACGCGGTGGAGGAGGCCGTGGACGCCTGCCCGCTGCAGGCGATCACGATCGAGGACTAGCCGCCGATGAGCCGGATCGTGGTGGCGGGCGCGTCACTCGCCGGGCTGCGGGTGGCGGAGGGCGCCCGGGCGGCCGGGTTCACCGGCGATCTCGTGGTCGTGGGCGAAGAGCCGTACCTGCCCTACAACCGGCCGCCGCTGTCCAAGGAGGCGCTGGCCGGGGGGATCGATCCGGCAGCGCTGGAGTTCCGCCGCCGCCCCAGCGTGGACGACGTGGTGTGGCGGCTGGGCCGCCCGGTGACCGCCGCCGACCTCGCCGGGCGGGTCCTCACCCTCGGCGACGGCAGCACCCTGTCGTTCGATGCCCTGGCCATCGCCACCGGCCTGCGCCCGCGCCGGCTCGCCATCCCCGGCCCGGCGGGCGGCCGTCACGTGGTGCGCACCATCGCCGACGCCCTCGCGCTGCGGGCGGACCTGGCCGCCCGCCCGCGGGTCGCCGTGGTCGGCGCCGGCTTCATCGGCTGCGAGGTCGCCGCCACCGCCCGCACCCTCGGCTGCGAGGTCGACGTCATCGCGCCGGAGGACCAGCCCATGCAGCGCCCGCTCGGCATCACGGTGGGCGCCGCCCTGCGCCGCCGGCACGAGCGCCGCGGCGTCCGCTTCCACCTCGGCCGGCTGCCGATCGCGCTGCAGCCGGGCCGCCGCGACCCGGGCCGGGTCCGCTCGGTCCTCCTGGACGACGGCACCAGCGTGGACGCCACGGTCGTGGTGGAGGCGCTCGGCTGCGCGCCGGCCACCGGCTGGCTGCGCCCGGGCCCCGGCCAGCCGCCCGTGCTGGACCTCGCCGACGGAGTCCGCACCGACGGCTGGCTGCGCGCCCTGACCCCGGCGGGCGAACCGCTCCACGGCGTCGTGGCGGCGGGCGACATCGCCCGGTTCCCGAACCCCCGCTACGACAACGTCCCCCGCCGGGTGGAGCACTGGAGCATCCCCACCGACACCGGCAAGCGGGCCGGCGCCACCCTCGCCGCCTGCCTGCGCGGCGACCCGCCCGCCGGTGACCCGTTCGCCCCCATGCCGTCCTTCTGGTCCGACCAGTACGGCGAGCGCCTGCAGTCCTTCGGCGCCCCCGCCCTGGCCGACCGCGTGACCCTCATCCACGGTGACCCCGACGGCAACTTCATCGCCGGTTATGAACGGGCTGGCGCCCTCGTCGGCGTGGCCGGCATCGGCATGATGCCCGCCCTCCTCAAGCTCCGCGCCGAGATGCTCACATCAACCCCCCAGCCGGTCCCGTAGCCCCGCCGACGGCCGGGGCGCACCCAGGGCGGCAGCGGGCGTAGCGTCCCCGCCGCCAGCCACCCACGCAGGCGCCTCGGGCCCTACGGACACTCAGCGCAATCCGTCCCCCCGCCAGCCCGCAGAGCCCTGGGTTCGCCCCGGCCCCCGCCTATCGCGCGGCCTCAGGACTCACCGCGACCTGCTGGACGAAGCGGCGCACCAGCACGCGCGCCCGCCGCTCGGCCGCCGCCGCGAGCAGCCGGGTCTGCTCGGCCAGCAGGTCAACGTTGATGCCGAGCCTCGCCAGTGCCGCGTCGCCGCCGTTGCCGAGCCAGCCGTCCAGCGTGGCCGGGGTGAGCTCCGGGTGGAACTGCAGGCCCAGCGCCCGGCCGGCCACGAAGGCCTGCCCGGCGACGGGCGTGCGGGCGAAGGCTGTCACGCCGGGCGGCAGCTGCCAGCGGTCGGAGTGCCACTGGAACCAGGGCCCCGGCTCGACCAGCTCCGGCCGGTCCGTGGTGAGCAGCCGCCAGCCGATCTCCGGCTCGCTGGCGGGCAGCACACGGCCGCCGAGCGCGGCGGCCAGGGCCTGGCCGCCGAAGCAGATGCCCAGGACGGGCACGCCGGCGGCCAGCGCCGCGCGCAGGAACGCGATCTCGCCGCCGACCCAGGAGCCGATGGTGGCCTCGTCATAGACCGACCAGGGGGCGCCCATCGGGACGATCGCGTCGAACGCCGCCGGGTCGGGGAAGGCCACGGTGACACAAGGGTCGGCGAACCGCTCGGGCGGCACCACCAGCAGTTCCGCCACGTCGTACCCGAGGTCGGTGAACGCGTCGGCGACCGGCCCGGCCGGGGAGACGTGGTCCTGCTTGACGAACAGGACCCGCATCGGTCAGGCCTTCTGCGGCCCGCGCTCGGCCGGCGTGAGCTCGTCGAAGGTCGAGGTCTGCGGCGCCCGGCCGGGGAACACCATGGTGAGCACGAAGCCCAGCGCCAGCACGCCGGCCCCCGCGTACACGGCCCAGATGGTCGGGGCGCCGACCCCGTCCACCGAGCCGAAGATGGCGGCGGCGGTCACCGCGATGCCGACGACCGAGGCCAGGACCACCGCCCACCGCCGGGGATGGTCGGCCAGCCCGCGCAGCGCGCCGGCCGACATCAGCAGGTAGATGCAGGCCAGCGCGAAGCTGCCCATGGTGGAGAACCAGGAGAACATCGCCACGTAGTGCGGCAGTCCCTGCATGGCGAACAGGCCGTTCCAGTACATGGTGACGAAGATGACGACCAGGTAGACCGCGACCACGAACACGCTGGCCGACAGCGGGGTCCCGCGCCGGGACACCTTGCCCAGCGCCCGGGGCAGGCGGTGGTCACGGCCCATCGCGAAGAACCCGCGGGATCCGGCCACCGACACGCCGATCAGCACCGCCAGCATGTCCAGGACGACCACCAGCTCGACCACCCGGCGGATGAGCACCGAGCCGAACCCGCCGCCGCTGGCCGGGCCGGCCAGGCCGAACAGCGGGGCGCCCGCGTTCTTGCCGAGCGCGTTCAGGTCGAAGTGGTAGCCGGCGACCTGCGCGTAGGCGCCGATCACGTAGTACCCGGCGATCACCAGCACGGCGAACAGCACCGCCCGCGGGATGTCCCGTTTCGGGTGGGCGGTCTCCTCGCCCAGGTTGGCGGCGGTCTCGAAGCCGGTGAACAGCAGCACGCCGTACAGCACGCCGAAGAGCACCCCGCCCAGTCCCTGCGGCGAGGAGGACGGCGAGAACGCCTTCACCACGTCGTTGTGCGAGCCGACGCTGATGATCGTGTGGATGAAGAAGATCAGCACCACGGTCAGCGACACCAGCGCCAGGATCAGCTGGGCCCGGGTGGACAGGGCCACCCCGAAGTAGAGCACGGCGGCGATGAGCACGAAGACGATCAGCATCCACCCGAGCCGCGGCACCGCGGTGAAATTGAACTCCCCGGCCAGGGTGTCGTAGATGGTGCCGCCGATCATGACCAGCAGCCCGGCCCCGAGCACCAGGATGCCGGTGTAGTAGAGCAGCCCGGCGGCACCGCCGACCCGGCCGCCCAGCCCGTCGGTCACGTAGTCGTACAGCGACCCGGCCGCGTGGATCCGGCGGGCGTACTGGGCCACGATCCAGCCGAGCGCCAGCACGCCGATGGCGGCCAGCAGGACGGCCAGCGGCGCGGCCACGCCCGCGCCCTTGCCGGAGGCGTTCAGGCCCACCAGCAGCGGGACCAGGAACGCGATGGAAAAGACCGGGCCCATGAAGCCGACCGACTGGGCCACGGCGTCGACCAGGGTGAGCTTGCGCGCACCGCCGAGCTGCTGCCGCTCTGCGCTCGCCGTATCCGACAAGGGACCTACCTCCTGCGCCGTCGTGGCGATGCCACGGGGGAAGCGTCGTTCGGCTCCGAACGATTGGTACCGAACAATAACGGCTCAGGACGTTCCCGTCACGACCTCCGGCCAGGATTTTTCCGGGCCTGCCAGCTGGCCCTCGCCCGGGCTAACGAGGGGTCACCGTGAAGTCCAGGCCGACGGTGCCCGGGTCCACCAGCACGGTGCCGCCGTCCACCACCAGGCAGGCGCCGTTGACGTAGGAGGCGTCCGGGCCCGCCAGCCAGGTCACGGCCGCGGCCACCTCACCCGGCTCGGCGGGCCGCCCCTGCGGCACCAGCCGGGTCACCTCCGCGTAGGCCGCGCCGGTGTCCAGCCCGAGCGGCCCGCCGAACTCCGCCATCTCCGCATCGGCCATCTCGGTCCGCACCCAGCCCGGGCAGACCACGTTCGCCCGCACCCCGGAGCGGCCGAAGTCGTGGGCCACGCTCTGGGCGAGCATCACCAGCCCGGCCTTGCTCACCGCGTAGGCGGCGGCCCCGGAGGAGGCCCGCAGCGCCGCGATGGAGCTGACCGCCACCAGCGACCCGCGGGCCGCGATCAGGTGCGGCAGGGCGGCACGGGCCAGCAGGTAGCCGGAGGTGAGGTTGGCCCGCAGGGTCAGGTCCCAGTCCGCGGGCTCCACGTCGAGCACGGTGCCGGCGGTCATCACGCCGGCGTTGGCCACCACGCAGTCCAGCCGCCCGTGCGCCGCGACCGTGCCCGCCACCAGGCCCGTGACCGCGTCCGCGTCGGTGACGTCGGCGACCACCGGCCGGGCCCCGGTCCGGGCCGCCACCGCCGCCAGCGGCCCCTCGCGCCGGCCGCAGATCACCACCTGCCAGCCCTCGCCCGCGGCCAGCCCGGCCACCGCCGCCCCGATCCCGGTCCCGCCCCCGGTAACGAGCATCACTTTTTTCTGGGCCTCGCTCGCTCGGGCTGTCATGACGCGAGCTCCGCTACCCGGCGGACCAGGGTGCGGCAGAGGGCGGCCACCTGGCGGGCGTCGTCGGTGTACATGGCGGGCTTGAAGCAGATGGTGCCGAACCCGGCGGCGAGCTGCCCGGGCAGCGGCGCCAGCGCCTCCTCCAGGCCGGCGACCGCGTCCGGGGCGGGGAACCGGCCCCGGATCCCGCCCACCATCTCGAAGGCGGCCGGGTCCCGGCCGGCCGCGCGCAGGCCGTCACGCAGCGCCGCCAGGCCCTCCGGCGCGGGCGTGCCCAGCGGGTTGAACCCGCTGCCCCAGCGCACCAGCCGGCGCAGCAGCGCCGGATGCATCCGCTGGCCGCCGAACCACAGCACCGGCCCGTCCGGCCGCCACGGCTTCGGCTCCACCCAGACCTCGCCGAAGCGGTAGTGCTTCCCCTGGTAGCTGACCGGCCCGGGCCGCCAGCACCGGGCCAGCACCTCGAGCTGCTCGTCCAGCAGCGCGCCCCGCTGGCCGAACGGCACGCCGAGCGCGGCGTACTCCTGCTCGTGCCAGCTCACCGTGGGGATCACCACCAGCCTGCCCGCGGACAGCAGGTCCAGGGTGGCGAGATCCTTGGCGAGCAGCAGCGGGTGCCGCAGCGGCGCGATGATCGCGCCCGCGACCAGCCGCAGCCGCTCGGTGGCGGCGGCGATGGCCGACAGCAGCACCACCGAGCTGGGCCAGGGCATGTCCGGCGGCTGGTTGCCGGGGTAGGCGTAGTCGCGCGGGTTCGCCATCACCCCCTGCGCGCCGGCCGCGGGCCCGAGCACCACGTGCTCGCTGATCATCACCCCGTCGATGCCGGCCTGCTCGGCCTCGGCGGCGATCCGGACCAGCGCCCGCAGGTCCCGCGGCGAGGTCATGGTCCAGTTCTCGCTCAGCACCAGCAGCAGCCTGGGTGCCACGGCCCACCCTCCCGATCCGGCTAACGTTTGGAGCCAAACGTATACCCGGTCGGAGTGGTCCGGCTGGACGCGGTCACGGCCGGCCCGGCGCGGCTGGCCGTGGTGCGGGCACCGGCCCGGCCGGCTCGCTGGCCCCTTCCAGCTGCTGCACGATCGCGCGCAGCGAGCTGGCCAGCGCCAGCCGCTCCGCCTCGGTCAGGGCGCCGGTGACGACCTGCTCGGCCCGGTTGAACTCCGGGAAGAGCGTCTCCATCAGCTCCGTGCCCGGCCCGGACATGGCCAGCAGCACCCGCCGGGCGTCGGCGGGGTGCATGCGGCGGGTGATCAGGCCCCGCCGTTCCAGGGTGCCGGCCACCCCGGTGAGCGTGCCCTTGGAGATTCCCGCTTCCGCGGCGACGTGCCGGGTCTCGATCTCGCCCCAGATCCACACCACCCACAGGACCACCCAGGCGGTCCAGGTGAGCTCGTGCGGCTGCAGCACCGTCCGCTCGAAGTAGTTCCGGACCGCGCCCGCGGCCCGGTAGATGTTGCTCACCGCGGCCATCGCGGACATGTCCACCGACAGCCCGCGCAGCCGCTCGGCCACTGCCCGCTCGGTCTCCGCCAGCGTGTACTGGCCGTTCACCGCGCCGGCCGCGGTCGCCGCGTCGTACCGGTTCAACGGCCGCACCCTGCGCTTACCCGCGCACGCCGCCGCCCGCCCGCGGCACCAGCCAGCCGTCCCGTCATGCGTCCGAGCATAGAGCCAGGCCGTGCAGGTCGTGCGCCACCCCGTCACCGGGCGTGCAATGCGGACAGCGGGGAAGCAGGCAGGGATGGCGTGCCGGTTTGTTGCGGCTTATGGTGCTCTGGTGCTGGGGGCGCAACTGTCAGGAGGGTCGGTCAATGGCGATCAGTGCCTTCGACTTGTTCAAGGTCGGCATCGGGCCGTCCAGCTCGCACACGGTCGGGCCGATGCGGGCCGCGCGGATGTTCGCCGGGTCGCTCGCCGCGGACGGGGCGGCGGGCAGGGCTGACCGGCTCCGGGTGGAGCTGTTCGGCTCGCTGGGCGCGACCGGGCACGGGCACGGCACGGTCAAGGCGGTGGTGCTGGGCCTGGAGGGTCACAGCCCCGAGTCGGTGGACCCGGCCATCGCCGAGCCGGTGCTGGCCCGGGTGCGCGGGTCCGGGTCGCTCCGCCTCGGCGGGCAGCGCGAGGTCCCGTTCAGCATCGACGACGACATCGTCCTGCACCGGCGCAAACGGCTCCCGCTGCACTCCAACGGGATGCTGTTCCAGGCGCTGGCCGGTGGCGCGCCGGTGGCCAGCCGCACCTACTTCTCCATCGGCGGCGGCTTCGTGCTCGCCGACCCGGGCAACCCCGGCCCGGCCAGCGGCGAGCCCGCGCTGGCTCCGGACCCGGCGCCGGTGCCGTACCCGTTCGCCACCGGCGACGGGCTGCTGGCGCACGCCGTCGTCACCGGGCTGCCGATCAGCGGGATCATGCTGGCGAACGAGCAGGCCTGGCGGACCGAGCCCGAGGTGCGGGACGGGCTGCTGCACATCTGGGCGGTGATGCGCGAGTGCGTGCAGCGCGGCTGCGCCAGCGAGGGCGTGCTGCCCGGCGGGCTGAAGGTGCGCCGCCGCGCCTCCGCGCTGCTGGCCAAGCTGGAGGCAGACGGGGATCCCGCCGACCCGCTGCACGCCATGGACTGGGTCACCCTGTGGGCGCTGGCCGTGAACGAGGAGAACGCGGCGGGCGGCCGGGTGGTCACCGCGCCGACCAACGGCGCGGCCGGCATCCTGCCCGCGGTGCTGCACTACTACACCCGGTTCGTGCCGGGCGCCGATGACGACGGGGTGGTGCGGTTCCTGCTCACCGCCGCCGCGATCGGCGTGCTGTTCAAGGAGAACGCCTCCATCTCCGGGGCCGAGGTCGGGTGCCAGGGCGAGGTCGGCTCGGCATGCTCGATGGCCGCGGGCGGGCTGGCCGAGGTGCTCGGCGGCACCCCGGACCAGGTGGAGAACGCAGCCGAGATCGGCATCGAGCACAACCTCGGGCTCACCTGCGACCCGGTGGGCGGGCTGGTGCAGATCCCGTGCATCGAGCGGAACGCGGTGGCCGCGATCAAGGCGATCACCGCCGCCCGGATGGCGGTCCGCGGCGACGGCCAGCATCACGTGTCGCTGGACAAGGCGATCAAGACGATGCGGGAGACCGGCGCCGACATGAAGGACAAGTACAAGGAGACGGCCCGCGGCGGCCTCGCCCTGAACGTCGTGGAGTGCTGACCGCCGCGCCCGGCCAGCGCGCCAGCGGCTCACGGGGCCGAGGTCCCGCCCGCCAGGGCCCTCCGCCCCGGCGGTCTGCCAGCGGACCGTTCTACCGTGGATTATCGGGTACCGACACTCTGAAGACGGCAGCTCCCGGGCGGGCAGCTGCCGCCAACCGGCTACCAGGGGCGATCGACCATGAGCACTGAGGGCACGCTGCACATCACCGACTCACGGACCGGGCGCAGCTATGACATCCCGATCACCGACGGCGCTATCCGCGCCATTGACCTGCGCCAGATCAAGACCGGCGAGGACGACTTCGGCCTGCTCTCGTACGACCCGGCCTTCCTCAACACCGCGAGCTGCCGCAGCACCATCACTTTCATCGACGGCGACAAGGGGATCCTGCGCTACCGCGGCTACCCGATCGAGGAGCTCGCCCAGCGCGCCTCCTTCCTGGACGTGGCCTACCTGCTGCTGGAGGGCGAGCTGCCGGGCAAGGACGAGAGCCAGGCCTGGGCGGGCGAGATCACCCGGCACACGTACGTGCACGAGAACGTCAAGAAGTTCATCGACGGGTTCCACCACGACGCCCACCCGATGGGCATCCTGCTGAGCACCCTGGGCGCGCTGTCCACCTTCTACCCGGACGCCAAGGACATCGGCGACCACGCCCGGCGCCGGGAGCAGGTGGTGCGGCTGATCGCCAAGATGCCGACGCTGGCGGCGTTCGCCTACCGGCACGCCATGGGCCTGCCCTACAACTACCCGGACGGGGAGCTGACCTACCCCGGCAACCTGCTGCACATGATGTGGCGGATGACCGAGCCGCGGTTCCGCCCGGACCCGGTGCTGGAGCACGCGCTGGACGTGCTGTTCACCCTGCACGCCGACCATGAGCAGAACTGCTCGACCTCGGCCATGCGGGTGGTGGGCAGCGCCCGCACCGACCCGTACTCGACCGCTGCCGCGGCCACCGCTGCCCTGTACGGGCCGCTGCACGGCGGCGCCAACGAGCAGGTGCTGCAGATGCTGCGGACCATCGGCTCGGTGGGCAACATCCCCGGCTACATCGAGCGGGTCAAGGCCGGCGAGCTGCGGCTGATGGGCTTCGGCCACCGGGTGTACAAGAACTTCGACCCCCGGGCCAAGATCATCAAGCAGATCGCCGAGGAGGTGTTCAGCGTCACCGGGCGCAACCCGCTGCTGGACATCGCGCTGGAGCTGGAGCGGATCGCGCTCGAGGACGAGTACTTCATCCGGCACAAGCTGTACCCGAACGTGGACTTCTACTCCGGGATCATCTACCAGGCGATGGGCTTCCCGGTGACCATGTTCCCGGTGCTGTTCGCGATCGGCCGGATGCCGGGCTGGCTCGCCCAGTGGAACGAGGGCGCCGGCGACCCGGAGCAGAAGATCTCCCGGCCGCGCCAGCTCTACGTGGGCGAAGACTTGCGCCATCTGGACGGCAACGCCGGCTGACGGTGGCCGCCCGGCAGGTCACGCTGTTCCTGTGCGGCGACGTGATGACCGGCCGCGGGGTCGACCAGATCCTGCGGCATCCGGCCGGCCCGCAGCTGCGGGAGCCGTACGTCCGCGACGCCCGGGAGTACGTGGCCCTGGCCGAGCGGGCCAGCGGCCCCATCCCCCGCCCGGCCGGCGACGCCTGGGTGTGGGGTGACGCGCTGCCCGAGCTGGCCGCCAGGAAGCCCGCGGCCCGGCTGGTCAACCTGGAGACCAGCATCACCGCCGGCGGCGAGTTCGCGCCGGGCAAGGACATCCACTACCGGATGCACCCGGCCAACATCGGCTGCCTGGCCGTGGCCCGGCCGGACGCCTGCGTGCTCGCCAACAACCACGTGCTGGACTTCGGCCGGGCCGGGCTCAGCGACACCCTGGACGCTCTGGCCGGGGCCGGGCTGCGCGCGGTGGGCGCCGGCCGCGACGGGGCCGCCGCCCGGCGGCCGGCCGTCATCGGGCTGCCCGGCGGCGGCCGGGTGCTCGTGTTCGCGTGCGGCACCGCGTCCGCCGGCATCCCGCCGGGCTGGGCGGCCGGGCCCGGCCGGCCGGGCATCGACTACCTGGCCCGGCCGACCGCGACGGCAGCCGCGGCGCTGGCGGCCCGCATCCAGGCGGTGCGGCGGCCGGGTGACCTCGTGGTGGTGTCCCTGCACTGGGGCTCAAACTGGGGCTACCAGGTGCCCGGGGACCAGGTGGCGTTCGCCCGGCGGCTGGCCGCCGGCGGCGCCGACGTGGTCTTCGGGCACTCGTCACACCACCCGCGGCCGATCGAGGTGCACCAGGGCAAGCTGATCCTGTACGGCTGCGGCGACTTCATCGACGACTACGAGGGCATCCGCGGCTACGAGGAATACCGGGACGACCTGCGGCTGATGTACTTCGCCACGCTGACGGCCGGCACCGGCGCGCTGGCGGCGCTGGAAATGGTGCCGCTGCAGGCCAGGAACATGCGGCTGCGGCGGGCCGGGCAGGCGGACGCGCGGTGGCTGGCGGACCTGCTGACCCGGATCAGCCGCCCGTCCGGCTGCCGGGCCGCCCTGGCACCGGACGGCACCATCCGCCTGCTGACCGACGGCCCCGCGGCAGGCCGCGGGGCCGTCGCGAACAGCTGACTCAGGCCGGGACGACGACCGTGGTGACGATCTTGTCGGCGAACGTCTGCGCCTTGGGGTCCCACAGCGGGAACAGGTAGCCGATGAAGCAGAACCCGTCCAGGATGTGGCAGATCTCCCGGAGGAACGACTGGCCCACGCCGATCGGCTGGCCGGACGCCTCCCCTATCAGCTTGATGTTCATGACCCGCTTGCCCAGCGACTGGCCGGTGTTGCCCATCGTCATGAGGCGGTTGTAGACCCACCATCCGATGCTGCCCACCCAGTAGATCAGCAGCAGCAGCAGGTCCACGATGCCGTTGTGGAGGACGGCGCCGATGATCGCCAGCACGATGTACCCGCCGATCACCGGGGCGGCGTCGATCAGGGAGGCCGCGACGCGCTGGATCCAGGTGGCGTAGGTGCCGGCCGCGGCGGCCGCCTGGTAGCCGGGCTGCTGGTAAGCGGCCGGCTGGTAGGCAGGCTGCTGCTGGTAGCCGCCCTGCTGGTAGCCGGGCTGCTGGTAGCCGCCGGGCTGCGGCTGCTGGTAGCCGGGCTGCTGGTAGCCGGGCTGCTGGCCGGGCTGCTGGTAGCCGCCCGGCTGGTCGCTGGGTGGTGGGTAGCCGCCGGGAGGGGGGTTGTAGGCCATCGGTGGAACCTTTCTCACAGGAGGGAGTTGCCGCCTCTGGACGGCGACGGAAATGCGGGGGTCAGAGGTCTCCAAATCGGTGCAGCTGGTAGAGCCAGCTCAGGCAGGCGACGGCGAGCAGCGCCCACTCAGCCCGCCGCCTCGCCGCCGCGGACCAGGGCCGCGGCGGCGGCAGCCAGCCGGCCGCCCGGGCCAGCAGCACCGGGAAGGTCACCGCCACCATGGCGGCCACCAGGTAGACCAGCGGGCTGGCGGCGGCTGCCGCCGGCCACCGGCCGTGGGTGAGCGCCACGGTCGCGGTCGTCATGCCGCAGAACGGGCACGGGATGCCGGTGAGCGCCCGCCAGGGACAGGGCAGTCCCTGGCCCCCCGTGTGGGCCATGACCGCCGGGTACACCAGGCCGGCCGCGCCCGCGCAGGCGGCGGCCAGGGTGGCGCGTTCGGGCGCCGAATACCCCCGCCGCAGCACCAGCACAGCGCACCCCGTGTGAGTCAGCCGCCCGTCCAGGCCCCGAGCGGACTGAGCGGCATCGTAGGGGCTCAGGTAAAGATCCGGTAAGTCACTTCGCGTTATTAATGCGGATAATTGGCGAAGTCGTGAGGCCGGCCGGGCGGGCGTGCACGCAGAGTTCCAGCCCGGATGCTCAGTGCGGCACGTTCGCGGGCACCCGCGGCCACCCCGGCCGCCCCGCTGACCGGCCGCCTCAGTACAGGGCGGGCCGGCGGTCGGCGAGCACGTCGTTGCGCTCGCTGATCCGCTTGTCCCCGGCCAGCGCGAGGTCGCAGGCGGCGGTGAGCACCACCGCCGGGCCCGGCCGCGCCGGGCCCGCCAGCGGGTACCCGTCCGGGCCCACGATCATCGTGCCGCCCGCCCAGTCCACCCCGCGCTCGGCCGCGCAGCGGTCCGCGACGGCGACGAAGACCCGGTTGACCGCGGCGTCCGCCTGCGCCTTGACCACCTCGGCGACCCGCTCGCCCGGCGGGACCGGGGCGGCGGGCCAGTTGACCGGGGCCGCGATGAGGTGCGCGCCCGCCAGCGCGGGCAGCCGGACCCACTCGGGGAACTCCAGGTCGTAGCAGACCAGCACCCCCACCCGGCCGAACGGCAGGTCCACCACCGGGGGCGGCGCGTCACCGGGGGTGAACACCAGCTTCTCCGCGTCCCACAGGTGGGCCTTGCGGTAGACGGCCAGGGTGCCGGTGGCGTCCACCACGGCGGCGCTGTTGTAGAGCAGCCCGCCGGGTCCCAGCTCGCAGAAGCCGCCCACGATCACGGCCCGGTGCCGGCCGGCCCAGTCGTGCCACAGCGCGAGGGTGGGGTTGCCGTCAGCCGGGGCCGCCAGGCCGCGGGCCTCGTCCGGCCCGGCGAAGACGTAGCCGCTGTCGCTGAGCTCCGGCAGCACGATGAGCGCCGCCCCCGCCGCGGCGGCCTCCGCGACCGCCGCCTCGCACGCCTGCCGGTTGCCCGGCAGGTCGCCGACGGCGAGCGCGACCTGGCAGACCGCGACGACGGTCACGCCTGCCCCGCTTCCGGCCGCCGGGCCGCGGCGGCCGGCCCGGGCTGCGCCGGCGGCGCGCCGCCCGGGGTGAGCGCGAGCAGGCCGAGCAGCTCGTACACGACGTTGGCGGCGGCCAGCGCGGTCAGCTCGGCGTGGTCGTAGGCCGGGGCGACCTCTACCACGTCGCCGCCCACCACCTGGGCGCCGTCCAGCCCGCGCAGGATCAGCTGCAGCTCCCGGGTGGTGAGGCCGCCCGGCTCGGGCGTGCCGGTGCCGGGTGCGTGCGCCGGGTCGAGCACGTCGATGTCCACGCTCACGTACACCGGCCGGCCGCCCACCCGCTCCCGGATCCGGTCGATGGCCTCGTCCACGCCGCGGCGGGCCACGTCCGTGGTGGACACCGTGGCGAAGCCGAGGCCGCGGTCCTCGACCAGGTCGGAGGCCGCGTACAGCGGCCCGCGGATGCCCACGTGCGCGGAGCTGTCCAGCGCGAGCAGCCCTTCCTCCACCGCCCGGCGGAACGGCGTGCCGTGCGTGTACGGCGCGCCGAAGTAGGTGTCCCAGGTGTCCAGGTGCGCGTCGAAGTGGACCAGCGCGACCGGGCCGTGCCGCTCCGCGGTGGCCCGCAGCAGCGGCAGCGCGATGGTGTGGTCCCCGCCCACCGCCACCAGCCGGTCCGCGGAGGCCAGCGCGGCCCGGGCGCCCGCCTCCACCTGGCTGACCGCCCCGGCGATGTCGAACGGGTTGATCCCGAGGTCGCCGGCGTCCGCGACCTGGTGCTGGCGCCACGGCTCGACCCCCAGCCCGGGGTGGTAGGGGCGCAGCAGCTTCGAGCCGGCCCGCACCGCCGCGGGCCCGAACCGGGCGCCGGGCCGGTAGGACACCCCGGAGTCGAACGGGATGCCCAGCACGGCCACGGCGGCCGCCCCGACGTCGCCGAGCCGCGGCAGCCGGGCGAACGTGTCCGGGCCGGCGAAACGCGGCGTGACCAGCGCGTCGGGCGGGCCGACCGGTGGCTCTGTCATGCCCGGGCCCCCTCATCCGGGGCCGGGTCCGGCGACAGGTGCTCATGCACGGCGAGCCAGCCGCCGCCCGGTGAGCGCTGGAACACGATGGTCTCCCGTTCTGCCAGTTCCTCCGCGGTCCCGGCCAGCCTGGTCCGCACCCGGTGGGTGAACACCGCGGTGTCCGGCCCCGCCATGGTGACGGACGGCTCCAGCGACCGGCACTGCTCGACGCGGAAGCCGCCGGCTTCCCACTCCTGCCATAGTCGCTCGTACGCGGCGCGCTCCGGCAGCCAGCCCGGCACATTGTGGAAGACGAAGCTGGCGCCGGGCGCGAAGCAGCTGAAGTACCGGCGGGCGTCGCTGGCGCCGAACGCCGCCACCAGGCCGGCGGCGGCCGCCAGCACCTCCTGCCGGGCGCCGCTGGCGGCCGCCCCGGCCGCCGGGCCGTCAGGCATCGGCCAGCTCGGCCAGGGCCGCCTCGCTGCGGTCGATCGCGGGCTGCTCGGCGGACAGATCCAGGCCCCGGGTGGTGAGCAGGTAGGTGCCGCCGGCCACCACCAGCCCGACGATGAACGAGATGTCCACCCCGGACAGCGCGGTCGCGGCGGGGCCGGTGTAGAAGCTCAGCATCATGAACGGGATCTCCAGGGCCAGCCCGAGCAGGTAGCTGAGCAGGCCGCGCCAGGCCCAGTTCCCGTACAGGCCGCCGGGGATGAAGATCTCGGTGATGGCGTAGTGGCCGCGGCGGACGAAGAAGAAGTCGACCAGGTTGACGGCGGTCCACGGGGCCAGCAGGTACAGCATGATCAGCAGCGAGTTGTTGAGGGCGGTGGAGGCGTTGGTGACCACGCCGATCCCCAGCACCCCCCACACCACGGCGCAGCCGAGGATGGTGATCACCCGGATGGCGCGGCCGGTGGTGATCTTGCGGACCGAGTCCACCCCGGTGACCACGGTGAGCATGGCGCTGTAGGCGTTCAGGCCCATGGTGGCGACCAGCGCCAGCACCGACAGCACCACCAGCAGCGCGCCCAGCCCGCCGAACACGTGGTCGCCCGCGGACTTGATGCCCACCAGCGGGTCGCTGGTGCCGAGCCGGGAGGCGAACCAGGCGCCGACCGGGATCAGCCAGATGGGCGAGCCCGCGGCGCCCCAGAACACCGACCCCACGATGCTGGAGGTGCGGGTGGCGGCCGGCAGGTAGCGGGAGTAGTCCGAGACGTACGGCGCGTAGGTGATGTTGTAGGACGCGGCCACGGTGAACTGCACCATGAACACGGTGAACGTGAAGCCGCCGGGGTGGGCGGGCGCGTGCCCGCCGGCGTTGCCGGTCAGGATCGCCACCGTCAGGATCGCCCAGAACGGCAGCGACACCCAGAACAGCGCCCGGAACGCCCGGTGCAGCCAGTCATGCCCGTAGACCGCCAGCACCACGGCGATGACCGCCATGGCCAGGCCGACGATGGCGGCGTTCCAGCCGAACACACCGTGCAGCCCGCTGTCGATGATGACCGTGTCCACCACGTTGAAGCCGACGAAGGTGAAGAAGGTGGCGGCCAGCGCCACCACCACCCCCCGGTAGCCGAGCTGGGCCCGGGACTGGATCATCTGCGGCAGGCCCAGCTTGGGGCCCTGCGAGGCGTGGAACGCCATGAAGAAGGTGCCGAACGCGATCCCGGCCACGCTGGCCAGGATGGTCCAGCCCAGGGACAGGCCCAGGCTGGGGCCGACGAACCCGATCGCCACCGTGAACGGCTGGAAGTTGCCCAGGAACCAGAACGGGCCCTGCTGCCAGATCCGGCCGTGCCGTTCCCGGCCGGGCACCCAGTCGATGGAGTGCTTCTCCACCGCACCCATCAGGCCCGCGCCGCTGTCGCGCGGGGACGTGGCGGCGGGCGCCGGGGCGGCGGGCGGGGTCGCGCTGGGCTGCTGCTCCACGGCCGGTCTCCTCTTTCCTCAGGTCAGTCGATTGACAGGCAGTATGCGCAGCCCGGTCACAATGTCACAATTGTCTGATCAGCCAAATGACCCGGCTACTGTTGGTGCCGGCCACAAGGAAGGCACCCGTGACGCACCCCCCGTCCCACCTCCGGGTGGAGGACCTCGTCCGCTCCCCCGCGCTGCAGCTGCGGGTGCTCGCGGGCGGCGCCGGCCTGGGCCGCGCGGTGGCGTGGGCGCACGTGAGCGAGCTGGAGGACCCCACCCCCTGGCTGCTCGGCGCCGAGGCGATCATGACCACCGGGATCGCGGTGCCGCGGGCCGCCCGGCGGCAGCAGGCCTACCTGGAGCGGCTCGACGACGCGGGGGTGGCCGCGCTGCTGCTGTCGGAGGAGCTGCACGTGCCGCCGCTGCATCCGGGCTTCCTCGCGGCCGCGGACCGGCGGGGGTTCCCGGTGCTGGAGGTGCCGCTGCCGGTGCCGTTCATCGCCATCGCCCAGGAGGTCGCCGCCGCGGTGCAGGCCGACGTGCGGCAGCGGCTCGCCGCCCAGCTGCAGGTGTTCGGCGCGCTGCGCTGGCTGGCCACCGAGGACCTGGCCCCGCCGCAGGTGTTCGAGCGGCTGGAACGGCTGTCGGGCTACGCGCTGTACGCCTGCACCCGGCAGGGCCGGCCGCTGGTGCCCGGCCTGCCGGTGCCGCCCCCCGCGCTGGCCGGGCTGCTGCCCGCCTCGGCGGCTGCGCCGCCGACCGTGCCGGGCGGATTCGTGCTGCCGGTCCAGGACCCCGGCGGCACCGCGGGCTGGCTGCTCGCCCAGGAACGCGACGGCGCCCGCCCGGCCGGGCTGGCGGTGGTCCAGCACATCGCGACCGTGGCGGCGCTGCAGGTCACCATGGCCCGGCACGAGCGGGAGATGCTCCGCCGCCAGGGCGCCGAGACCCTGGCCGAGCTGCTGCGCCGGGTGCTCGACGAGGCAACCGCGCAGCGCCGGCTGCAGCGGGCCGGATTCACGCCCGGGGTGCCGCTGCTGCTGGCCGCCGTCACCCGCGACGGCGCCCCCGAGGGCAGCGCCAGCGAGGACGCGCTGGCCCGGGCGCTGGCGGAGATCGGCGAGCCGCATCTGCTGCTGGCGCAGGAGCAGGTGGTGTACGCGCTGGTGCCGGCCGTCGCGGCCGCCCGGGCGGCGCTGGCCGGGCCGGCCGCCGGCCCGGCCGGGGTGAGCCGCCCGTTCCGGCTGGGTGAGCCGCTGGACGTGCCGCGCCGGGAAGCGCTGTGGGCGGCGGCCCGCGCCGCCGAGTCCGGGCGCGGCCTGGTGACCTACGGCGAGGAGTCAGCCGAGCGCTGGCTGCCGGACGACCCGGGCGCGCTGCGCGGGCTGGTCGCGCACGTGCTCGCGCCCGCGCTGGACCACGACGCCCGCCACTCCGGCCAGCTGATCCCGTCGGTGCGGACCTGGCTGGAACGCGACCGGCGGACCCAGGCGGCGGCCCGGGCGCTCGGCGTGCACCCGAACACGCTCGCCTACCGGCTGCGCAAGTTCACCGAGCTGACCGGCCGGGACCTGAGCTCCACCGCCGACCTGGCCGAGGTGTGGCTCGCCCTCACCGCCGCCCGCCACCTCAGCTCCTAGCTGTCCGGCCGGGCCGGCCTGCGGTCCGCCCGGCCATGCCCGCAGTGTTCCACGCGCCGGCGACAAGCACCGGGGGCCCGGGAGGGCAGGCTAGGACTATGAGCCCGGCGGTGCTGCACATGGATCTCGACCAGTTCATCGTGGCGGTCGAGCTGCTGCGGCGGCCGGAGCTGCGCGGCCGGCCGGTGCTGGTGGGCGGCACCGGGGATGCCACCAGGCGGGGCGTGGTGGCGGGCGCCTCGTACGAGGCCCGGGCCTGCGGGGTGCGGTCCGGCACCCCGCTGCGCACGGCCGCGGCCCGCTGCCCGGACGCGGTGTTCCTGCCGCTGGACCGGCCCGCGTACGAGGCCGCGTCGGAAGAGTTCCTGGCCGCGCTGCGGGAGCTGGCCCCGGTGGTGGAGCCGGCCGGCTGGGACGAGGCCTACGCGCTGGCCGGCCCGGGCGACCCGGCGGACTTCGCCCGGCGGGTGCAGGCCCGCATCCTGGAGCGGACCCGCCTGTCGTGCGCGGTCGGCATCGGCGACAACAAGCTGCGCGCCAAGATCGCGTCCGGGCTGGGCAAGCCGGGCGGGGTGTTCCGGCTGGACGCGGGGAACTGGGAGCAGGTCATGGCCGGGCGGCCAGCGGACGCGCTGCAGGGGGTCGGGCCGAAGACGGTGGCGAAGCTCGCCGGGCTCGGGGTCGGCACGGTCGGCGAGCTGGCAACCGCTGACCTGGCGGAGATGGCCGCCGCGTTCGGGCCCACCATCGGCCCCGCGCTGGTGGCGACCGCCCGCGGCCTGGACGCCGATCCGGTGCGCGCGGCGCCGCCCGCCGCCCGGTCGCACGGCCGGGAGATCACGTTCCAGCAGGATCTCGCCGACCCGGCGGCACTGCGCTGGCATATCCGGCGGCTGGCCGGGCAGGTGGCCGCCGATCTGGCCGAAAGCGGGGAACTGGCCCGGCGGGTGGTGGTGAAGGTGCGGCAGCGGCCGTTCATCACCCGCACCCACGGCGTGGGCCTGGCGGCGGCCACCCGGGACCCGGCGCTGCTCGCCGGGGCGGCAGCGGCCGCGTTCGCCCGGCACGAGGTCACCCGCCCGGTCCGGCTGCTCGGGGTCCGCGCCGAGGTCGGCCAGGGCGGCACGGCCGCGCTGCCGGGCCTGGACGGCGGGGCGGCAGAGGCGGGCCCGGATGGCTGAGTACCGGGTCCAGGTGCGGCCCGATCCGGCGCTGTGGGTGTTCCTGGCGCCCCGGCACCGGCGGCACCGCTTCATGCTGCCCTACGACGGCACCTCCTCCCTCGGCCACCTCGTCGAGTCGGCCGGGATCCCGCTGCCGGAGGTGGGCGCGCTGCGGATCGGCGGCCGGGCCGCCACCGCGGCGGAACGGGTACCGCGCGGCCGGTCGGTGACGGTGCTGCCGGTGACCCGGCCGCAGCCGCTGCCGCCCGGCCCGCCGCGCTTCTGCCTGGATGTGCACCTGGGCACGCTCGCGCGGCGGCTGCGGCTGCTGGGCCTGGACACCTGGTACCGCAACGACGCCGGGGACGACGAGCTGATCGAGGTGGCGGCGGCGGGCGGCCGGGTGCTGCTGACCCGCGACCGGGGCCTGCTCCGCCGCCGGGCGGTCCGGCTCGGCGCCTACGTCTACGGCGACCGCCCGGACGACCAGCTGGCCGACGTGCTGGACCGGTTCGCGCCGCCGATCGCGCCGTGGACCCGCTGCCCGGCCAGCAACGGGCTGCTGGCACCGGCGGCCAAGGGCGACGTGGAGCACCTGCTGGAGCCCGGCACCCGGCGCACCTACCAGGAGTTCGCCCGCTGCCGGCACTGCGGCCGGGCCTACTGGCACGGCGCCCACTCCCGGCAGCTGGCTGCCATGGTGGCGCGCGCCCGCGAGGCCGTGGCCGGCCGCGCCGGGAACCGCCCGGCGTGAGCCCCGCCGGTCAGTGCGGCAGGGGGTGCCGGTGCCGCCAGGGCAGCAGCCGCACCGGGCCCGGGTCCCAGCGGAACCACAGCCCGACGATCACGGCCGCGCCCGCGGTCCAGGCCAGCACCACCAGCAGGCCGGTGGTGGACATCGGCCAGGACTTCACCGCCGGGGTGAACGAGGCCTCCATCGCCTTGGCGACCGGCGCCACCGGCAGCGCCGACGCGATGTCCGACAGCCAGTGCGGCGCGTGCGCCGACGAGAAGAACACGTCGGAGATGAACGCCACCGGAAGCATGGTGCCGAAGGCGATCGGCAGGGCGGTCTCGGTCTTGGGGACCACCATGGTCACCGCGGCGCCGAGCATGAAGAAGCACAGCGTGCCGAGGGCGGCGGCAGCGGCGAAGTACCCGAAGCCCGCCCACACCATGTGCACGCCGAGGAAGATCACCCCGACGGCGATGATGACGGCCACCGACACCACGGCGGTCACCAGCACCTGCCCGAACCGGCCCGCCAGGTAGCTCCACCCGGGCAGCGGCGTGCCGCGCAGCCGCTTGAGTATCCCGTGGTCGCGGGCGGGCACCAGGGCCGTGATCGTGGTCACGTAGGCGGCGTTCAGCAGGCAGAAGGCGCTCACCGCCGGGGTCAGCCACTGGATGTACGGCACCCCGCCGGTGGCCCCGCCCGGCGCGACCACCTTGAGGCTGACCAGCAGCAGCAGCGGGATGACCAGGGTCAGGAAGAACCCGAGCGGGCTGCGGGCCAGCAGCAGCAGCTGGTAGCGCACCTGCCCGAGCGCGAGCAGCGGCGCGGGCCGGGAGCGGCGGACATCATGCGGCATGGCTGCCTCCCGGGGTGGCGTGGCTGATGAGCCGCAGGTAGGCGTCTTCCAGCGAGGGCCGCACCACGGTCAGGCCTGGCAGTTCAACGTCGTGGCTCACCGCCCACTCGGTGAGCGCAGCCAGCACCAGCGTCGGCTCGTCGGTGTGCATCGAGATCTCGCCGCCCGGCTGCTCCGGCAGGTCCCACGGCCCGGCCGGCAGGTCGCGCAGCCGCAGCTCCGGCGGCAGCCGGAAACTGATCACCGTGCCCGCGACGTCCCGGCCGCCGAGCGACGCCGGGGTGGACTCCTCCACCAGGTGGCCGTGGCTCATCACGCCGACCCGGTCGGCGAGCTGCTGCACCTCGTCCAGGTAGTGCGAGGTGAGCAGGACCGTGGTGCCGGTGTGGCGCAGGCCGGCGATCATGTCCCAGGCGTCCCGGCGCGAGCGCGGGTCGAACCCGGTGGTGGGCTCGTCGAGGAAGAGCAGCTCCGGGTCGCCGACCAGCGCCAGCGCCAGGTCGAGCCGCCGCAGCTGGCCGCCGGACAGGGTGCGGGTCCGCGCCCGGCGCTTGCCCGCCAGCCCGACCTGCTCGATGACCTGCGCCACGTCGCGCGGCCGGGCGTAGAAGCCGGCGTACAGGGAGACCATCTCCCGGACCGTCAGCTCGTTGTCCATCCCGCCCGACTGCAGCACGATGCCGATCCGTTCCCGCAGGTGACGCCCGCCGGTGCCCGGGTCGTAGCCGAGCACGCTGACCCTGCCGCCGGTGCGCCTGCGGTGGCCTTCGAGGATCTCGCAGGTCGAGGTCTTGCCCGCCCCGTTCGCACCGAGCAGGGCGTAGATCTCACCGCGGTTCACCTGGAAGCTGACGCCGTCGATGGCCCGCAGCCGGCCGTACTCCATCCGCAGTCCCTCGACCACGATGGCCGGCTCCCGGGTGATCCTGTCCATATCCTGATCGTCGGTGAGCCCGGCGGCCTGCCCCCAGGGGCATTGGTCCCCAGGTCAAGGGCTTCCCGTCCGGGCATTGTCACCGCCTGGCGCTACGGTCGGCGCATGGCGGATGCGGCGCGTTACACCGAGCCCTACCTGGGCGGGTGGCGGCCGGTCCCGGCGGCGGGCCCCGGGGTGTGCCCGGTGTGCCACTCCGGGCCGCCGCGCGGCCACCGGCTCTGTCACTCGTGCGCGCTGACCACCAGCCAGGTCAGCCGGCCCACCCGGATCGTCGTGCCGGTCTCGCTGTACCAGGCACCCGGCCCGCTGTGGCAGGTGCTGCGGCACTACAAGGACGGCCCGGCCGCGGCCCGGGGACCGCTCACCGTGCAGGTCGCCGCCATCCTGGGCCGGTTCACCGCCCGGCACCTGCCCTGCCTCGCCAGCCTGCTCGGCGGCGCGCCCGACGTGGTCACCTGCGTGCCCAGCACCCGCGGCGGCCAGCGGCCGGGACCGCACCCGCTGCAGCTCGCGGTGACCGCGGTGACCGGGCTGGCCCGGCTGCACCGGGCCCTGTTAGCGCCGGGGCCGGCGGTCACCGGCCACAACCAGGCCGGCGACGCCACCTTCCGGGTCACCGCCGCGCTCGCCGGGCAGCGGGTGCTGCTGATCGACGACACACTCACCACCGGCGCCCGGCTGCAGAGCGCCGCGTCCGCGCTGCACCTGGCCGGCGCCTCCGCGGTGGCGGCGCTGACCGTCGGCCGGGTCATCTGGCCAGGCCGCAACGAGAACTGCCGCCGCATCTGGGAGGAGGCCAGCGCCCGGGGCTTCTCGTTCTCCTCCTGCTGTGTGTGCCGTTGATCTTTAACACCGGCGCAATAGGCGGCCGCCGCCGCGGGGATTAACGTGAAGTCATGGACGGCGGGCTGATGGGCAGCGAGTACGCGAGCCACCTCACAGAGACCGACCTGCGGCTGCTGGACGCCGCCGCGCGGGCGGCGGCCCGCGGCGGCAGCGGCGCGGCCGTTTCCTGGCGGCAGCACCCGGCCGCCTTGTCAGCCCTGCTCAGCGATCCGGCGGTGGCCCGTGCCGTGCTGGGGCACGGCGAGGACGAGACCGGGGCCCAGGCTGCGGTGGCGTCGCCGTTCCTGGTGTTCGCGGTGGCCGTGCACCGGGCCGCCGCCGAGCTGGCGACCGCGGCGCACGTGACCGAGCGCACCGGGCCGCGCCAGCGGGTGCCGCTGTTCGACGCCCCCGACCTGCGCGACTTCCTGGACTCCGGCGAGCGGCGGCTGTTCCTGGCCGAGCTGCTCTCCTCGTTCACCAGGGTGGCCAGCGGCCGCTACCAGGTGCGCTCCCGCGGGCAGGTGCGCACCCGCCGGTTCAGCGAGCTGGATCCGGTCCGGCTGGCGGGGCTGCTGGACGCGGTGCCCGAGGCGGACCGGCCCGGGGTGTACCGGCGGCTCGGGGACGTCGCCCTGTTCCTCACCGGCGTGTTTCCCGACTACGCGGCGGACCGGGCGCTGAGCCTGCCCGGCGCGGCCCGGCTGCTGCGGGCCGCGCGGGTGCCCGCCCCCGACGCCGAGCGGCTGGCCACCGCCCCGGCCCTGGAACTGCTGGAGCAGCTCGGTGCCCGCTGGTACCGGGCCGCCTGGGACCTGGCACCGGTGCGGACCGCGCGGCTGGGCGTGGTCGCCGAGGTGGCCGGCCGGTTCCGCCAGGCCCGGCGGGTGCTCAACCACGTCGCGGACCGCTACCTGTTCCCCGCGGGCAGCCCCTGGTTCAGCCAGCCGCAGTCCTGACCCGGCCCGGGCCGCGGCTGACCGCTGGGCCCGGTCGTCTACGCTGCGGGCATGCCGGATCGCCAGGACTGGGACGTCGCCGTGATCGGGGCCGGGCCGGCCGGGCTGGCCGCCGCCCGCGCCGCCGCCAGCGCCGGGGCCGCCACCGTCGTGGTGGAACGGGCCGAGCACCCCCGCTACAAGACCTGCGGCGGCGGCCTGATCGGCGCGTCCCTGGCCGCGGTCCGCGGCCAGGCCGACGTGCCCGCCCGCGACCAGATCCACGCCATCACGGCCACCCTGGGCGGGCGGCGCGAGTTCACCCGGCATGACCCGGACCCGCTGCTGACCATGGTGGTCCGGGAGGAGTTCGACGACGCGCTGCGAGCGGCCGCGGTGGCGGCGGGCGCCACCCTCCGTCAGCGCACCCCGGTGCGGGCGGTCAGCAGCGGCACCGGCGGCGCCAGCGCCCGGCTGGCCGACGGCACCGAGCTGCGCGCCCGGGTGCTCATCGGCGCCGACGGATCGGCCGGGGTGAGCGCGCGCTACGTCGGGGTCACGTTCCGGCAGGTGGACCTCGGGCTGGAGCTGGAACTGCCGGTCCCGCCAGCCACCGCCCAGCAGTGGCAGGGGCGGGTGCTGCTGGACTGGGGGCCGCTGCCGGGCTCCTACGGCTGGGTGTTCCCGAAGGGGGACCGGCTCACGGTGGGGGTGATCGCCGCCCGCGGCCACGGCGAGCGGACCCGGCAGTACCTGCGGGAGTTCACCGCCCGGCTGGGGCTGGCCGGCACCCGGCCCGCCCAGGACTCCGGGCACCTCACCCGCTGCCGGAGCGAGGACTCACCGCTGCGGCGGGACCGGGTGCTCGTCGCCGGGGACGCGGCCGGCCTGCTCGAGCCGTGGACCCGGGAGGGCATCAGCTTCGCGCTCCGGTCCGGGGCGCTCGCGGGGCAGGCCGCCGCCAGCGCGGCCGCCGCCCCTGACCCGGCGGCCCGGGACGCCGCGCTGGCCGGCTACCCGGCCGCGGTCGGCCGCAGCCTGATCCCGGAGATGCGGGCCGGCCAGCGCCTGCTGGCCGGGTTCAGCCGCCATCCCGGCACGTTCCACTCGGTGCTGGGCACCGGCAAGGGCTGGCGGGCCTTTGCCGGGTTCTGCCGCAGCGAGGAGACGTTCGCCTCGCTGCTGGGCCACTGGCAGGTAAGAGGGGCGCTGGCCG
>JBLMWU010000011.1:0-11286 GCA_050257395.1 Gemmatimonadota bacterium | reverse complement strand
CCGCGCGCCCGCGCCAGGGCAGGCCGCCAGCGTGGCGCCTGTCCCCGCGCCGGGCGCGCCGCCCGGGGCGCCCGCCGCCTCCCCCGGCCCGGCGGACGCCGCGGCGGCCGAGCGGGAGCGGTTCATCCGGGGGTTCGTGACCGCCTCGCTGATCTACTGCGTCGGCCCGCTCACGATCCTCGGGTCGCTCCAGGACGGCCTGGGCCGCGGCATCAGCCAGCTGGCGCTCAAGAGCACCCTGGACGGCTTCACCTCGATCGCCCTGGCCGCCTCCCTGGGCTGGGGGGTGGCCGCGGCCGCGCTCAGCGTGCTGGTGATCCAGGGCGGCCTGACGGCCGCGGCGGCGGCCCTGGGCGGGCTGCTGTCCGACGCCCAGATCGCGGCGATGACCGCGACCGGCGGGCTGCTGCTCGCCGGGATCGCGCTGCGGCTGCTGCGGCTGCGCCCGGTCGCGGTGGCCGATCTGCTGCCGGCCCTGGTGGCGGCCCCGGTCATCACGGAGATCGTCAGCCTGATCCGGTAGTGCGGTGATACGGGCCGCGGCCGGGCGTGCGGGCCGGTGAGCCGGGAACGGCCGCCGGAACGGCGGCAGCGGCGCGGCGGGGTGCGGCGCACCGTTCCGGCCGGAAAGAAAACTTCACGCAGACGGACGTTTGCGGCATTCCGTCCTGGGAATGACCTGAACTTTGCACCACCCGGCCAGGCATCGCTACCGTGGTACTAAGAGCCCGGGGAACCGAGTAGAGAACGTGTCGGCCCGGGGAAGGCCGATACGGCACCAAAGGCCCCGGGCTCCTACACGCCAGCGGCAGCGCCAACTGACCGTGTGGCTCCGGCAGCCCCGGTTCCGCGCCCAGCGGCCCTTGCGGCCCGCGGGCAGCGGAGCCGGGGCCTGTCGGTCTCTGGCGGCCGCGGATCCGCCGGTCAGGCCCCGGGCGCGGGTGCCCCGCCGCCGTCGCCGTTGGCGGGCAGGCCGCCCTCCAGCACCGCCTCCGCCACCGCCCGCATGGTGACCCGCCGGTCCATCGAGGTCTTCTGGATCCACCGGAACGCCTGCGGCTCGGTCATGCCCAGCTCGGCCTGCAGCCGGCCCTTGGCCCGGTCCAGCAGCTTGCGCACCTCCAGGCGCTCCCTGAGCGTGGCGGCCTCGGTCCCGAGCGCGGCCATCTCCTGGAAGCGGCTGACCGCGATCTCGATCGCCGGCACCAGGTCCGCCTTGGTGAACGGCTTCACCAGGTAGGCCATGGCTCCGGCGTCCCGGGCCCGCTCCACCAGGTCACGCTGGGAGAAGGCGGTGAGGATCACGACCGGGCAGATCCGGTCCGCCGCGATCCGCTCGGCGGCCGAGATACCGTCCAGGACGGGCATCTTGATGTCCAGGATCGCCAGGTCCGGCTGCAGGCTGGCGGCGAGCTCGACCGCCTTGGCGCCATCCGCCGCCTCTCCGGCGACCTCATATCCCTCTTCCTCAAGCATCTCTTTGAGGTCGAGCCGGATCAGCGCCTCGTCTTCGGCGATGACAACTTTGACGGGTGTCTTGCTCACAGCCATGAGGGTACCGAAACCGCCTGCACCGGCCTCCGCCGCATCTCGCCTGCCAGCCCGGCAGCAGCAGATAGGCCCCGCCCCGGCCGCGGGCCGCACCCGCCGGCCCCGGCGCACCCGGCTGCGGAGCCGCGTGACGGCCGGTGATTCACAAATGGGTAAGGCGGAAAGCCGGGTCATCGGCAGCGGCCCATAGCCGGCCGCCGGATCCGGCTATGCCGCGGCCGCCATCGGATTCAATCCCGGACCCGTTCTTCCTGCCGGGACCGCAGGCCGGCTGCCCGGGACCGGGAAGGCCGCGAGCGGTTCACGCCGTTCCCGGCGCCCGTGCGGCGGCCGTCAGCAGGCCCGTTCCGGCAGGCCAGGTCAATGGCTGCCCGCGGCTCCGGCAACGGATAGCAGGCCCAAACCGGCAGCATTTCCGGTGTCAATCTAATAGGTGCCCCGGGTGGGATTCGAACCCACACTTTACGTCTTTTGAGAACGCCGGCTCTGCCGATTGGCCTACCGGGGCTGGGCGGGCGGCGGTAACTGCGCCAGAAGGATAATCTACCCGATCCGCGGGCTCCTGCGGAGTGCGCCAGCGGCTCCGCCGGGCGCCGTGACCGGCGGCGAAGGGGGCGCACCGGCGGCCGGGCCCATCAGGACTCGACGGCGTCGCCGATGCGGTGGACCCGCAGGGCATTGGTGCGCCCGGGGGTGCCGGGCGGGCTGCCGGCCACGATGACCACGGTGTCCCCCTTGCCGCACCGCCCGATGTCCAGCAGCGCGGCCTCCACCTGGCGCACCATGTCGTCGGTGTGCGCCACCCGCGGCACCAGGAACGTCTCCACCCCCCAGGTGAGCGCCAGCTGGCTGCGGGTGGCCGGCTCGGTGGTGAACGCCAGCAGCGGGATGGGCGAGCGGTGCCGGGCCAGCCGGCGCACGGTCTCGCCGGTCACCGTGAACGCGACCAGCGCGGCCGCCCCGACCTCGGCGCCGACCGCCGCGGCGGCGTGGGCGATCGCGCCGCCGGTGCTGATCGAGGGCCGGGCCAGCACCGGCGCGGCGCAGCCCGACTCCTCCTCGGCCGCCGTGATGATCCCCGCCATGGTGGTCACGGCTTCCACCGGGTACTGGCCGATGCTGGTCTCGGCGGAGAGCATGACCGCATCCGCGCCGTCGAGCACCGCGTTGGCCACGTCGGACACCTCCGCCCGGGTGGGCCGGGGCTGCGAGATCATCGACTCCAGCATCTGGGTGGCCACGATCACCGGCCGCGCCCGCTCCCGGGCCAGGCTGATGGCCCGCTTCTGCACCATCGGCACGTGCTCCAGCGGCAGCTCCACGCCGAGGTCGCCGCGGGCGACCATGATCCCGTCGAACGCCTCGGTCACCGCCTCCAGCTGCGCCACCGCCTGCGGCTTCTCGATCTTGGCGATGAGCGGCAGGCGGGCGCCGCACTCGTCCATGATCGCCCGGGCCGGGGCGGCGTCCTCCGGCCCCTGCACGAACGACAGCGCGATCATGTCCGCCCGCAGGCCCAGCGCCCACCGCAGGTCGCCGGCGTCCTTGCCGCTCAGGGCGGGCACGCTGACCCGTATCCCGGGCAGGTTGAGGCCCTTGTGGTCGGACACCGGGCCGCCGGCCGCCACCCGGGTGCGCACCCGGTCCCCCTGCACCCCGGTGACCTCGAGCACCACCCGGCCGTCGTCCACCAGGATCTGGGTGCCGGCCCGGACGTCGCCGGGCAGGCCCTGGTAGGTGGTGGACGCCTCGTGCGCGCTGCCCGGGACGTCAGCGGTGGTGATGGTGAACTCCCGGCCCGTTTCCAGGATCACCGGCCCGGCCGCGAAGGTGCCCAGCCGGATCTTGGGGCCCTGCAGGTCCACCAGGATGCCCACGCTGCGCCCGGCAGCGTCCGACGCGGCCCGGACCGCCTGGTACGCGGCCAGGTGGGTGGCGTGCGAGCCGTGGCTCATGTTGAGGCGCGCGACGTCCAGGCCGGCGGCCACCAGGGCCGCGACGCGCCCGGGGCTGGATGTCGCGGGGCCCAGCGTGGAAACGATCTTCGCCCGGCGGGTCATGGCCGGTCCTTTCCGGTCGCCACCGATTGGTCTATACCATTTTAGGGGAACGGGGACCGCCCGTGAGTCCTGTCACAAGAGTTCATGATCTGTCCACCGGATGTCCGTCACCGGTCAGCATCTTGCGCAGGTAAGCCGCGGAGTCCTGATATCCCAGCGCGTGGTAGAAGGCTGCCGCCCGCCGGGTGGCCAGCGCGACCAGGACGCAGCCCTCCCCCGCGGAACGCCCATGGCCACATGATCGCCGGTACCTGCCGCGGGCGCACCCCGCCCGGGCCGGCCCGGGCGGGCCGCCGCCGGGCCGGCCAGGCGTCAGGTGAGGGGGCGCGCGGTGGGCGCGATGGGGGCCGGCAGCGCGGTGCTGCCGGTCAGGTAGGCGTCCACGGCGGCCGCGGCCGCCCGGCCCTCGGCGATCGCCCAGACGATCAGCGACTGCCCCCGCCCCATGTCGCCGGCCACGAACACGCCCGGCACGGACGTGGCGTAGGTCGCGTCCCTGGCCACGTTGCCCCTGGTGTCCATGTCCACCCCGAGCCCGTCCAGCAGGCCCTCGCGCTGCGCCCCGGTGAACCCCATCGCCAGCAGCACCAGGTCGGCCCGCACCTCCTGCTCGGTGCCCGGCACCGGCGCGAACCGGCCGCCGGAGAGCTCCACCTCGACCAGCGACAGCGCCCGCACCCGGCCGGCCTCGTCGGCCAGGAACTCCTGGGTGGAGACCGCGTAGACGCGCTCGCCGCCCTCCTCGTGGGCGCTGGAGACCCGGTAGATCATCGGGTAGGTGGGCCAGGGCTGCGCGGAGGGCCGCCCGGCCGGCGGCCTGGGCATGATCTCGATCTGGGTGACCGAGGCCGCGCCCTGCCGGTGGGCGGTGCCGAGGCAGTCCGCGCCGGTGTCGCCGCCGCCGATGATCACGACGTGCCGGCCGCGGGCGCTGATCGCGGGCTCGGCCCCCCGGCCTTCCGCGGCGGCCGCCCGGTTGGCCAGCGGCAGGTAGTCCATGGCCTGGTGGATGCCGTCCAGGCCGGCGCCGGGCACCGGCAGGCCGCGCGGGATGGTCGCCCCGCCCGCGAGCACCACCGCGTCGTACTCCTCCCGCAGCTGCGCCACGGTCAGGTCCACCCCGACGTTGACGCCGCACCGGAACCCGGTGCCCTCGGCGCGCATCTGGTCCAGCCGCCGGTCCAGGTGCCGCTTCTCCATCTTGAACTCGGGGATCCCGTACCGCAGCAGCCCGCCGGGGGCGTCCGCCCGCTCGAACACGGTGACGGTGTGCCCGGCCCGGGTGAGCTGCTGGGCGGCGGCCAGGCCGGCCGGCCCGGAGCCGACCACCGCGACCTTGCGGCCGGTCAGCGTGGCCGGGGCGGGCGGCTGCGGCTCCACCCAGCCCTCGTCCCAGGCCCGGTTGACGATCTCCACCTCGACCTGCTTGATGGTCACCGGGTCGGCGTTGATGCCGAGCACGCAGGCGCTCTCACAGGGCGCGGGGCACAGCCGCCCGGTGAACTCCGGGAAGTTGTTGGTGGCGTGCAGCCGCTCCGCCGCTTCCCGCCAGTCCTGCCGCCAGACCAGGTCGTTCCACTCGGGGATCAGGTTCCCCAGCGGGCAGCCGTTGTGGCAGAACGGGATGCCGCAGTCCATGCAGCGCCCGGCCTGCCGTTCCAGCTTGCCGGCGGCGAACTCGGTGTACACCTCGCGCCAGTCCTGGATCCGCACGTCCACGGGACGGCGGGCAGGCAGCTCCCGCGGTGTCGTCATGAACCCCCTGGGGTCAGCCATCTCGCCTCCTCACCCGTGCGCGGCGGCCATGACCGCCTCGTTGACGTCGCGGCCTTCCTGCTCGGCCCGGCGGGCCGCTTCCAGCACCCGCCGGTAGTCCTTCGGCATCACCTTGGTGAACCGGGGCACCGCGGCGTCCCAGTCGGTCACCAGCCGGGCCGCCACCGCCGAGCCGGTCTCCTCCGTGTGCCGCCCGACCAGTTCCCGCAGCAGTGCGGCGTCGTCGCCGTCGAGCGGCTCCAGGTCCACCATCCCGGTGTTGATCCGCCGCCGCTCCGCGTCCAGCAGGTAGGCAACCCCGCCGGACATGCCGGCCGCGAAGTTGCGCCCGGTCCGGCCGAGCACCACCACGGTGCCGCCGGTCATGTACTCGCAGCCGTGGTCGCCGGTGCCCTCCGCGATCGCGATGGCCCCGGAGTTGCGGACGCAGAACCGCTCGCCGACGATGCCGCGCAGGAAGATCTCCCCGCTGGTGGCGCCGTAGCCGATGACGTTGCCGGCGATGATCTGCTCTTCGGCCGCGAACGGCGCCGCCGGGTCCGGGGCCACGATGACCCGGCCGCCGGACAGCCCCTTGCCGAGGTAGTCGTTGGCGTCACCGGAAAGCCGCAGGGTGATGCCGCGGGGCAGGAACGCGCCGAACGACTGGCCCGCCGACCCGGACAGCCGGACGTGGATGGTGTCGTCGGGCAGCCCCTTGCCGCCCCAGCGCTTCGTCACCTCGTACCCGAGCATCGTGCCGACGGTCCGGTTCACGTTGCGGACGGGCAGGTCCAGCGTGACGGCGGTGCCGTCCTGCAGCGCCCCTTCGGCGAGCTGGATCAGGGTGTTGTCCAGCGCCTGGCCGAGCCCGTGGTCCTGGCTGGTGACGTGGCGGCGGGCCGCGCCGCCGGGCAGCTCGGGCATGTGCAGCACCGGCCGCAGGTCCAGCCCGGCGGCCTTCCAGTGGCTGATGGCCTGCCCGGTGTCGAGCACGTCCACCCGGCCGATGGCCTCGTCCAGGCTGCGGAATCCGAGGGCCGCCAGGTACTCGCGGACCTCCTGGGCGATGAACTCGAAGAAGTTCACCACGAATTCCGGCTTGCCGGTGAACCGCTTCCGCAGCTCGGGGTTCTGGGTGGCCACCCCGACCGGGCAGGTGTCCAGGTGGCAGACCCGCATCATGATGCAGCCGGACACCACCAGCGGCGCGCTGGCGAAGCCGAACTCCTCGGCCCCGAGCAGCGCCGCGACGACCACGTCCCGGCCGGTCTTGAGCTGGCCGTCGGCCTGCACCACGATCCGGTCCCGCAGCCCGTTGCGCAGCAGGGTCTGCTGGGTCTCGGCCAGGCCGAGCTCCCACGGCGCGCCCGCGTGCTTGATGCTGGTCAGCGGGGCGGCGCCGGTGCCGCCGTCGTGGCCGGAGATGAGCACCACGTCGGCGTGGGCCTTGGACACCCCGGCCGCGACCGTGCCGACACCCACCTCCGCGACCAGCTTGACGTGCACCCGGGCCGCCGGGTTGGCGTTCTTGAGGTCGTGGATGAGCTGGGCCAGATCCTCGATGGAGTAGATGTCGTGGTGCGGCGGGGGCGAGATGAGGCCCACGCCCGGGGTGGAGTACCGGGTCTTGGCGATCCACGGGTACACCTTGTGCCCGGGCAGCTGGCCGCCTTCCCCGGGCTTGGCCCCCTGCGCCATCTTGATCTGCAGGTCGTCCGCGTTGACGAGGTACTCGCTGGTGACCCCGAACCGGCCGCTGGCGACCTGCTTGACCGCGGACCGGCGCAGGTCGCCGTCCGGGTCGGGCAGGAACCGCACCGGGTCCTCGCCGCCCTCGCCGGTGTTGGACTTGCCGCCCAGCCGGTTCATGGCGATGGCCAGCGTCTCGTGCGCCTCGGCGGAGATGGAGCCGTAGGACATCGCCCCGGTGGAGAACCGGCGCACGATGCTCGATACGGGCTCGACCTCGTCGATCGGCACAGGCGGGCGGGCGGAGCGCGCCGTTGCGCCCGGCCCGCCCGGGCTCTCGCCGGCCGGTGCGTCCACGCCGCGGATGCGCAGCAGGCCGCGCAGCGTCTTCAGCTTCGCTGACTGGTCGTCGATGAGGGACGTGTACTCCTTGAAGATCTCATACCGGCGGCTGCGCGTGGCGTGCTGCAGCTTGAACACCGTCTGCGGGTTGAACAGGTGCGGCTCGCCCTCGCGCCGCCACTGGTATTCCCCGCCGATCTCCAGCTGCCGGTGCGCCAGGCCCGCCGCGCCGTCCCCGCCCATGCCCGCCCGGGCCACCGCGGCGCGGCGCGTGGCCTCCTCGGCGAGCACGTCGAAGCCGACGCCGCCCAGCCGCGAGGACGTCCCGGCGAAGCAGGTGGCGATGACCTCGTCTCCCAGGCCGATCGCCTCGAAGATCTGCGCCCCGGTATAGGAGGCGATGGTTGACACGCCCATCTTGGACATGATCTTCAGGACGCCCTTGCCGAGCGCCTTGATCAGGTTGGCCTCTGCCTTATCGGGAGAGACAGTGCCTCCGGGAACGCCGCCGCCGGGAGCACTGCCGAGCTCGCCGCGGCCGGCCAGGTCGCGGACGGTCTCGATGGCCAGGTACGGGCAGACGGCGGCGGCGCCGTACCCGGTGAGCAGCGCGATGTGGTGGCACTCGCGGGCGTCGCCGGACTCGATGATCAAGCCGACGCGGGTCCGGGTCTTCTCCCGGATCAGGTGATGGTGCACCGCGCCGGTGAGCAGCAGCGACGGGATCGGGATCCTCCCGTCGAGGCGCGCCATGGCCCGGTCGGACAAGACGATGAGCCGCGCGCCGCCGGCGATGGCGTCGTCCACCTCGGCGCATATCTCAGCGATCCGTGCGCGGAGCGCGTCGCCGCTGCTGGCGTGGTCCGTGCCCCGGAAGGCACTGTCGCCGGGCGCGAACCGGCCGTCCACCACGTGGGCGGCCAGGCCGGGCAGGTTGCCGTCATCGTTGATGTGCACGATCTTGGCCAGGTCCTGCTCGCCGATCACCGGGAACGGCAAGGTGACCTGGCGGCAAGAGGCCGGGGCGGGCTCCAGCAGGTTCCCCTCCGGGCCGGTCGTCAGGGACAGCGAGGTGACCAGCTCCTCGCGGATGGCGTCCAGCGGCGGGTTGGTGACCTGCGCGAACAGCTGGGTGAAGTAGTCGAAGACCAGCCGTGGCCGGTCCGACAGGGCTGCGACCGGGGTGTCGGTGCCCATTGAGCCGATCGGCTCGGCACCGGTCCGCGCCATCGGCGCGAGGATGACCCGCAGCTCCTCCTCGGTGTAGCCGTAGCCCCGCTGGAGGGTGAGCAGGTCAGCGGCCGTCGGCACCTCGCGGACCCGGTCGGGCAGCTCATCGAGGTGGATCAGGCCGGCGTGCAGCCAGTCCTCGTACGGGTGCTGCACGGCGAGCTCGGCCTTGACCTCCTCGTCCTCGACGATCCGCCCGGCGGCGGTGTCGGCCAGGAAGATACGGCCCGGCTGCAGCCTGCCCCGGCGGATCACCCGCGCGGGCTCGATGTCCAGGACGCCGACCTCGCTGGCCAGCACGACGAGGCCGTCGCTGGTCACCCAGTACCGGCCCGGCCGCAGCCCGTTGCGGTCCAGCACGGCCCCGATCACGGACCCGTCGGTGAAGGCGATCAGCGCCGGGCCGTCCCACGGCTCCATGAGGGTGGAGTGGAACTGGTAGAACGCCCGCCGCTTGGGGTCCATCTCCTCATGGTTCTCCCAGGGCTCGGGGATCATCATGAGCAGCGCGTGCGGCAGCGACCGGCCCGCCAGGTGCAGCAGTTCGAGGCACTCGTCGAAGGACTGGGAGTCGGCTCCGTCGGGTGAGATGACCGGGAACAGCCGCTCGATGCCGGCGCCGCTCCTGGAGTCCGGGATCAGCGGGCTGGCCAGCATCGCCTCCCGGGCGCGCATCCAGTTGCGGTTGCCCATGACGGTGTTGATCTCACCGTTGTGCGCGATGAACCGGAAGGGGTGCGAGCGCGGCCAGGACGGGAACGTGTTGGTGGAGAACCGGGAGTGCACCAGCGCCAGGTTGGAGGCGTAGCGGTCATCGGACAGGTCCGGGAAGAACGACTCGACCTGCGGCGCGGCGAGCATGCCCTTGTAGACGATGGTGCGCGAGGACAGGCTGGCGAAGTAGACGCCCCCCTCAGGGCCCCCGGCCAAATGCTCGGCGCGCTTGCGCAGGCAGAACGCCAGCCGGTCCAGGGTCAGGCCCTGCTCGCCGCCGGCGCCGGCCACGAACAGTTGCGCAAGGCGCGGTAGCACCTCGCGAGCCCCCACGCCGCACGCTTCGGGGTTGACCGGCACGTCGCGCCAGCCGATCACGACCAGGCCCTCATCGCGGGCCAGGGTGGCGACCGCGGCGACTGCCCGGTCGCGTTCCGAGGCGTCAAGGGGGAGGAAGGCCAGGCCAGCGGCGTAAGCGCCGGCTTCAGGGAGCGCGAGCCCGCTTACCGCGCGGAAGAACGCGTCCGGGATCTGGGTGAGGATGCCCGCTCCGTCGCCAGTGTCGGGGTCGGCGCCCGCCGCGCCCCGGTGCTCCAGGTTGCACAGGACGCGCAGCGCGCTGGCCACCACGGCGTGGCCGCCCCGGGCTGAGAGATCCGCGACCAATCCCACGCCACATGCGTCGTGCTCGAACCGGCTGTCGTAGAGTCCGTCCGTCACGGCAGGCACCATCAAAACTCCTGTCGCCAAATATCCGCTGTGCTGCTATGCGGCCTTGGGGACGACGTTGGCCCTGCTGCTACATGTAGGTTACGCTGACATTACAGTACTGGTCGAGACCTTTCCAGCGGCGCCTTGCCTGTTAGCTGCGCAGATGTCCCGCGGCGGCGGCGCGTTCGGGCCAGGTAGATGGTAGCGGCGGCGAGCAGCAGGGTGTCCCCAAGGCTTGCCGCCCGCAGCCCCAATACAGCAGGTGAGTGCCCGATACCCAGCCAAAACAGCGCGAAACCAGAGACCGCGTACAAGGCCGCCGCCAGCGCGAGGGCCCGTGTCCCGGACAGGGCGAGGCGGCGCGCCACCCAGATCACAACTACTCCAGCACCCACATCCCACAGCGCTTGGTATGCGAACATGGGTTGGAATGTGGCGAAATTCTCAAGCCCCGCCGCCCGGTGCGCCGGCGAAATCTCCACCGCCCACGGCAGCGCGGTGGGCTTGCCGTAGCCGCGCTGGGCGAGCCACTGGCCGAGCATGGCGATCGCGTGCCCGGACAGCAGCGCCGGGGCAGCGGCGCCCGTTATCGCGGCGAACCCGACCCGGCCGCGGGACCTGGCACCGTTACCGCGGGCCCGGCTGAGGCCACCGCGATTGAGGCGAGCGCGGCTGAGGCGGGCGCGGCTGAGGCGGGCGCGGCCAGCACGGCTGATGCTAGCCCGGGCGGCGCCGCCCCGGCCCGGCGGGTCGCCCATCCCGCGACGCGGCGTGACGCGCGCCCGCCGGCTGCCGACCCACGCCCCCGCGGCCCCGAAGGCGACCGCGCCGGGGAAGCCGGCCAGCTGATCCCAGGTTCTGATGGCGCCCAGGACGCCCGGGTGGGCGGCGCCGAGCAGCACGGTCAAGGCGGCGGGTATCAGCCCGGCGGGGACTGCCCAGGCGGCCACGTCGGCGATCACGCCCGGGCCGCCGCCGGCCGCCCGGTACCGCCAGGCCGTGATCCCGAGCGCCACCAGGATCCCCGCGACGACGCACAGCGCCTGCGCGCGCAACGGCACCGGCCCAAGATGCCAGACCGACCGCGCCGGGCTCGGCAGGAACGCAAGGGGCATACATGGACGTTACCGCCCTTTCCCCGCCACGGCCTGCCCGAATCACCTGCTCACAGCTGCGTTGAGCACACACTGCGGGAGGGCCCGCCAGCGCCCCGGGCGTCTTGCTGTTATCT
>JBLMWU010000010.1:0-2666 GCA_050257395.1 Gemmatimonadota bacterium | reverse complement strand
GTGCGCCGCCGGTAGGACCGCCGCCAGGCGGCGGACGGGTAGTCGTGCTTCTGGCGGGTCTTGGCCGCCACCTCGGGTCCGACGGTGATGGTCTGCTGGGTGCAGCAGGCGGGCGGTTCTTTTTGGCGGGATGAGGATCTCGGGCCGGTCCCGGTCCAGGGTCATTGAGTCCGGCCGGAGCGGGCAGCGGATCTTGCCGGCGGTTGCGGGGCAGGTGACGCGGTGGTGGCCGTCGGCGTCGTCGGCGGTGTGCCGGCCGAGCTTGTGCCGGGCGAGTTCGGCGGCCTGCTGGTTGTGGCCGGCGACGGCATCCGGCGCGGCGCCGGGCGGCAGCGGGCCGATTTGCAGCAGCGTGCGGGGCGTGCGCGGGCAGTAGAGATTGCCGTTGGCGATGATGGCGCCGTGGTGGGTGCCGCGGGGCCCGCGGTCGTGCGGGTGCAGGTCTTGCACCAGCTGCGCGCCGGCGCGCCGGAGCGGGATGGCCCAGGCATCGGCGTCGCGGTGGGCGTAGCCGGAGTCGTCGATGATGTCGCCGAGCGGGATGCCGGCTGCGGGCATCGCGGTCAGCACGGGGACCAGCGCGCGAGCCGGGTCCAGGGGGCAGGAGCACACGGTCATCCGGCGGGCCAGCTCGGGGACGGCGGGGCCGTCTTCCTCGGCGGCCATGACGGCGGCCGGCAGGTAGTAGCCGAAGAACGTCTCGCCTTTGGGGCCGGGCAGGTTGGAGTTGCGGTGCCCCCAGGCGGCTTCGGGGTCGGCGCATGCGGTGGTGCCGTGCCGGGGCGGCCGGGACCAGGTCTCGACGTCGGTCCAGTCCGCGGCCAGCGCCCGGGTCAGGTGCGCGTATTGCGGCGGGATGCTGGCTTCCAGCAGCTGGTCGCAGACCGCCTGCAGGTCATCGGAGGGGGCGCCGTCCGGGCTGTCCTTGCCGAGTGCCCTGGCGATCAGCCGGCAGGTGTGCTCGACCTGCCGGTAGGTGAGCTGGTGCGGCCCGGTCTTCCACTGCGCGATGACGCCGGGCCGTACCTGGTCCGCCTCGGGCAGCGCTGTCAGCGCGGCGCGCACCCGGGTGAGCTGCGCGGGCCGGTCGCCGGCTAGGACAAGCAGCATGCCCAGGAGCAAGGTCGGCGCGGTCAGCTGCCGGCGGCGGACCGCGGCGGGCAGCATCTGCTCGATCCGCGCTGGCGCACCGGAACGGTCAGTGATGTCTTCGAGCGTGGCCAGCGGGATGCTCACCGCTGGCTGTTGTCTGTGCGCCGCCCGCCCAGCAGCGCCACGGCCTGCTCCTGGCTGCCGGGCTGCAAGGCGGCGGTGATGTCGCCCAGCCGCTGGCAGCAGGTGATCCCGGCGGCGCGCAGGAACGTGGCCAGCCCGATCAGCTGCGCGACTTCGGCGAGCCAGGTGGCGCGCAGCCGGCTGGTGTCCAGTGCCGGCAGCCCCGCCCCGCCGGCTAGTGACCGGGTCAGCGGGTTGCTGATATTGTGCCGTGCCGGGCTGGTGCCGCCGGTGACCAGGTGCTCGCCGGCGAAGTCCGCCGCGGCCAGCAGCGGCTCGTGGTAGCGGGCCAGGACCGGCACGACGCGGGGACGCCTCCCGCGGACGGTCACGATGACGCCGCCGGACTGGCAGGTCACGCCGGTGCCGGCGACGGCGCGCAGGCCGGCGCGGATCAGCCCGGCGCCGGCGCCCAGGCAGACCAGGCCCGCGGCGCGTGCCCGCCGCGCAGGCGTCGGCTGCGCATCGGCGAGCGCCAGGAACCCGGCAATCTCCGCGGGCGTGTAGGGTGCCTTGGCGCGCTCGCGTGGCAGCGGCGCGTCCGCCGGGAGCAGCTGCGGTGCGACGCGCCGGGCCAGGAACCGCAGGTTCGTGCGCAGCGTCCGGCGGGCCGGCCCGGACAGGCCCGGGGCGTGCGCGGCGAACCGCTCGATCACCGACGGGTGCAGCAGCACCTCCGGGACCGGGTCCAGGCCGAGCCCGATCGCCCAGCCGGCCAGCTTGCCCGCCGCCCACAGCAGGTTCTTCGCCCGGTCCCGTCCGCCCGGGCCGGCAGCCTGCACCACGGCACGCGCGAACGCGGCCGCATCCGCCGGCACCGGCGACGGCCGCCAGGCAGTGATGTAGCCGGCCACCTCCGCGTTCATACAGTAATTTATACTGAAGGACATGCCGGGAGCGGGGGATGCCGCGTGCGACGATGAGAACGTGTCGCCCACCAGACGCCAGCAGGCCAGGGCCGCCGGCATCGCCGCCGAGCTCGCCAGCCTCGGCCTCGCCCTGCCCGGCACCCTCATCGAGCGGCACGTCCGCTGCGGCAAGCCCGGCTGCCGCTGCCATGCCGACCCGCCGGTCCTGCACGGCCCCTACTGGCAGTGGACCCGCAAGGTAGCCGGCAAGACCATCACCCGCCTCGTCCCCGACGAGCAGCTGGACGACTACCGGCAATGGCTCGACAACCACCGCCGGCTCCGCGCCCTGGTCGCCGAGCTCGAAGCCCTTACCCTGGCCATCGCTGACGCCGACCCGCGCGGCAAGCGCCAGCCGGTCTCCGCCCGCCACACCGCGCAAACCACCGCATAACACTGTGGCCACGCCACTCTTAACCTGTGGGCAACCTCGCTTACCAGCGCCCGTTCCCGCAGATCACGGCCAAATGTGAGGACCTGACC
>JBLMWU010000009.1:0-46336 GCA_050257395.1 Gemmatimonadota bacterium | reverse complement strand
GGTGTTGCGGACCGCTCCCAAAAAGGCGTAAGCCCCGGCCTGATACCGGGGCTGACCTGGGGTTTTGGCGTGGCAGGTGATGGATTCGAACCATCGAAGGCTGAGCCGACGGTTTTACAGGGAGCGCTCCGGCAGGCTCGCATTCCTGAGCTGACCTGCGGAGAAGACGGATATGGGCATCAGGCCTCGTGCGCTCAACCGCTTCTCAGCCGTAGGCCAGGCAGCTTGTGCCGTCATGGCTGGAGGGTGCGGCGGATGTCCTTCATGAGCAGTACAAGGTGCAGGTCATCGGTGGGGCTCGGCTCGAACTCGGGCACCAGATGCAGGTAGAACTTCTTGGCCTCGGCCGACTCGGCATGTACCAGCAGCCCGCGGCATCCGATATCTGAGGACAACTCCATCAGCCGGGCGAAGACGTCCTGAAGCAATGCGGCACCGAGGCCTTGGCCCTCATGGCGGATGTCCACGCCGAGCCGGGCCAGCAGCGCCACCGGCTGCGGGTACCGGCCAGCCCCCTTGCGCAGGCGCTCGGGCGCGGCCCCAGCCACGAGTTGCGCCATGCACCATGCGTAGTACGCGACCACGACATGACCGGTTTCGTCGGTGACGACGAACACTCTGGTCGTTCCCGTCGCCGTCGACTGGCGGGCGAACCGGCGAAGCCAGTCCGTCTGCTCGCGTGACCGGCACTCAAACCGCGAAATATCGTGGTGGCCGGCTAGCAACTCGGGCGGCCGGTAGCGGGCGCTCATCCGGCGAACGGAGAGGGGCGCTCCATCAGCCGCCGCAGCCCTGGCAGGTCCTGGGCGGGCCGCGCATTCATCGCCTCCCACGCCTCCACCGCGGCCGGATCGAGCTCAAACCGGTCCCGATCAGCGAGCACCCGGCGAGCCGCCTCCACCGCGCTGCCGACCACGAACTCGGTCAGCCCCGTGGCGGTCGCGGCGGCAGCCCGGTCAATCAGATCCCGCTCATCGGGGGTGGTCCTCAGCTCCAGCCGACGGCTGCGGCGCCGGATCTCAATCGCAGACATAAGGCACTCCTTCCTGTACGTCCAACGTACGTCCAGAGCCGGAGCAGGTCAATGCGCGGACGCCGTCCTCTCAGGCTGTCCGCGCCAGAGTGAGGCCGCGTCACTGCGGCACAGTCCCGCGAGTGCAGACAGCACGCGCAGCCCTACCGGGAGAATGTCCTTCGCCAGCACGGCCCCGGCAGTGACGAGATTCTCGAGTGCGTCGCCGCCGCCCGGGCGCTGGATGCGTTCGAGCACCTCTGCATCGCCTGGCTGTTCGCAGCGGTAATGGGCGGCGAAGGCGCCGATCAGCGCGTCAGCGATGACCTGGCCTTCCAGGCCCGGGACGGCCCGGTCCAGCACCGGCTGCAGCGCGCCGAGAACCTCGCTGAGCGGGTCCTCGCCCACCACTGCCCAGGTCGCATCCACCAGCGCGCAGCCTCCGAGCAGGAACACCGGCCCGTCCAACTCCGGGAAGTCCGGCTCGTCGTCCCCGCACTCCATCCCGCCCCGGCCCAGCCAGTCCTCGATCGCCTCGCGGTAGGCCAGCTCAGCCACGGCGATAGGCGTCAGCACATCCACCAGCCTGCTCACCACCAGGTGGTCAACGGTCAGGCCGTCGAACACGACCGCACGGACCAGGGCGCTGGCTGCTACGTTCCAGTGCCCAGAATCAGCAGCGATAACGGTGGCGGGCGGGATCTCGGCGGTCAGCAAGCACGGCGCGGCAAGCGCCTCCTCCAGGTAGGTGCCAGCCACGAACCGGTCGCCAAGTGAACCGTCAGGCCACTGCGGTACATCAGCCGGGGCTGGGTCCGAGCCGCCGCGCCACACCCGGCAGGCGGCCGCTTCCCGGTCCTGGCGCTCCGCCGCTTCCTGGCTAAGCACCTCTAAAGCTGCCGCAAGCTGACCCATCACCTGGTGAGTCGCCGCACCGGGCCGGGAAGATCCCCGATTTCGGCGAGGGCTGTGTCCGGACTGGCGGCGTGCCTTCTTGCGGTTGCTGGCGCGACCCACGACACCTCCCACGAATTGACTGCCACCGACGCTACTCACCCGGGTGCGCGAGCGTCAGCGAGCAAAGCGGCGTGTCGTCACAGATACCGCGCCACGGGCAAAGGCGACCCCGGACAACCGGTATCCGGCCGCCAGCCGGCGTGCGTCCTCAGCCAGGGCTGCGGGCGGGACTACCGCGACTGGCCTGCCACCGCCGTAGCATGTTCTGCCATGCCGGCCAAGCGGATGAACCGGGATGAGTTCTTCGCCAAGCTCTCTCCGCTGGGCGAAGATGGGCTGCGCAAGGTGCTCTGGAGCCTGTACTGGCGTGGCCCGGCGGCCCTGCGGGAGCGTATCGAGGCCGAGCTGGACCCAGCCGAACGGGACCGCCGCAGACGCGAAGCCGCTGCTCCGCCCGACGCACGCCTGGTGCAGGGCGAGGTCACCGCGTTCGCCGAACTGGCCCGCGCTGGCGCTTACATGGCCGGTGACCGGCGGGTGTCCCCGAAGGAACGGACCCAGTGGCGGGTCACTTTCCGGCGGCTGGCCGCCGGTGCTGAGTCGGCGCTGCGCGCGGAGGACCCCGGCCCCGCCGAGGAAGCGCTCGCGCTGCTCATCGATCTGGCCTGTGAGACCCGGAGGCTCGACTACTTCCGCTCCGAGGACCCGATGGCCGCAGCCCAGTTCGTAGTGTCGGAGACGGTCGCGCTGCTGTGGGAGACGGTGCGGGACCGGCACGGGTTCGCGGTGTTCGCCGAGCGAGCTGCCCCACAGCTGGTCAGGTGGGAGTCCCGCTGGGGCTGGACCCGACGCGGCGAAGGGAACGTGAGCGAGAAGGAGACATCGCTGGCCAGCGTCCTGGCCCGGATGCCGCACGCGCCGGAGGCCTGGACGGTGATCGCCGACAGGTACCTTGACGCGCTTGACAAAGTCGCCGGCACAGAGGCAGCCAGATCATCGTCCCGCCGCTCCTGGGACTATCACGACCTCGGGTGGGTCCGCCGGGAGCGGGCCGAGGACCTCGCCGAGTGGCACAGCCTGCTGCTTGACCGGCTAGACGGCTCCGAGGCCGAAGACCGGCTCGACCGCCTTGCCAGCCACCTTGCGCTGGGCGGCCCGGAACTGGCCTTCGTTCAGGCCCGACTGGCGCACCGGCGCGGCGATACTGATGCCGCACACAAGCTCATCCGCGCATGCCTGGAAGATCTTCCCGGAAACGAGGAGTTCGCCGGCTTCGCCACCGAGATCGGCGCCGGACTCCCGCCCCGCGCCCGGCAGGCCGCCGATAACCGGGCGCAGTGGATGGCCGCCATATCAGCCGGACCCGGCCCCCAATAAAGGCTGGGCATTGCCGCAGCACTGGGTTGCGGCATCCGCAGCGGACGACCTCACTGCTCCGTAAGCTCTACGGGAAGGTCCGCGGACCGGTGGCGCGGACGCGCAATGTTTCGAGAACAGTCGCCATTCCTGCACCGGTGAGGGCGTAGCTGCGGTCGAGCCAGTCAGCGCCGACCGCGAGCAGGCCAAGGGCCCGGCACATGTTGCTGGTGGCGTGGACAGCCCGGCCAATGTCGTGTTCGCTGGGTGGCTCACCCGTCCTGCTCTCCCGGAATCCTTCCTCACCAGCCGCCCGGGTCACGGTCGCGGTGATCTGCTCACCTGGCACCGGGCTGGTGTCCAGGAGGAGGGCAAAGAACAACTCCCCGGCGAACACGCTGAAGTCGTTCCCGCCAAGCAATCCGGCGGCTGTCACGCGCCATAGCTGGTCAGGATCAGCGAGAAGCCGCCGGCCCTTGCCAGTCAGGGTGAGCATGCGGCCTGAGCGCCGCGCCAGCCGAAGCTGTTGAGCGAGGTGGCGTAGCTGGTGCAGGTCGAACAAGTCGTCCTCGGTGCGCGGAGGGCGGGGGAAGTCCCATCCAAACCGGTCCGCGTTCTGCTGGACGAACCTCTGGCCGAGGTTGCCAGTCTGGGTGAGAGGGATACCGCCGTTGAGCTGCTCGAGCAGCCAGCGCAGCCGCGGGAGCGGGTCAGCGGCGGCCTCCGCCGGCAGCTGTGCGGGGTGGAGCAGCCGGTTGGCGATTGCAGCGAGGATCCGGCACCGGGTCTGGCTACGGCGGAGGTTTACCCACGCCTCGGTACGCTCGGTCAGGATGACCTGGGCGAGTGTCTGCCTTAGCAGTCCGGGTTGCATGGTGGTGAGGTGGGTTCGCGCGAGTTCCCGCTGGCGGGTCTTCCAGCCGCGGGCTCCGGGGACCAGCTCGCCCCCGGCGATCGCAACCTCCAGGAACTCGGCGGTTGAGGACCAGGCCGAGGCCTCCTGGAGGCCCATCGCCGCTCCCCATTGAAATTCCGGCAGGTCAGGCGGGGTGATTCCGGAAGCATCCGCTGCCCGGCGGAAGGTTGCCTTGCCCAGCCGGGTGCTGGTCTCATAGGCGTCGAGAACCTCACGCGTCGCGTGCGAGCGGCAGATCTCCGCGTACCGCGGCAGCTGCAGCAAGTCGAGCGCCTGGGCGAGCGCCTCGGCGACCCGGAGTTCCTCCCTCGGGCTGATCAGCCATTTCATGGGCAGCTGATACCAGCAGAAGTTCTGGACACGCTCCTGGGTGACAAACGCCAGGCCCTGATCACCGGAAATCCAGTCGAGCGCTGCCCCGGCATCCTCGGCAGCGGCGGAGTCCCGCTCTGCCAGTTTCGCCAGCGCCGCCGCGATTTCCGGGTTCCCGCCCTCATCCATCAACTACCGGCCTCCTGGTTCGGGCTGCCTGTCCGCCAACTGATCCAGGCGGTGGGTGAGGGCAGTGTGGCGGCGGCCGGCGCCGACCGTGCGCACGGCCGCGGCCAGCGCTCGGCGGGAGCCGGCGAGAACGACCAGTTTCTTCGCCCGGGTGATGCCGGTGTAGAGCAGATTGCGCTGCAGCATCATCCACGAGCTGGTGGTGAGCGGGATGACAACCGCGGGGTATTCGCTGCCCTGGGAACGGTGGATGGTGACCGCGTAGGCGTGGGCGAGTTCGTCGAGCTCGTCGAAACCGTAATCGACGCTTTCGTCTTCATCGGTGAGGACGGTGAGCTTGCTGTCCTCCAGGGACATCGCGGTGACGATGCCGACGGTGCCGTTGAAGACTCCGGCTGCGCCTTTGTCGTAGTTGTTGCGCAGCTGGGTGACCTTGTCGCCGACCCGGAACACCCGGCCGCCGTAACGGCGCTCAGGCTGCCCTTCCCGGGAAGGAGTGAGCTGTTCTTGCAGCAGCGTATTGAGGTTGCCCGCCCCGGCGGGCCCGCGGTGCATAGGGGTGAGCACCTGCACGTCCCGGCGGGGATCGAGGCCGAAGCGGCGCGGGATACGGCGGGCCACGATGTCCACCGTCAGGGCGGCTGTCTGCTCACTGTCCTCGCAGGTGAACCAGAAGAAGTCGGGGAAGCCTTGCAGGCGGGGCGGTGAACCAGCGTTGACGCGGTGGGCGTTAACGACGATCCCGGACTGCCGGGCCTGGCGGAAGATCCGGGTCAGCCGCACGCGGGGGATCACGTCCGAGGCGGCCAGCAGGTCGCGCAGCACTTCGCCAGCGCCGACGGAGGGGAGCTGGTCCACGTCCCCGACCAGCAGCAGGTGCGCGCCCGGCGGGACGGCCTTGATGAGCTTGTTGGCGAGGATCAGATCGACCATTGATGCCTCGTCGACGACGACCAGGTCGGCGTCCAGCGGGTTGTCCCGGTCGTATTTCGCTTCCCCGCCGGGCTGCAGCTGCAGCAGCCGGTGCACGGTGGCCGCCTGGTGGCCGGTCAGCTCCGCCAGCCGCTTGGCCGCCCGACCCGTCGGCGCAGCCAGCACGATCTTCGCCTGCCTGGCCGCAGCGAGCTCGACGATGGAGCGGACGGTGAAGCTCTTGCCGCAGCCGGGCCCGCCTGTAAGCACCGCCACCCGCTGGGTCAGCGCCAGCCGCACCGCCTGCTCCTGCTCCGGCGCCAGGTCCGTCCCGGTCCGGCTGCCCAGCCAGGCCAGCGCCCGGCCCCAGTCAGCCTCCTGAAAGGCTGCCATCCGGTCCTCGCGAGCGTGCAGCAGTTCCAGCAGCCCGGTGGCCAGGGAGCGTTCAGCACGATGGAACGGGACCAGGTACACCGCCGCCACCTGCTCGCCGGCGTGCACGTTCTCGCGGACCACTCCTTCCGCGGCCGCCAGTTCCTTCAGGCACGGCCCGATCAGATCCCGGCCCACGCCAAGGATCTTCGTCGCCCCGGTGACCAGGTCCGCGGCGGGCAGATAGCAGTGCCCGTCGTCGGCCGCCTCAGACAGGGTGTATTGCAGCCCCGCCTTGATCCGTTCGGGGCTGTCATGCGGGATCCCCACCGCCTGGGCGATGGTGTCGGCCGTTTTGAACCCGATCCCCCACACATCGGCAGCCAGCCGGTAAGGCTCACGGCGGACCACCCCGATGGCGTCGTCCTTGTACTTCTTGTAGATCCGCACTGCCAGCGAGGTGGAAACTCCCACTCCTTGCAGGAAGACCATCACCTCTTTGATGGCCTTCTGCTCCTCCCACGCGGCAGCGACCAGCCGAGTCCGCTTCGGCCCCACCCCCGGCACCTCGACTAGGCGCTGCGGGTCTTCCTCGATGACGCGCAGGATGTCCGTGCCGAAGTGAGCGACCATCCGCTCAGCCATCACCGGGCCGACGCCCTTAATCAGGCCAGACCCCAGATACCGCTGGATCCCCTGGATCGTCGCGGGCAGCACCGTCGAATACGACCGCACCTCGAACTGGCGGCCATACCGCGGATGTGACGTCCACCGGCCCGTCAGCCGCAGGCTCTCCCCGACCTGCGCCCCCAGCAGCGGCCCCACCACAGTCAGCAAGTCCGGGCCGCTGCGCTCCGTCGCCACCCGGGCAATCGTGTAGCCAGTCTCCTCGTTCGCGAAGGTGATCCGCTCCAGCACCGCTTCCAGTACCGACTCACCCCCGGAATCCGGCGGGAACTGGCGCACGCTCATCACACCAGACATCCTGCCGATCCTCGCGGCAGCACCGCCACTCCCCACGATGCAGCCTCTCACTTGCCAGAACCACAGGTCCTTCGGCAGAACGTCCAGGCTGACGATCTATCACAGGCAACCCGAACTGGTGCCTGCTAGCTAGCACGCGCGGGCAAACCTGCGCGTCAAGAACCCGATGACAGCAGCCAGCCGCATCGGGGCAGCCAACGGTCTTGAACACCGCTCCCGCAGGCCGTGGGTCACCAGCGGCGACCGGCCCGGATGCGGACTCGACGCCCGTTAGAGCCTGCCGCTCAACCACTGCTCAGCCACACCGGGCGGGCTTCTCCGCCACGAGGCGGGACATGGGCCCAGGGCGCAACGGCTTGACCTGCGCGAACGCTCAAGCATCGCCCCACCGGAGCGCTGGCCCCGCAAGGCCGCTATCACTCCCAGCATGCACCAGCCCCTGACCGGCATACAGGCTGGTCAGAGGCTGTTTCGTGTGGTAGTGGCCAGGTGATGGATTCGAACCATCGAAGGCTGAGCCGACGGTTTTACAGGCCCATAGCCAAACCGCTCCCACCTGCACGTTCTCGTGCTACCCCGCCGCCTGGGACACGTATAGGGCATGATCAAGCTTCTTGAGGTCCTGTTCGCGTCCTGGCAGGGCTCCACGACGCACGCGCTGCTCCCCTGATCCCCTGCTTGCAAATCGCCGTTGTCGATCGATGATCTCATGCCCACCTGCGCGTGTCGTGGCTGTCGGGCGGCCGGGAGACACCGCAGTTGACCGCGGCTAATGGCACGCTAATGGCACACTGCCGTGGCCGGTCGAGGCGCGCAGGTGTCAGTCCCGCGCAAGGATGCAGCCATGGCAGATCTCCCCGCCGAAGTCCGAGACCGTTACCGGGGGCTGGCGCGGGCCCGGCGCTGGCCACCTGAGACCGAGGCGGCATTCCTGCGCACCGTGGCGTGGTTTCGGGCAGTCGACGAAGAGCCTGGTGCACGGAGCTACTACGAGCGTGCCGATGAGGAGGGCCTGGTCGAGCAAGGCACTCGCTGGCTGTGGGAGACGGCCAGCGTCAACGGTGCCGCGATCGCCGTGAAGCAAATGGAGATACCGCTGCATGGCCCAGTCCGCCGGTACTGGTGGCGATGGCTGGAAGATGATGCAGGCGGCTTGACTGACCAGCCCCTCGTGCCGGATGAAGACGGCCTGCACCAGATCACACGAGCAGCCTTTTACGAGGTGTGGGACAGCCGACCTACTGCTTAGGAGGTCGTATCGGCTCCCCCGCCAACCTGCGGTTGCCCAGTTCGGCCGGGCTGAGCAGAGCCCGTGAGTAACCACTGCGGACCGTCCGCGACTGCTCGTTCTGGCACGGATCTGGCACGGGGAGGGCACCTAATCAGCACTGGCTGGCTCGGGGTCGTGGTGAGTCGGCTCCATGATCCGGCGTCAGGGTAGTCGGCCCGTGTGGCTCCGTGTTCGCCGACGTTGCTGTCACCGTTGCTGTCGGCGGTTCGTGAGCGATCCGGATGATATGGTGCCGACCTTTCGGAGCCGGATTCGGTGGGCAGGTGGGCGCCCTCGTTACGATGGGCGCACACGATCCGAGCAGAGACCAGGATGAGGGACTGTCCGGGCCTGCTGACCGCAGCCACAAGGTCAGGCATTACCCCTGGCAGATCCCCGCAGAGCTGGAAGCAGCGGTCTGCGAGCTGCGCCGCGCCCATCCCAAGTGGGGTTCAAAGCGGCTAGTGTTCGTGATGGACCGCTGCGGTCAGGGATTGGTCCTCGGAGCCGACGAATTGCCAGCGGTCTGCCAGGCTCTATGGAGCACGGATCCGCAAAGCCATTCTGGCCTTCGGTAGAAACACCGGGAGGCAGCATTGAAGTTCCTTCTGACGTCCGGCGGGATCAGCAACAAGAGCATCCACGACGCGCTCGTCGCCATGCTGGGCAAACCGGTCGCCGAGTCCAGCGCCCTGTTCATTCCTACGGCAGTTCATCCCTTCCCGGGCGGTGCGGGTATGGCGTGGAGGGCGATCTCCGGTGAAGCTCCGAGTCCTTTGTGCGGGCTGGGGTGGAAATCGTTGGGAGTGCTGGAGCTCACGGCGCTGCCAAGCGTCCAGGAAGAGAGCTGGGTTCCCGCGCTGCACGAGGCCGACGCCCTCTTGGTCTGGGGCGGCGATGTCCTGTACCTGTGTCATTGGATGCGGCAGTCAGGACTTGCAGGCCTATTGCCGTCGCTGAACGCGGTGTATGTAGGGGTGAGCGGCGGAAGCATCGCAATCACGCCCTACAACTGCGACGCGGAGTTCAACCGTCAATTCGTGCCTGCGGGCAGCGACATGGCGGAAGAAAGCGACAAAGCCTTGGGGCTGGTCGATTTTGCGCTGCGAGTGCACATGGACCGCGAGGGCTTCGAGGACTCTTCTCTCACCAGCATCGAAAGGTGGGCCACCGGGATCCCCGCACTGACGTACGCGCTTGACGATCAGTCTGCCGTCACCGTGGTCGATAGCAACGTCGCGGTTGTCTCCGAGGGGCGCTGGAAGCTGCTTACGCCCACTCCGGGAGCAAGCTAGTCGCGCCAGGAGAGATGCACTCTCATTCTCGTCGTCGGGTGCCTGCCGCGGCAGAGCTATTCGCCGGGCACGGGGCGGAGCTGGCGCGGCCAGTATCCAGGTCATTACGGTTCCGAGCAGCAGCCACGCGGCATGCCTGTTCTTCTCCCGTCTTCCCCGCAGGCGCCAAGATCCTGGTGAGCGGGTGCCGGGCCAGGCTGGCGAAGCCATCGCGCAGCGACGCCCGCAGGGCGGCCTGGAGGCGGTGGCCGCGAGCTGGACAATGGATCGCCGAGGAAGACGGCCCGTGCACTCACCGGACTGCTTGCCGGTGAGCGTGATTGATCTGAGGGTGCCTCGCGCTGCAGTGGCGCGCCCGTGCCGGGCGGGCGCCCCCAGCGCAGAGCCCGGCGAAAGGGCGCGCCTGCGGTGCCGCGCAGCGGCGCCGCCTTGATCCAAGAACGGCTCAATCCGGCAGCGCAGGACGCAATGGCGGTCCCGGAAGGCGCCCTTCCAGGGTCGGCGGTTCTACAAGCCGGTAGCCAAACCGCTCCTACGTGCGCGCTCCCGAGCAGTCGCACCGGCTGCGACACAAATAGGGGCATGATCAAGCTATGTAGCCGCACGCTGTAGGGCTCCTCGGAGCGTGTAGGCCTCACATCGCGCACCTCAGTCGACTGAGACACTGATCGGCCAGCCCAATGGCCTGACCAGTTACCATATGTGCTCACTAAATTAGCCTGGCAGGTAGCGCGCAGGGTCTTTAGTCACGGCCGAGAAAGATCCCAATTGGCACCCCGCCAACACCTATCAAGAGTGCCGTTAGCATAACGAGTCCAGCAGAGAACTTGTCAGCTTGAAGAAGACTCAGCAGCTCAGAGAGCCCAGCGCCAAGAAATACGCCCCCCAGCGTCTCGCAATACCGAGAATATCGCGGCGTGACACGCGACGACGACAGGAAAGCAGCAGCCTCTTTAACATGCTGGCTGGAAACACCGTCTACCGAACTCAGCTTAGCTTTTAGCCTGCTGAACCTTTCCAGGTCAACCAGATACTTGTTTAGCTGCGTATAGTACAGCCTGGAAGCGTTAGTACTGAATCCATCGATTGGCGGATCTTCTTCGTCACCAGAGACACCTTCACTGGCCGCATCCGAAGCAGTCTTTATCGGCTGACTCTTCCGCACAACCTGCCCACCGACACTGTTGTCGGGCTCACTGGGGTGGTCATTACCGTTAGGCGTTGCCTTAGCTTCTGGTGCAGCGACCGCTTGATCTACAGGAGGTGTTGCCGTCTCATCTGCCATGATATGGCGAATCCTGGTCGACAAGACGCTGTCTTTGATATTCGAGAACTTTCTTAATTATTTCACGTTCTCGCCGTGTCTGGCGACTCATATAATTGGCAGCAAACGCTCCAGCGACCAGAGTTGCCTTGGCTCGGCCGGGGTTACCATTCAGCTAATTACTGTGGAGTCGTCTAAGAGCAGTAGGTCTATCCTCGGCTCGGTGCTCGCCGCGCTCATAGGCCCTCGGCCAGGCCCGCGCCGCCGGCCGGATCCCGCCTGGCCCGCCCGAGGGCCACACCGTCCGGCGGAGTGGCGGGCCGATTGCCACGGACGGGTACGGACAGCGCCCGTTCGAGTTGGCCGGTCTGCTGCTCCGCACGCTCTGCCCGGGTTCCTGCCCGCGTCAGGTCCATGTGCCGCGCCGCCGCAGTTGCCGTTCGCTGTCGGCCGGTGCTGTGCCGCCGGCGTGGTCAGGCGACATCGAGGAAGCGGCTCAGGGCTTCCCGGATGATCTCGCTGGTGGTGGTGTGCTCAGCTTCGGCGCGGGCCTCCCCTGCTAGACGCAGATCGGGGTCGAGCCGGACCGGCACCACCTCCGAGGGCGCGCTGCCCAGCATCGGCCGTCCCCGCCGACGGGACTCCAGCGTATGCACGACGTAGCCGCACTCGGCCTCATCAGCCATCGCCTCGATCTCGGCATCGGTGAGGACCTTGCCGGTCTAGGTGGGGTAAGTCTTTGGCTTGTCAGTCATCACGGTGTCCAGGCAGAAGGCGACGATACTTGCGGCGCAGGGGCATGGCGTGAATCACAGTAACCTGCCGCTGGCGAGCGTGGGCGCGACCGACTCGAGCAGGTTCCCAGCCCGACGGGCAACCTGCGCGGAGCGAGCAGGGCCGCCGGTCGTCACGCCACGCAGGATGGTGGCAAACCCGAACGCGTACGTGTCCCGCAGCTGACGCCGCGCGGACTACTGGCTCCATGCGGCGGCCAGCCATTCCAGGCTGGCCGCCGCGTCTTTGCGTGCCTCGGCCTCGCGCCGGAACAGCTCGTCGGTCTTGGCCAGCACCAGTGTGTGCGGGCTGCCGAACTTCCAGACCTCGTGTCTGACTGGCAACTCGGCGGCCCTGATTTTCTCCTTGACGTGCTTGCGGCGGGCCTCGGCTAGCGGCCACTCCAGCGTGCGCTCGCCGCGGCCGGCGAGGAACTCCCCGAGGGTGCCGCACAGTCCGCAGCCACAGCCGCCGGACCAGGGGACCGACCAGTCGTCATCGGCCCGGGCCGGGCGCTGCGTGATCGCGGTGAGCCGCCGCTCGCAATCCCTTGCCAGCGTTTCGAAGTGCGAGCCTGCTCCCGGCCCGGCCGTTCGCAGCATCGGCAGCAGGCAGGCGAGCACGTCATCGCCGTACTCCCGCAACACCGTCACGATCTCACCGGCCAGCGCCGTCCCGTCAGCGGCTGCCAGAAGCCCAGCGAGCGGCTTGCCCAGCTCCGCGAGCTGCTTGCGCCGGGTGGCCGGTGAGGGGTACCCGAGCCAGAGCCGGATCTCGTCATCCAGCCAGCCCCAGGACGCGGCGAGCAGCCACCCGGCGGTGGCCGCCGCGCCAGCGTCCCGCAGCGCCGTGGTGAGCCCGGGCAGGCCACCGGCCCAGCCCTTGCGGTCCACGTCCCCGGTGTACCGCCATGGGTTCCGCGGCCCGAACCACGCATCCAGCAGGTCCCGGTGCCAGGATTCGCCGTACCGCGCGGCCAGCGCCGCCAGCGCGCCCGCATGGGCGGGCGTCACCCACTGGACCGCGAACGGCCGCAGCAGCATCAGCGCGATGCCCGGATCCCCGAGCCCCGCGGCCGTATGCAATGCCGGTTCCAGCAGCTCAGGACCAGGTGTTTTCCAGAACGGCGCAACGGACTCCGCGGCGGCCCGCGCGCCGGCCAGGTCCCCGGCGTCCAGCTGGGCTGCCAGCTCGGTCAGCGCCCACGAAGGCGATGCCTCCGCCCGGGCCGCGAAGGCATGCCGGCGGGGCCACACGACGATCGCGGCCCGCCGGTACCAGCGGTCCATCGTGTTGCCGTAGTTCCCCATGTACCCCGTGTACTCGGAGTCGCAGGGCTTCAGGTCCGCCGACGGCGTCGATGCGCACACCTGCTCGGCCGGCACATACAGCGAGATGGACTCCCCGCCAGGCACCCCCGTCCACCAGCTCAGGGTCAGCTCGGAGTCGATGATGTACGTGAGACCGGCGCCGCCGCCCCGCTGCCCCGGCTCGGTGTCCCAGGTCTCCTTGATCTGCGTGAGCGCGAGCACCGCCTCGCACCCCGCCTCCTCAGCAGCGGCCCGCAACAGCGCGGCCCGCTGCGCGTCGGCGCCCTTGAGCCGGTCCCAGCCCAGCCCGCGCTGGGTGTACTCGTGGTCCAGCAGGTACACGAGCCGGTTCGGCGGCTCCCGGTCATCGCCTTCCCACCGGGAGACTCTGGTGCTGAAGTGCTCAGCGAGATACCGCGCGGCCTCAGCCGACGGCTCAACCGGAGCCTCGCCAGCCGGGTCGGGGTCCACCAGCAGGTTGCAGGTGAACGTGACCCGGTACCCGGTCCTGACCGGCCTGACCTGGTGCCGGCAGTCGGCGTAGAAAGCAGCCACCGACACCTCGGTCCCGGACGCCCGGTACGCGGCAGTCTCGCCGTTGTGCTCGACGACGAGTTCCCCGCCGGTATGCGACGACGGCAGTGACACCACCAGCGTGCCGACCATCGCGTCGTCCTTCTCCGAGTCCTGGTGCGGCAGGAAGAACTGCCCCTTCCCGTACACCAGCAGCGCATGCGGCTCGGCCCGCAGCCGCGCCCGGGCCGGCAGCCCCAGCTCATCACGCACCTCGGCCAGGATCGCGTCCCAGTCCAGCCCGGTCAGCGTCACCTGATCCGGCGTGATCTCCCAGGTGTCCCGCACGCTCAGGTCCATCAGCGTCTGCTCGCCCCGCCCGAACCGGGCCGGGCGCGCGCAGGCGATCATCCGCTTAGCCTGCGCCGCCCTGACCGGGAAGCTGACCGGCCCCGCCCCCGCCACCGTGAGCCGGACGTCTCTCGCGGGCACGGACAGCTGCACGCTGAACGCGCCCGGCGCCTGCGAGCCGCCGAGCACCCTGGCCAGCCGCTCCCGTGGCGTGATCGGCATTCCGGCCCCTCCTGCCAGCACCGTGCGGTCAGCCAGTCAGGGTACCGGGGCGAGAGAACAGATTCACCCCACCTGCCCGGAGGGCCGCCGCATGTTAGCTCACCGAACCTGGCGTGCCGGCTAAGCGCACGGTGGCCGCGGCTGGATGAGTAAGGTCCCTGCTGTGGAGATGGCGGTTTCCGGGGATGAGCTTTGCGGCGCGGCACGGCTCGCGCGTGACAGTGGTGTGGTGTGCCAGGCCGTCACGCTGGCTCGCTGGGTGGGGACGGGCCGCCGTCCGGTGACGGCCGGACGGGTGCTGCGCAAAGCTGACGTGCCTGCGGCAGGCATCGCTGTCGGAGTGGAGGTGCCGCTGCGGCTGCGCACGATGGCCGACATCCGGGGGTTGCACCGGCCGTGGTGCGTTGCGGTCGCGACTGGCCTGCTGCAGGTCGATGGCGGAAGGGTGAGCGGCGGTCCTGTGCTCGGATGCTGGCCGCCGGGCGATGCGGACCTGCTGGCCGGATGGCTGACGGGCCTGCGCGCGGTGTGCGCGGCGGAGTCCCGCCCGCAGGACGAGGACAGCGTGCGCCTGCTGGCGATGGCGTTACTCACGGTGCTCGGCGAGGACGGCCCGCACCTCGCCGACAGCCTGTGGGGGCCGGTGCATGCGGCGCTGCAGGACCTGTGCGGCAAATATGACAAGTCGTTGTGGGAGCCGTTGCACGCGGCCGATAGGTACTACGACCCCGGCACCGGAACCCCGCTGGCCGGGCTGGTGGCGCTGCTGGCCGGGTTCGGCGCGGTAGCTGGCGACGCGGGCAATTCGGTGATCACTCCGCTGGGCCGCTGGGCGGCCGGGCGCTTGGCAGCGGGCCTGGCTGGGCCGGCGGACCCGGGCCTGCCGGCCGGGGAGATGCTGGCCGAGGCGGCCCGGTTCGCCGATGAGGGGCAGCGCGACCATGTGGCGCGGGGGTGGCTGGCCGCACGCCGGCCCGCCGAAGCGGCACGGGAGATCCTCACCGCTGCCGAGGGGATGCCGCCGCTGCTGCGCGGCGTGGCCGTCGGGGTGGTGCAACGGCTCGGCGAAGAGGCGCTGCCGGCCTGGCGGGAACTGGCGGCGGTGCCGCGCGTCGGACCGCACGCCCGCGCGGTGCTGGCCGCCTGGGACCAGGGCCCCGAACCCAGCGACGCTGACTGTGCCTGGCTGGCGGTGGAGGCAGCGGCGGCCGCGCTGCAGGACAAGAGCCCAGATGAGGCGCTCACCCGCGTCTGGGAGGGTCTGCCGGGGATGGACCTGGACACCTGCCTCGCGGAGGTGCGGGCCACGGGTCATCCGGATGCAGCGGAACTCTCGCGGGCGGTGGCGGAGTTCGCCGCCTCCGGCGCGCCGCGCAGCATCGACCAGGTGGCCGAGCTGAAGGTTTCGCTGTCCGGCTCCCGGCCGCCGGTCTGGCGCCGCGTCCGTCTGCCCGTCACCGCTGCCCTGGCCGACCTGCATCAGGTCATTCAGGTGCTGTTCAACTGGGACGGCGACCACCTGCACGTGTTCCGGGTGGGGAAGAGGCACTACAGCGACCCGTTCGTGGGCCTGGAAGGGGCTGCGGACGAAGACGCGGTCCGGGTACGGGATGTGCTGACGCCCGGCGGGACGATTAGTTACACCTATGATCTCGGGGCCTGCTGGGAGCACGAGATCACGCTGGAGCAGATGCTGGCGCGCGACCCCGGCCAGGACTACCCGGTCTGCGTCGCGTACAAGGGGGACTCCCCGATCGAGTACTGGTCCGAGGACGAGCCCGAAGACCCCGATCCGTTCGACCTGGCCGATGTCAACCGCAAGCTGGCCGCGCCCGGCGAGGCGGAGGAGTGACGTGGCACCCCGGACTGTGAACCACGGCGGCCAGTCGCTTGCCGCCCTCATCGAGCGCAGCGCGGAACTGAAGCGGGCCCTGGTCGATTTCGCGCTCAGCCCGCGGTTCGGGCGCCAACTGGAGCAGTTCATGCTCAAGGCGGCCGATCCCTGCCAGGAGCTGAGCGAGGGCGAAGTGATCGGCGCCATCGACCGGTTCGCGCTTCAGCACCCTTTGCCGAACGGCAAGACCGTCCTGGACCGGTTCCTGGCAGGCCAGCCGGACCTGACCGCGGCCGACCGGGAGATGCTGCGCGGCTGGCGCGACCCGGTGGAAGGGATCTTCGAGATCCACCGCAAGGACCGGGACTCGCTTGCCCTGCTGAACCTGATCGATGACCTGGAGTACCGCGTGTACTCCAACATGGGCCCAGCCGCTTTCCGCCCGCTGCCCGCAGGCGGATTCGCGCACGTCCGCCTGGTGCCCATCAGCCCGGTTCCTGGCGCCTGGCTGGTTTCCGGCTCGATGTCGGCCTACCGCAAGTCTGAGGCTGCGCAGATCGCGCAGGCCGCACTCACGTTGACGATGAAGCAGCCCGAACTGGCCTACCGAAATCCCGGGAAAGTCGAGCAAGCCTGGACGCAGATGCGGGAGGACAGGGCCGCGTTCGTGGAGTTCTTCGGCGGCGACGAACTGGTCCTCCCGCCCGCCGAGGCCGGGGAACGGCTCAACGCCTACTACTGGCACCGGCAGGAAGCCGCGCTCGCCCAGCAGCCCGCCCGCCGCAGGCCGCCGAACCTCCCCGGCGTGGACGTGCCTGCCTTTGAGTTCCCGCCCGAACTCGCCGACGCTGACACCATCGGCGTCATCTACGACGAAACCGACGGGCTCAACTTCTTCAACGAGTACGGGATGCTGCACGCCCTGTTCGCCGATCCGGCCCTCACAGCCGACAAGGAGTACACCAGCGTGCTGCGCGGCTACCTGCGGTCGGAGACGATCGGCCCTCTTCCGTTCCGCCGCCTGGCTGCCGCCCACCCGGGCACGGCCGACGCCGTGTTCCGGAAGGTCCTGCGCAAGCCTGACTTCACCTGGGCCGGGCACGGCGAGGCCCTGATGCGCCGGCGGAAACCCTGGTACTACGAGCACGAACCCCGGCCCGGCATCTCGGTGATCGGCACCCGCCTCAGCGAACTCCTCCGCGGCAGATAATGACCGGATATGAATCTCCACGATGAGGAATGGGGACGCAAAGGCGCGACGCTGAGCGACAAGACCGCTCGTCAGGAGTATGGCCTGACCCACGATGAGATCTACACGGCGATCGACGCTGGCCGGCTGCAGTACCGGCCCGCCGCGATGCACGGGAACCCGTGGCTGCGACTGCTCCGCCGCGAAGTCGAGGATCTCGCCAGGACCCTGCACGGCGAGCGTTACCTGCGGGAACGACAGGCGCGGACTGAACTGGCGCAGATCAACCGAGAGCTGAAACAACTATCCGCCCAGCTCGCCGCCCTCAAGGAAAGGCGGGCCGCGCTCCTATCCGGTCTCGGCGAGGAAGGCCCGTCCCGCCACTAATCCCGCCTGCCGTGACTGCGATCCGTTTCAGCTCTCCTCGTGCCATTCCCACTCGGGGCACCCTGCTCCAGAGTGCCCGAAGTGGCGGACGTCAGTCAGCCGGCAGGCCCGGTCGCGCTGTGGGTCTGGCAGCATCATGCAGGTCCAGGTAGCCGTTGACCGCCTCCCACAGTCCGTGCTCGGGGTAACGCCCGAGCCCGCGGTGCTCCCGGCGCCAATCCCGGTCCCAGTAGGAGTCGCGGACTTCGCGCAGATGGCTGAGCGCCGCTGCGATGGCGGCGGTGGCCTGCTGTTCCTGCACGGCGCCCGCTGGCAGCGAGATCCGGGGCAGGTCGCCGAACCGCCGCTCCGCGAGCGCGGCGAGCACGTCCCCGTCGGGACCCTCGCGGGACCAGAACCGGACCGGGCCCTTGATGACGTGATTCGCCACCGGTTCCAGGTGTGACCGCCACCAGTAGGCGAACCCGCCCTTGCTCAGCCGCAGCTCATCGGCCAGCCACCCGGTTCCCTGCGGGTCCGACTCCCAGGGGACCTCCTCCGGGGGCAGGTTGAGCACGAGAGCGACCTCGACCGTCTCCAGCGGGTCAGCGCCCGCCAGCACGTCGCCGAACACGTATGCCTCCAGCAGGAAGGGTTCGCCGGGAGGCCAGCGCTTGGCCCGCTCGCACCTGCCGGCCAGTTCGCTGAGCTTCTGCACGGCTCGCCGGTACCGCATGACCTCATCATGACCGGCCCCGCGGCCAGAACGCGAGCCATACCGGCAGTGCTGCCATGACCAGACCCGCGTCAGCGGCCAGGGGTCCAGTAGGCAGAGGGCCGGGTGGGCAGCCACGCTTGCGGGGTTGCCCACTGATTGCCTGTCTAGAGCCACGCCTCGCCGTTGGCCAGGTCTTCCTCCCCTGGATGCTGGGCCAGGATCGTTTCCAGCGCGGCGATGATCCTCCCGGTGTCGGCCTTGGTACGGCGATAGTTGCCAGGGATGAAGACCATGCCGAAGTGACCAGCCCCGCCGGGCGTGATGGCCTCATGATGCAGCGGGCGGAAGTCGCGCAGGTTGTTCGTGACGACAGCACGGCGCTCAGCGCGGGCAAGCGCCAGCACCTCGGGATCCGGCAGAGCTTCGCGGTCAGGGTGCCCCGCAACCGGTTCCACATCATGTCCGCGGGCACGCAACTCCCGGGCGATCGCCGGGCTGAGCATCTCATCCAGCAGCAGCCTCACCGCCGGAGAGCGGCCTGCCCGGCCAGGTAGGCGGCGTGGGCCTCAGCGCTTTCCTGCTCATTGGCCTCGATCTGCTGGTCGATCTCGGTGCTGTATGCGCCGTAGTAGGCAATCGCGGCCTGGACCAGACCGAGCGGGATTTCCAGATAACGCGCCGACGCGGCGGCATCACCCCCGTTGTCACGGACGACCGCGATGACCTCCCAGACATCCTTGCCGGTCCCGAGCACCCGGGCCCGCCGGCCCGCCGGGCCGTCAGCGAACCGGATCAGCGGATGCTCATCCATCCGCAGCCCTTCCTCGACGTAGCGCTGCGCGAGGGTCCGGGGCGGCAGGTGAACACGCCGGGCGCGGGCGCCCAGGCGGCTGATCGTGGCGTCGTTCAGGCGGACGCTCAGCGGCTGGCTCATGTAGTTCATGGTAGTGCGCCGTAGCACGGCAGCCAAGCACGCCCGCCTGTGGGCTTTCAAAACGGCATAGAAGCCGCCGCTCCGCGGCTCTCCTGCGGTTGTGGGCCCTGTGCCCGGGCAGCGCGGCGTCGCCCAGGCGGCCGACGCCGCAGCTGCCGGACCGTCGAGCCTGGGACGCGCAGCGGCCGGCACGTCCAGGGGAGTGTCCTGGTGGTGAGGCTGGGACGTGGGTCCTGCTATTTCCGGGGGAGGGGTTTCCATGAGTTCGTTTGATGTGCGGGTGTTCGGGATCCGGCGCCGGCCCGGCAGGGCCGTGTTCGAGGTGCGGTGGCGGGTCGCGGGCCGCGACAGGTCCCGGTCGTTCATGACCCGGGCACTGGCCGACAGCTACCGCGCCGAACTCGTTCGCGCCGCCCGGCGGGGCCTGGCGTTCAGCCCAGCGACCGGTGAGCCCGCTGCCTGGGCCGCCGCGGAACCAGTGACCGTCACCTGGCTGCAGCACGCGGTGGCGTACACGCAGATAAAGTGGCCGCGCCTGGCGGCGCATTCGCGGGCCAGCATGGCTGAGGCGCTGGCCACCGTCACCCCGCTGCTGACCACGCCAACCAGCCGCAGGCCATCGGCCCGCGCGCTGCGCGCGGCCCTGTACGGGTACGCGTTCAACCCGCCACGGCACTGTCGCGCACCCAAACCGGCCACCGCGAGCACCCTCGCCTGGCTGGAGCGCCACTCGCTGCCGATCAGCCGCCTGAACGACCCGGCCGTCATCCGGGCTGCCCTGGACGGGCTGTGCCTGCGGCTGGATGGGAATCCGGCGGCAGCGAACACCATCACCCGCAAGCGGGCGGTGTTCCACAACGCCCTCGGCTATGCGGTCGAACTCGGCCTGCTACCCGGCAACCCGGCCGACAAGGTCCAGTGGCGTGCGCCCAAGGCCGCCGTCGCGGTCAGCCCGCAGACCGTCGCCACTCCCGCACAGGTCCAGGCCATCCTGGCCCAGGTCGCTGCGCTGCGCCCGGACCTGATGGCGTTCTTCGCCTGCCTGTACTACGGAGCGCTGCGTCCCGAAGAAGCCGTCGCCCTCCGCCGAAACCAGCTCACTCTCCCCGCCCGCGGGCGCGGGGCAATGATTCTCACCGGTACCTGCCCGCGCACCGCCGCCGCGTGGACCAGCAACGGCAGGCCGCACGAGCCGCGCGGGCTCAAGCACCGCCCTGAGGGCGCGATCAGGATCATCCCGGTCCCGCCGATCCTGGTCCGCCTGCTCCGCCAGCACCTGTACCAGTTCTCCACCGCGCCAGATGGCCGGCTGTTTCGCGGCACCCGCGGCGGCCCGCTCAGCGAGTCGGTCTACGGCCGCGTCTGGCGTGCCGCCCGCGAGGGCGCGCTCAGCTCCGCCCTGGCAGCCACACCGCTGGCCCGCCGTCCCTACGACCTGCGCCACGCCGCCTTGTCGCTGTGGCTGAACGCCACCGCCGCGCCCGCCGAGGTTGCCGCCCGCGCGGGCACCAGCGTCACCGTCCTGCAAAACGTCTACACCCACTGCATCGGCGGCCAGCGCGACGCCGTCAGCCAGCGGATCGAAGACGCCCTCGACGCAGGCTCCGGCACGTCACAGCAGCCGCCGCCCGTGACAGCAAGCGGTGCGCCGGACCGCTCCCGCCACTCAGAATCTGTCCGTCATATGTCCGTGCCCGACCCACTGCGGGCCGCCTGCCACCACCCGGCCCGCAGCAGGACCCGAACGCACCATCGGGCGGCCAGAACGCGTTTACCCAGGCCAGGCGAAGGATTCGCCAGGCCAGCCCACGGTTCGCGGCAGCCCCGCGACCTCTCGTTCTGGCCCACGCATAGCCCACAAGCGGTCTGCGGCACCGCTTGCTCTGCGCGCAAGAGCCGCCGACGCAACTCCGCGTCAGCGGCTCTGACCTGGGGTTTTGTGTGGCAGGTGATGGATTCGAACCATCGAAGGCTGAGCCGACGGTTTTACAGACCGCTCCCTTTGGCCGCTCGGGCAACCTGCCGTATGCCGCCTCGACGGCAGCACAGTGAAGGATAGCGGACGATCCGCCTGCTCGTCGCATCGCATCGAACCAGCCCCGCGCCCCCAGCCACCCCGCCTCCCACCAGCGCCCGGCACACCCCCGGGGCGCCAATAGCCGCACCGGCCGGCCCGGGCCAGTAGCCTCTGACCTGTCCCTGTGCCGTCACACCAACGCTGAGACCGGATTGGAGACTTCCGGTGGCCGAGAACAGCTTCGACATCGTGAGCAAGATCGATCACCAGGAGGTGGACAACGCCCTGAACCAGGCCGCCAAGGAGATCGGGACCCGGTTCGATTTCCGCGGGGTGGGGGCGTCCATCGCCTGGTCGGGCGACAAGGGAGTGGAGATCCGCGCCAACAGCGAGGAGCGCGCCAACGCCGTCCTGGATGTCTTCAAGGACAAGCTGGTCAAGCGCGGGGTCTCGCTGAAGACGCTGGACCCGGGAGAGCCGAAGCCCTCGGGCAAGGAGTACCGGCTCGCGGTCGCGCTCAAGGAAGGCATCTCGCAGGAGAACGCGAAGAAGATCGGCAAGCTCATCCGGGACGAGGGCCCCAAGGGCGTCCGCGCCCAGGTCCAGGGCGACGAGCTGCGCGTGTTCTCCAAGAAGAAGGATGACCTGCAGGCCGTGATTTCCCTGGTCAAGGGCGAGGATCTGGACCTGGCCCTGCAGTTCGTCAACTTCCGCTGAGGGCGGGCCGCGGCCCGGCCGGCGCCGTTCCCTTTTCCTGAACGGGCTGGCGCCCCGGTCAGCCTTCCCCGCCGCCCGGCGCCGCCCCGGGGCCGGCCGCGAGCACCTCGCGGGGCGGCGGGGCGCCCGGGTCGTGGGCGGGCGGGGGCGGCACGGTCCACATCCAGTCGCGCAGCCGGTCCCGCTCGTGCGTCAGCTCCGCGATCCCGGTGGCCGGGTAGTCGTACTCGGGCGACCAGAACAGGGCGTCGTAGGGGCAGACCTCGACGCAGATCCCGCAGTACATGCACAGCGAGAAGTCGATGGCGAACCGGTCGAGCGCGTTCCGGACCCGCGGCCGACCGCGGCTGCCCGCGCCCGCGGCTTCCGCCCCGGCGAGCCCGCCCGCGGTCGGCACGGGCTCCTTGTGGCCCTCGATGTAGATGCACCAGTCGGGGCATTCGCGGGCGCACAGCATGCAGACGGTGCAGTTCTCTTCCAGCAGGGCGATCACGCCGCGGCTGCGCGGCGGCAGGTCCTCCGGCGCGCCCGCCCCGGCGGCGCCGAGCTGCCCGGCACCCGGCCCGGCCTGGCTGTCCGCGCCGCTCACGGGGTGTCCCACCCTTCCGGGATGCCGGGCGGGAGCAGCCGGCGGCGCATCCGGGCCTTGTCCCGCTCGCCCGGCTCGGTGAGCCCGGGCCACTCCTGGGCGGCGCGGGCGGCGAGCGGGAAGTCCTTGCGCAGCGGATGCCCCTCGAACCCGTCCGGCAGCAGCAGCGGCGCCAGCCCCGGGTGCCCGTCGAATTCCAGGCCGAACATCTCCCAGGTCTCCCGCTCGTGCCAGTTCGCCCCCTGGTAGATGCCGGTGGCGCTGGCGAGCCGCCCGCCGGGCGGCACCAGGGTGCGCAGCAGCAGGTGGTGGCGCTCGGTCACGGAGTAGACGTGCGCGAACACCGCGAGGCCCTGGTCCTCCTCGTCCACCGCGGTGAGCCAGTCGAAGAAGGCGCACCCCAGGCCGTCCCGGGCGAAGGCGAGCGCGGCCGTCCAGGCCGCGGGCGGGACGGTGACGGTGAGCTCGCCCTGGCGGACCTCGCAGGCCGCCTCGCCGATACCGGCGCTGACCCGGGCGGCCAGCTCGTCCGGCGTCATCCCTGGCCCCCTTGCCGGGCGTCGCCGCCGGGCCGGGCATCGCTGTCCTGCTGAACCCCGCTGCCTTGCTGGCCGCTGGCGAGCAGGCCGAGGCCGTGCAGCAGCGCCTCGGGCCGGGGCGGGCAGCCGGGCACGTACACGTCGACGGGCACGAACTGGTCGACCCCCTTGGTGACGCAGTAGGAGTCCCAGTAGGGGCCGCCCGAGTTGGAGCAGGCGCCGAAGGAGATCACCTGCCGGGGCCCGGGCAGGTCCTGGTAGGCGCGCAGCACCAGCGGGGCGAGCTTGTCGGTGACCGTCCCGGCGACCAGCAGCACGTTCACCTGACCGTCCGGGCCGGGCGCCTGCTGCGGGCCAGCGGCCAGGCGGCGCAGGGCGGCCGCGCACTCGACGGCGCAGCAGGCCAGGCCCGCGTCAAAGACCCACAGCCGCCAGCGGCCAGCGTCCACCGGCTGGACCGCGGCCGCCGCCGGGCCCAGCCGCGGCGCAGGGAGATCCACAGCGGCCACGAATGCCAGCCTACCGAGGTGCCGGGGCCCGCCCGGCAGGCCCGCGGCCCGGCCGGGCGCGCTGGCCGTTCCCTTTTGTTCTGATTTCGTAAGAACGATGCATCCGGCGCCGGAGCGTGCCCGTCGGTCCAGCTCAGGCCCTTTGGCCCCCGGCAGGGCCGACGTTCAGCGCGGAATCTGCAAACTAAAGTCAGCTTTTCTGTCAGGGGACCCGTGCCAAGGTTGGGGGAGCGCCCCGCAGCAGGGCGATGATCATGAAGGGGGGCGCGAAGCGGCGGGCAGGGGCCCGCCGGGACGGCCCGAATGGCCCCGGTGAACCTGGGGCAACGCTGAACCGTCATATGACATGCATGCGTATTATCAGATGGGTAAGTGTCACAGTCATGGAAGCAACGGGGGCCCCCGCGAGTCCGGCCCGGCAGGCGCGGATGCGATCTGCGTCACACCCCGCCCGGAACGCTCCCGGTGCCGTCCTGCCGATGCTTACTGCGAGTAACATCGTCCAAGCCCTAACTCAACTTCCGGGCACCAAGACTGCCCGAGGTGGCGCTCACGGACCCACGCCGATTTCGGCGCCCGCCCGCGGCGCGTCGAGGAGGTCCTCCCACTGTGGCCAAGCAGGTCCAGCAACTTGACCGTGTCATTATCAGATTCGCAGGCGACTCCGGCGACGGCATGCAGCTGGCCGGGGACCGCTTCACCCAGGAGACGGCGACCTTCGGCAACGACCTGTCCACGCTGCCGAACTTCCCCGCCGAGATCCGCGCGCCGGCCGGCACACTCCCCGGTGTCTCGAGCTTCCAGCTCCACTTCGCCGACCATGACATCCTGACGCCCGGCGACGCGCCGGACGTCCTGGTCGCCATGAACCCGGCCGCGCTCAAGGCCAACCTGAACGACGTGCCGCGCGGGGCGGACATCATCGCGAACACCGATGAGTTCACCAAGCGCAACCTGACCAGGGTCGGGTACACCGCCAGCCCGCTGGAGGACGGCACGCTGGCCGCCTACAACGTGCACGCGGTGGCTATCACCTCGATGACGGTCAAGGCGCTCGAGGAATTCGACATCACCCGCAAGGACGCCGAGCGGGCCAAGAACATGTTCGCGCTGGGGCTGCTCTCCTGGCTGTACAACCGCCCGCTGGACGGCACGGTGAAGTTCCTGGAGTCCAAGTTCGCCACCAAGCCGGAGATCATGAAGGCGAACGTGGCGGCCTTCCGGGCCGGCTGGAACTTCGGTGAGACCACCGAGGCCTTCTCGGTCCAGTACGAGGTCAAGCCCGCCAAGCTGCAGGCCGGCACCTACCGCAACATCACCGGCAACACCGCCCTGGCCTACGGCCTGGTGGCCGCGTCGCGGCGGTCGCAGCTGCCGCTGTTCCTCGGCTCCTACCCGATCACCCCGGCGTCGGACATCCTGCACGAGCTGTCCAAGCTCAAGCGGTTCGGCGTCCGCACCTTCCAGGCGGAGGACGAGATCTCCGGGGTCGGCGCCGCGCTGGGCGCCTCCTTCGGCGGCGCGCTCGGCGTCACCACCACCTCCGGCCCGGGCATGGCCCTCAAGGCCGAGACCATCGGCCTGGCCGTGTCCGTCGAGCTGCCGCTGATCGTCTGCGACATCCAGCGGGCGGGCCCGTCCACCGGCATGCCCACCAAGACCGAGCAGGCCGACCTGCTGATGGCCCTGTACGGGCGCAACGGCGAGTCGCCGGTCGCGGTGCTGGCGCCGGCCACCCCGTCGGACTGCTTCGACATCGCGCTGGAAGCCGTCCGGATCGCCTCCAAGTACCGCACGCCGGTCATCATCCTGTCCGACGGGTACCTGGCGAATGGCTCGGAGCCGTGGCGGATCCCCGATGTCGCCGGCCTGCCCAAGCTGCGCGACGAGTTCTCCTTCGCCTGCGCCAGCGATTGGCGCGGCAGCGACGGCAAGCCGGAATTCCGGCCGTTCCAGCGGGACCCGAAGACCCTCGCCCGGCCGTGGGCGATCCCGGGCACCCCGGGACTGGAGCACCGGATCGGCGGCATCGAGAAGGCCGACGGGCCCGGGACCATCTCCTACGACCCGGACAATCATGACAAAATGGTCCGGCTCCGCCAGGCCAAGATCGACGGAATCGCTGACGACATCGGCCCGCTGACCGTGGACGACCCGGACGGCAACGCCAAGGTGCTGGTGCTGGGCTGGGGCTCGACCTTCGGCTCGATCGGCGCGGCGGTCCGCCGGGTCCGCACCGCGGGCGGCTCGGTCGCCCACGCCCACCTGCGGCACCTGTCCCCGTTCCCGGCCAATCTCGGCGAGGTGCTGGCGTCCTACGACAAGGTGCTGGTCCCGGAGATCAACCTGGGCCAGCTGGCGCTGGTGCTGCGCGGCCGCTACCTGACCGACGTCATCTCCTACAACCGGGTCCGCGGCCTGCCGTTCCGGGCCGCCGAGCTGGCCGGGGTCATCCAGGATGTGATCGCCAATGCCTGACATCAGCCACGCGACCGACGGTGCCGCCGAGGCGGCCCGCCGCCCGGCGTCCCTGACGCTGGTCCCCGTCGCCGACGAGAAGCTGTCCACCAAGGACTTCAAGTCCGACCAGGAGGTGCGCTGGTGCCCCGGGTGCGGTGACTACGCGATCCTGGCGGCGTTCCAGTCCTTCCTGCCCGAGCTGGGCATCCCCCGGGAGAACCTGGTCATCATCTCGGGCATCGGCTGCTCGTCCCGGCTGCCGTACTACGTCGACAGCTACGGGATGCACTCGATCCACGGGCGGGCGCCCGCGATCGCGACCGGCCTGGCGTCCACCCGCCCGGACCTGTCGGTGTGGGTGATCACCGGGGACGGCGACGCGCTGTCCATCGGCGGCAACCACCTGATCCACGCGCTGCGCCGCAACGTCAACATCAACATCCTGCTGTTCAACAACCGGATCTACGGGCTGACCAAGGGCCAGTACTCGCCTACCTCCGAGCAGGGGAAGGTCACCAAGTCGACCCCGTTCGGCTCGCTGGACACCCCGTTCAACCCGGTGTCGCTGGCGCTGGGCGCCGAGGCGAGCTTCGTGGCCCGGACCATCGACTCCGACCGCAAGCACCTGCAGGGCGTGCTGCGGGCGGCGGCCGACCACCGTGGCGCCTCGTTCATCGAGATCTACCAGAACTGCCCGATCTTCAACGACGACGCGTTCGAGCCGCTCACCAGCCCCGAGTCGCGTGATGACCGGCTGATCCGGCTGGAGCACGGGCAGCCGGTCCGGTTCGGCCACGAGGGTTCGAAGGGCCTGCGCTTCGGCCGCTACGGCGCGCTGGAGGCCGTGGACGTGGCCGGGGCGGATGAGGACTCGCTGCTGGTGCACGACGCCCACGCGGCCGACCCGTCCTACGCGTTCGCGCTGTCCCGGCTGGACAGCCCGGCGTTCGCCCACACCCCGATCGGGGTGCTCCGGCAGGCCCCGCGGCCGTCCTACGACGACGCCATGGCGGCCCAGCTGGAAGAAGCCCGGGCGAAGCAGGGCGAGGGCGACCTGGCCGCGCTGCTGGCGGGCCCGGACACCTGGCAGGTCAGCTGACCGCGGCGGTACGGGCGGAACGGGACGGGCCGGTCACCACGGTCGTCCTGGACCGCCCGGCCGCCCGCAACGCGGTGGACGCGCCAACCGCCGCCGCGCTGGCGGACGCGTTCCGCGCCTTCGAAGCGGACGAGCACGCCCGCGTCGCGGTGCTGACCGGGGCGGGCGGCACGTTCTGCGCGGGCGCGGACCTCAAGGCGATCGGCGGCCCGGACAGCAACCGGGTGGACCCGGCCGGCGACGGCCCGATGGGCCCGAGCCGCATGCGGCTGACCAAGCCGGTGATCGCGGCGATCTCCGGCCACGCCGTGGCCGGCGGGCTGGAGCTGGCGCTCTGGTGTGACCTGCGGGTGGCCGACGAGGACGCGGTCCTCGGGGTGTTCTGCCGCCGGTGGGGGGTGCCGCTGATCGACGGCGGCACGGTGCGGCTGCCGCGGATCGTCGGGCTTGGCCGGGCACTGGACCTGATCCTCACCGGCCGGGCGGTGCCTGCCCCGGAGGCGCTGGCCATCGGCCTGGTCAGCCGGGTGGTGCCGACCGGGCAGTCCCGGGCGGCCGCCGAGGACCTGGCCCGCGAGCTCGCCGCCCTCCCCCAGGACTGCCTGCGCAGCGACCTGGCGGCCGCCCGGGAGGGCTGCTGGCTGGGCTGGGACGACGCCATGGCGAACGAGTTCCGGCGCGGCCAGGCGGTGCTGGGGGCCGCGGCTGAGGGGGTGGCCAGGTTCCGCTCCGGCGCTGGCCGCGGCGGCGCGCCTGCCTGAGGACCGCCGCCGGACTGCGGCGCGCGCCAGCCTGCCCGGGCCCCGCCTCCCATCGGCCCTCCGCCGTTACGGGATCATAGAGATGCAGAACGTAACGGTCCCGGGTGACGGCCGCGAACCCGGCGGGCCCGGCCCGGGCTGGGACACCTGGGGGGACCATGACCGGACGCGCGGGCAAGACCCGCAACGTCATCCTGGTGTGGCTGGTTTGGCCGATCCTGACCCTCGGCATCTACTTCTTCGTCTGGTGGTACAAGATCAACCGGGAGGCCCGCGACTTCGACGAGCGGATCGTGGTCAGCCCCGGGCTCTCGATGCTGGCGATGCTGATCGGCTGGATCATCATCGTCCCGCCGTTCGTCACGGCCTACACCACCGGCGAGCGGATCGGCCAGATGCAGGAGGCCGCGGGGATGGAGCGGACCTGTCTCGGCTGGCTGGGCCTGCTGCTGAGCTTCTTCTTCAATCTGGAAGCGCTGTACTACCAGATGGAGCTCAACAAGATCTGGGCCCGCTTCGGTTACCCGGAGGAGGGCGCCGTGCTGTCGCTGGCCACCGGCCAGGCCGCGCACTGACGGGCAGCGGCGGGGCGGCCGCGCCAGCCGGCCCGGCCGCCCCGCCCCGGTGAGCCCTCAGGCGGCGTCGGGCTGGTCCGCCACCAGGCTGAGGCGCGGCTGCCGGCCGCTGGCGATCTCCTCCAGGCTGCGCCCGGCGGGCTCGGGCAGCACCAGGGTGAGCAGCAGCCCCGCCACCGATACCCCGGCGGTGAGCAGCAGTGTCCCGCGCAGCCCCAGGTCGGTGCTGAGGATCGGGAACAGGAACACCCCGACGAACGCGCCGAACTTGCCGATGCCCGCGGAGATGCCGTGGCCGGTGGCCCGCATGGTGACCGGGTACAGCTCGCTCGGCATCACGAACGTGGTCATGTTCGGACCGAACTCGGTGAAGAAGTAGCTGATCCCGTACACCAGCAGGAACGGCGCCACGGTGGTGGTCATCCCGGGCACCAGGCCGATGACCGCGAAGCACGCCGCCATCACGGCGAAGCCGATCAGCTGCAGCTTGCGGTGGCCGATCCGGTCGAGCCGGGCGATCGCCAGCAGGTAGCCGGGCACCGCGGCGACCACGAAGATCGCGAGCTGAATGGCGATCTTGGTGGTGAGGCTGGCGGTGGGCGAGATGAGGCTGAGGATCTGCGGCGTGGAGATGGTGTTGCCGTAGTAGGCGTAGTCCAGCAGGAACCAGGTGCCGGCGGTGCCGGCCAGCATCACCAGCCAGCGCCGGCTGGCCAGGAAGGCCCGCAGCCCCATCTCGTGCCGGATGGCGGGGGCGGCGTCGCCGGTCACCTTGCCGCGGCTGAACTGCTCGACCTGCTCGGCCGCGTCCTTGGCCCGGCCCTGCACCTGCAGCTGGTAGCGGGGCGACTCGGGCATCTTGGTCCGCAGGTAGACCACGGCGGCGGCGGGCACGGCGCCCAGCGCCAGCAGGATCCGCCAGGTGATGTCGGTGCCGGTGCCCGCCCCGATCAGGGCCAGCGCGACCAGCGGCCCGACGATCAGGCCGAGCGCCTGGGTGGAGAAAACCAGGCCGACCAGGCGGCCGCGGTCCTTGCGGTTGGCGTACTCGCTCATCAGCACGGCGCTGACCGGGTAGTCGCCGCCCACGCCCAGGCCAAGCAGGAAGCGGAAGGCGATCAGAACCCAGAACGAGGGCGCGACGGCCGAGCCGATCGCGCCGGCGATCATGATGGCGGCGACCAGCCAGTACACCTTCTTGCGGCCGAGCAGGTCCGCGAACCGGCCGAACACCAGGGCCCCGAGGAAGGCGGCTCCCAGCATGGTGGCGTTGAGCAGCGCCAGGTTGCCTGAGCTGAGGTTCCACTCGGCTGTGATGAGCGTCGAGGCGATGCCGATGACGAACAGGTCATAGGCGTCGGTGAAGAAGCCCATCCCGGACACGAGCGCAGCCCGCAGGTGGAACCTGCCGAGCGAGGCGTCGTCAAGTGCGGTGAGCAAGTCCCTGGACCGGGTCTCGGCCACGATGTTCCCCTCCCGGCCGCGTGCGGCCAGCGTCGTACCAGGCTTCCGCATGCCGAAGTTACCGGCGCAAGACAAATGACTACCGAATGACGAATGAACACAGGGTGAACAAAATGAACGCCCCGCGGGCGGCAGATGGCCGGATACCGAACATCTGGCCCCAGGGCCCCCGGACACACCGCCGGATGACCACTGATTAGACTCCTATCGTTACTCTTAGTAACCATCTCACGGGGGTGGGGCGGATGGGGCACGCGGGACGCTGGCAGGGCTGGAAACGGGCGGCTGCGACCGCCGGGGGGGCCGTGGTGCTGGCTGCCGGGCTCATCACAGGTCCGGCGGCGAGCGCGGCCACCCGGGTCTGCCGGTCGCCCAGCCCCGCCAGCGCGGCGCTGGCTGCCCGGCTGTCCCACCGCATCAGGGCCGCGGTGCGGCACCGCTCCTCGCGGGTGGGCATCGCTGTGGATGACCCGTCGCTCGGCATCACCTGCGCGTACCACGGCTCCCGGCACTTCTACTCCGCCAGCGTGGTGAAGGTCACGATCCTGGCCGCCCTGCTGCGCAAGGCGCACCACCAGCACCGGCGTCTCAGCCCGCACGAACTCGCCGAGGCCTGGCGGATGATCACCCGGTCGGACAACGCCGCGGCCAGCGACCTGTGGGACGACGTGGGCCGCTACCGGCTGGGGCGGCTGCTGACGCTGGCCGGGATGCGCCACACCACCCTCGGGCCGGGCGGTTACTGGGGCCTCACCCGGATCACCGCCGGCGATGAGTCGCTGCTGCTCCAGCTGGTTCTGCGAAGCAACCCGGTCCTCACCCACGCTGACCGCGGCTACGTGCTGCACCTGATGTCCAGGGTCACCCGCTCCCAGCGGTGGGGCACCCCGGCCGGGGTTCCCCGCCGGTTCCGGGTGCACGTGAAGAACGGCTGGCTGCCCCTGCCCGGCCTGGGCTGGATCATCAACAGCCTCGGCATTTTCACCCTGCCCGGCCACAGCTACACCATGGCGGTGCTCACCGACCGCAATCCCGGCATGGGATACGGGATCGGCACGGTCGAGGACGTCGCCACGGCGGTCAACCGCGGCCTGAACCCGCGCGCGAAGAGCAGGGTTGCACGGTCCGGCCCGGCCGCTACCTGGGGCAGGCCGGACGAGGCCATCCCGCTCCACGCGATCCCGCCGCCGTAGGCCTACTGGCCGCCGGGCGCCGCGGGCGCCCCGCCGCGCAGTGTGGCCAGCCGCCGCTGGTACTCCTCGTCGTCGATCTCGCCACGCGCGTACCGCTCCGCCAGCACCTGCTCCGCACTGTGCGCGGAGGCGCTGGGCGGCGGCCCGGAGGAGGGCGGCCCGGACGGCGGGCGCCCGCCGGACCGGCTGAAGTGGCGGACCGCCAGCACGACGGCGACCACCACGAGCACCCAGAACGCGAAGGTCATCAGGCCCCAGCCCCAGGCCCAGCCCATGCCGTGGCCCCACCAGTACATCATCGGCACCATCCCCTCGGCCTGCTCCCTCCAGCCTGCCCCGGGCGGCGGCGGGGGACGGGGGGCGTTCGCCCGCTGATCCGCGGCCGAAGGTCCCGGCCCGGTTACCGGCCGCCCGGGCGGCGCACGGCGAACAGCACGTACCCGTAGCTGAGCCCGAGCGCCCGCGGATGCCGCGCCAGCCACGGGCCCGCCACGCCGGCCGGGAACTCCAGGTTCAGCACGGCCTCGAAGTCGGCGCGGCTGGCGAACTGCCAGCGGCTGGCGACCGGCACCCGCTGCGCCCCCCGCCGCGCCCACCAGGCGTCGGTGGTCTCCGCGCGGCCCTGCGCCTCGTTGGGGGCAGCCGTGATGAGCCCCGCGAAATCGCCGCTGCGGTGGTCGTTGTCCACCACCACCAGGGTGCCGCCGGGCCGGAGCACCCGCAGCACCTCGGCCAGGCCGGCGGCGCACCGGGGCGGCCAGAAGTAGGCGAAGCGGGCATGCACGACGTCCACGCTGGCGTCCGCCAGCGGCAGGTGCTCCGCCGAGCCCGGTAGCACCCGCACCCGGGGGTCGGGCCGCGCCGCCAGCCGCCGGCCGGCCAGCCGCAGCAGGCCCGGGTCCGGCTCCACCCCGATCACCCCGGCTGCCTCGGCCGCGTACCGCGGCAGCCAGTAGCCGCTCCCGCAGCCCAGGTCCACCAGGACCCGGGCCTGCCAGGGCGCGAGCCGCCGCATGGCGGCCAGCACCAGGCCGTCGGGGTCGGTGGCCTGGTTCTCCAGCTCGTACAGGTCGGGCCGGCCAGCCTGGTTCGGCGCCCACTGGAAGTCGCTGAACGGGCTGGCCGGCGCCTTGGGGACGGTCGGCACGGCGTCCATCATGCCGTCCCGCCGGGGCAACCGGCAGGTCAGCCATGGGTGTGCAAACCGTAATAAAGACGGGACGGCAATCCGGGCAACCCGGATCCGGGGCTGCGCGTCCCCTGGGGGCGGCTCAAGAGCGGAATGCTGACAGAAGAGGTGGTATCCCCGTGCGACGCTGGCAGTGGTGGCCCCGGGCGGCAGCCCATAACTGGCTCAGCGCGGCCACCGCGACCCTGACTGCCACCAGCCTGACCGCCGCGGTCTTCGCCGCCGGCGCGCTCGCCGCTCCGGCCGCCAGCGCGGCCACCCAGGTGTGCCGGTCCGCCAGCGACCCCACCCTCGCCGCCACGATGTCCAGCGACATCAAGGCCGCATTCCAGGGCCGCACCTCCCGGGTCGGCATCCACGTGGACGACCCGTCCCTGAACCTGACCTGCTCGCTCAACAGCTACCTGCACTTCTACTCGGCCAGCACCGTCAAGGCGATCATCCTCGCGGCCCTGCTGCGCAAGGCGGACAGCCAGCACCGCGGCCTGACCGCCAAGGAGAAGAGCGAAGCCTGGTCGATGATCACCGTCTCGGACAACAACGCGGCCACCTACCTGTGGAAGGACACCGGCCGGACCGCCCTGCAGCACTTCCTGAACCTCGCCGGGATGAGCCACACCGTGCTGGGGCCCGGCGGCTACTGGGGCCTGACCCAGGAGACCGCCTACGACGAGTCGCTGCTGCTGCACCTGCTGGTGACGCCCAACACGGTGCTCACCAAGGCCGATCGCAGCTACGCGCTGTACCTGACGGCCCATGTCACCTCGTCGCAGCGGTGGGGTACGCCTGCCGGGGTGCCGTCCCGGTACACCGTGCACGTGAAGAACGGCTGGCTGCCGGTGTCGGGCTACGGCTGGATCATCAACAGCCTGGGCGCGTTCACCCAGAGCGGACCGGACTACACCATGGACGTGCTCACCGACCACAACGCGACCATGGCCTACGGGATCACCACCATTGAGAACATCGCGGTGGCGGCCAACCACGACCTGAACACCGCGTCCGCGTCCACGTCCGCCGCCGCCTCCGCCGCCACGGCAACGGTTCCCCGGTCCACCCCGTCGGCGTCCTGGGGCAAGCCCGACGAGGTCATCCCGGCCAGCATGCGGCCGGGCCACTGAGGCCTGGCGCCGGGCTGGCTCAGCGGGGGGCCAGCCCGGCGCCGGACAGCTCGCCGTCCGCCCCGGCGGGCGGCGGGGAGTCGAGCACGATGCCCTGCTGCCCGATCACGAACGTACGGATCGCGGGGTCATGGCGGCTGGCCCGGGTCTTGATGACGGTGATCGTCCGGCTCAGCTCGCCGTGCTCGCGCCGGTAGCTCAGCAGCACCACGTTGTCCGACAGCGGCGAGACCGCGGAGTCAGACAGCCGGTCCGCCCCGTACAGGTCGGGGACCTCGAACGTCATCATGACGCTGACCCCCTGCCGCGAGAACCGCTGCGCCAGCGAGTACACGAACTCGCGGAACCGGGTCTCGTCCCCGGCCGCCAGCCGCAGGTCGGCCAGGCTGTCGATGAGAACCCGGCGGGCGCCGGTCCGGTCCACCAGGTCCAGCAGCTCATAGACCCACTCGTCGATGTAGATGTCCACCGGCGACCGGTACATGACCTCGACGTTCGGCTCGGTCAGCGACCAGCCGAACCCCCGGAGCACCCGTTCCAGCTGAGTCGGGTTCTCCTGCAGGCTGGCGATGACGCCGGGCTCGCCGTTGCGGGCCCCGTGCACCACGAAATGCAGGCCCATGAGCGTCTTCCCGCAGCCGGACGGGCCTGCGGTCAGCGTGGACGCGCCCGGCCAGAATCCGTCGGACAGCATCGCGTCCAGTGCCTGGATCCCCGAAGACATCCGGGTCCCGCCGAGGGTGTAGCCCTGCAGGCTGGGCGTGTCCGCCAGCCGCGGGAAGAGCCGCAGGCCGCCGGAAGTGAGCCGGTAGGCGTGCTGGCCGGACCGGAAGCCGCTGCCGCGCAGCTTCTTGACCTGCAGGAACCTGGTCTCCCGCTGGCCGATGCGGTGGGAGGTCAGGTCGATGATGGCGTCCGCCACCGCGAACTCCGCCATGGCGGCGATCTCCGGGTCCTCATATTCGCCTACCCACACGGTGGCGGCCGGGAACGCGCCGAGCCGGCCGACCAGCTCGTGCAGGAACTTGCGGAACTCGCCGTGGCCGTCCGCGTATGCCTGCAGTGCCTTGAAGCTGTCGATGACGATGAGCCCGGGGCGGCGGTCCCGGAGCGCCCGGGCGATCTGCTCGGCCACCCCGGGCAGGCCGTCCCGGTTGAGGGTGACCCCCAGATCCTCGTAGAACACCGAGGTCCCGATGGCCTGGGCGTCGAAGAAGTCCAGGCTCTGCCCGAACCGCACGATCTTCTCCAGCGGCTCGGACACCGTCGAGAAGTAGACGGCGGGCCGCTCCGGCCGCGCGTTCCGGAACACGTACTGCTGGGCGAGTATGGTCTTGCCGCTGCCGGGCCGGCCCATGATGAGGCTGATGGCGTTCGCCGGGAGCCCGCCGCCGAGGACCATGTCCAGCGGTTCGTGGCCGCTCATCAGCCGGTCATTCATGCGGCACCGCCTGCTGGCCGGGGTTGAGGAAGGCGCTGGAGCCGAGCAGGTCGCGGACGGTGGAGACGAACTGGAGCGGGTCCAGCGGCTTCATCAGGAAGGCGTCCGCCCCGGCCTCCACGGCCCGGTCCCGGCATTCCAGGACCGAGACGGCGACGATCGGCACGTCGTGGTGCTCCTTGAAGGCCTGGCACAGCGTGAACCCCGACCCGCCGGAGATCAGGATCTCCACCACCGCCAGGGACGGGGATGCCTCGGTGAACGACCGGCGGGCGGCCGCCTCATCCAGGGCGACCTCCACCTCGAACCCCTCGGTCCGGAGGAAGTACTCCTGCAGTTCAGCGGCGTAAGGGTCGTGCTCAGCCAGCAGGATCAGCAGCCGGCCGCGCTGGCCGTCGCCCTGCGCCATCGGCAGGCCGCCTTCCAGCCGTTCCGACAGCAGGCGATGGGCGTCCGCCGCGCTCATGCCGTCGGACATCCGGGCCCTGACGTACCGCAGCTGCTCCACCTGGTCGCGGCTGAAAAGCCGGTGCCCGCTGGGGTTGCGTTCCGGAACGACCAGCGCGTAGCGGTCTTCCCAGGTGCGGATGGTGGCCACGGGCACGTCCAGCATGTGCGCGACAGCGCTGATGCTGTAGATGGGGCGGCCCTGACCATCCATTTGCCGCATACTATCCGCTGCCTGGCCGCCCGCCGGGGACGCAGCCAGCCTCCGCGGGCCCGGCGGGGCTCTGACCGGCCACTTTGCCGGCAGAAGCCGGGCGCGGCCGAGCTCTTCCTCTCCTCAGCAAAGCCTCTTCAAATCCTCCTCAAAACGCTGATATGATGCCGATTCTGGCGATAGCGGACAGCGGATGACGAGGAGCTGAGCAGGTATGCAGCGGCCACGTCCCCCACGGCCTCCGGGCGCGGGCGGCCCCGGCGGGCTCGCCATCGGCGCCCTGCCCGACGGCGCCGGGCTGCGCCTGGCCGGGGACGCGGATCTGGCCAGCCTCGGGCGGCTGCGGGCGGCCCTGGCCGCGCTGCCCGCCAGCGGCGGCACCATCCACCTGGACCTGTCGGAGCTGCGCTTCATCGACGTGGCAGCTGCCCGCGAGCTGATGGCCATCACCCAGTCAGCGCCCGCCCGCCGGCTGGTCCTGCACGACCCGCCCCCGAGCCTGCGGCGCATCGTCAGCCTGCTCTGGCCGGGCAGCCAGGCGGAGATCCGGGCCGGCTCCCCCTGCCAGCCCGGGCCGCCGGAGGGCCGCCGTCCTGCCAGCTGAACGCCACGCCCTGCAAGGCTGGCCTCACTGAGCGTTCAGGGGCATTCTTGTAGGGCGTCCCGTCGGAAAGGGGCGTTCGAACCCGTGCCACCTGGGAAGCTTGCCCTGGCGTTACCGGGCGATCCGGGAAGTGCGGGCCTGAGGGAGGGATGCAGGCCGTGTGGCGGATGATGCGCCGTCTCCGCTGGCTGGAGGACGAGCTCGCGCGCTCCAGGGCCGAGCAGGCCGAACTGCGGCAGCGGCTGCAGCGTTTCGAGATGATCGCCGCTGCCGCGGGTGCCGCCGCCGGGGCGCCGGCCCCGCCGGTGCCGCCGACCCTGCTGGCTGCCGCGCGCGAGCTGCGCGACCGCGACGTCCCGGTGCGGCTGCGGCTGGAAGACTCGGAGGTCATCGCCGTGATCGGCGGTGAGGGGGACCCCCGCCGGTGGTGGGCGGCGATCCGGGAGCTGGCAGGCCCGGCCGGGGAGGTTTCGTGATCCGGATCAGCCACGTCAGCCTGCCGCCGGGCCTCAGCGCGCTGGCCCAGCGTGGCCCGGACGGCGAACTGACGGTGTTCGTCTCGGAGACGCTGCCCGCCGACCGCCAGCGGGCGGCGGTGCGGACCGCGCTGCGGGCGGCCCGGCGGCCGGACTGGCGGGCGGCGCTGCCCGCGCCCTCGGTCGGGCTGCTGCTGGCGCTCGCCACCGGGTGGCTGCGCCGGGCGGCCGGAGCGGTGCGGGCCCATCTGGTGACGTTCGCCACCGCGTCGGCGGTGGTGGTCACGGCCGGGGCGGTGGCTGGCTACTTAGTGACGGCGCCGCACGCGCGCGGCCCGGTCAGCCTGCCGCGGCCGCCCTCGCCGAGCTTCAGCCCCCCGCCGGTGCCCAGCGCGCCCGTGACCAGCAGCCCGGCCGGCCGCCCCAGGCCCCGCCCCAGCCAGCAGCCGCCGGCGACCGGCGCGCCCGCAGCCAGCGCGCCGGCGGTCGCGCCGATGGCGACCGGGCCGGCGCAGCCGGTGCCCTCCCCGGCCCCGTCCTCCGCGCCCCCGCCCAGCCCCGCCCCCTCCCCGGCCCCATCCCCGTCCACGGTCCCGCCGTCGCCGCCCCCGCCCTCCCCTCCAGGGCACGGGCACTGCCTGCGGGTCCTGAACCTCCTCCGGGTGTGCCTCGGCATCAGCGTGTGAGACCCGGCGCGGGCGTCACGCCCGCCGGGCGGCCTCGCCGGTGCCGTCCTCGTCCTGCCGCCAGTTCCGGGCGAGCGCGATGAGGCCGCGGACCACGTCGGGGGGCAGCCCCGGGGTGCTCGCGAGGTGGCGCAGCGTGGGATCGTCGTACTCCTCCCGGCCCGCGCCCGGCGGCCCGGCGTCGGGCTCCCCGCCCGCGAGTACCCGGCGGCACGAACCCGGGGCCCAGCCCAGGTGGTTCTCGACCACCCCGAGGGTGCTGGCCGAGACCCGCTGGCCGTTCTCGAGCTTGCCCAGGGTCCGGTCGGTCACCCCGGTCGCCTCAGCGAACGCACGCCGATCCCGCATGCCGAGCTCCACGCGGCGGGCGATGACGTAGTCCGCGAGCCGCCGCCAGTCCTCACCGGCCATGGGCCCTCCCTTCACGAAGAAGATAGAAGACTCTACCGCCCGCAGAGGTCAGTGCGCCGTAGCAGCTTCTGTTTTCTTCGTCTATCATCTTACTGATGATGTAAGTCTTCAACTATCTTCCGCTTCATGTCAGGGAGATGGGGGATCAGCTTCCTTGATCTTCCTGGCCAGCACAGGGCAGGGCACATGGCAGCCGTCCAGCGTGACATCGGGCAGGAGATCTGCCCGGCCGTGGCCGGCTTGTGGCGCACCCACCACCGGCCGCTGGTGCGGCTGGCGGTGCTGCTGACTGGCGACAGCGCCGCGGCGGAAGCCGCGGTCCTGGAGGCGTTCGTGGCCCTGCACCGGCTCCGGAGGTGCGGGCTCGCCCGCGACGATGCCCTGCGCGCCCTGCGGCGGCTGGTGGTGGCCCAGTGCCGCCGGGCCGCCGGCAGGCAGTCCCTGGCCGGCGGCGCGCAGGGGCCGCCGCCGTCCGGGGTGGCCGCCCACGGCAGCCGGGCACCGGCAGCGGGCGGGCGCCCGGCGGTGGTGCTGGCGCTGCGGGCGCTGCCCGCCGCCCAGCGGGAAGCGGTGGTGCTGACGCTCTACCTGGACCTCAGCGAGGCGGAGGCCGCCGCGGCCATGCGGGCGAGCCCGGCGGCGCTGCGGCGCCACCTGGCCGCGGGCCGGGCAGCGCTGCAGGCTGCGCTGCCCGTCCTGCCCGCCTGACACGCGCCCGGGAACGTGGCCGGTGGCCGGATGTCACGACACGTTTGCTACCTGTTGGTTACATCTGGCCAAGATAGACCCTGCATTTCCGGCGATATGGTCAAATGCCTTGCACCCGGAGACGCGCCAGGCTGACAAAACCGAGGGGTATCGACGTGTTCCTCATCTACGTACTGCTGCTCGTCGCCAGCGGCATCGCGATGCTGGTCCTGGCTGGCGTCAGGGGCGGCCAGAGCAAGGGCCGGCGGATCTGGAGCGCAGTTCTGGGGGCCGTCTTCCTGGTCTACGGCCTCTACCTGCTGCTCTTCTTCCAGGGCGGGCACTACCTGGTCTTCTACTACGTCTTCATCCTGCCGATCCTCATGATCGTCCAGTTCTTCCGGGGCCGCTCCGCATCCCAGGCCCGGCAGGCAGCCGCTGCCCAGGCGCCGTATTCCGGCTACGGGCAGGCCGCCGGCTACGGCCAGCCGCCAGCCGGCCAGCCCGGCTACGGCCAGCCCCAGGGCTACGGCCAGCCGCCAGCCGGCCAGCCCGGCTACGGGCAGCCGTCCGGTTACGGCGACCCCGCATACGGCCAGCCCCAGGGCTACGGCCAGCCGCCAGCCGGCCAGCCCGGCTACGGGCAGCCGTCGGGCTACGGTGACCCCGGCTACGGCCAGCCGCAGGGTCCCGCCCAGTAGCTGCTGACCGGGGATCGCGGGGCAACGACCCGGGAACCGCTAGCGGGCTGATGCCGGCTCAGCCGACCGCCAGCAGCACTCCCACCGGGCAGGAAACGTCACGCTGCCTGGCGGCAAAGGCCTCCTGGGCCGCCCGGATCAGCCCTCGGCCCGGACCGGCCCAGCCGGCCCGTTAGCCTTCACGACACCGATCGGACACGAGACACCGGTCCCGTGATCGGGGCAGTACCCGTTCGGGTTCTTGGCGTCCGACAGGTACTGCTGGTGGTAGTCCTCGGCGAAGTAGAACCCGGCCGCGGGCACGATCTCGGTGCTGATCTCCCCGTACCCGGCAGCGGTGAGCCGCTCCTGGTACGCCGCCCGGGACGCCTCGGCCGCCGCCTGCTGGGCGGGGGACCCGTAGAAGATGGCCGACCGGTACTGGGTGCCGACGTCGTTGCCCTGCCGCATGCCCTGGGTCGGGTCGTGCGACTCCCAGAACACCCGCAGCAGGTCCTCGTACGACACCTTCGCCGGGTCGAACACCACCCGGACCGTTTCGGCGTGCCCGGTGCGCCCGGAGCACACCTCTTCATAGGTGGGGTTGGGAGTGAACCCGCCCTCGTAGCCGACCGCGGTGCTCACCACTCCGGAGGTCCGCCAGAAAGTCCGCTCCGCGCCCCAGAAGCAGCCGAGCGCGAACTCCGCCACCTCGGTGCCTGCGGGGTAGGGCGGCTGCAGCGGCCCGCCGAGCACCTCGTGACGGGACGGCACCGGCAGCGGGTTCGCCCGCCCGGGCAGCGCCTCGCTGGGCGTGATCATCCGGGTCTTCTGGAAGCCGAACATGCTCACCGTCCTCCTCCGCTCGGGGCAGCCGCGGCGGGCCCGGTCCTGCGGGGGCGGCTCCCGCCGCTCCCAGTCAACCCCACCCGCGCCGATGCTAACCGCGCGTGGCCAGCCCGCATTCCGCCGGCCGCCGCCCGGCGGCGGCCGCGAGCCCAGCCTGCGGGGCCCGGCCCGGCCAGCACCGGGTACGTACCATGTGACCAGGGGCGGCGCCCGGGCACGTCCGGCACCCGGCGGGCGGTGCCGGCTCAGGCGCCAGGCGGGGGGAAGCGATCGGCGCGATGACCCGGCGGCAGGCGGACGGCACCGTGCTCGATGCTGTCCAGGCCCGGCAGCTGATCGGCCAGCTGCCGGATGTGGTGCTGATCGTGACCGACCGGGACCTGCGCTACCGGCTGGCCGTGGGCGGGGCGCTGAGCCGCACCGGCTGGCAGCAGGCGGACCTGCTGGGGCACCAGCCCCGGGATCTGCTGCCGGCTCCGCTGGCGGACGTGATCGAGAGCCACCTGCTGGCGGCGCTGGAGGGCCGCAGCAGTAAGGTGCCCGTCCTGCCCGGGTCCCGGGCCGGGGCGATATGGGAGGCCTGGTTCATGCCGCTGCGCGGCCCGGACGGCGCCGTCAGCGGCGTGACCCTGCTGCTGCGGGACCTGACCCGCGACCGGTGGCTGCGCAAGCGCGCCGCCGACGCCGAGGCGCGGTTCCGTTCCACGGTCGATGCCCTGCTGGACACGTTCGGCGTGCTGACAGCGGTGCGCGACGGCAACGGGCGGATCGTCGACCTGAAGGCGGAGTACGTGAACCAGGTCGGCTGCGCCCTGTTCCACCGGCCGCAGGAGGACGTCCTGGGCACGCACCTGCTCGACGTCCTGCCGTCGCTGGTCCCGCTGGGACTGTTCGCGAAGCTGGTGCATGCGATCGAGACAGGTGAGCCGGTCGTCTACCAGGTGCCCTGGTTCGAGGAGGACGCGCTGGCCGGGGCCTTCGAGGTCCGCGGGGCCAAGCTGGGCGACGGCATCGTGGTCACGATGCGGGACATCACGGCCCAGGTCCAGGCTGAGCAGCAGCTGCGGGCCTCGGAGGAGCGCTACCGGGTGACCCAGGAGACCGCCGCCGCGGGCATGGCGCTGGTAGCCGCCGACGGCCGGTTCCGGCAGGTCAACCGCCGATTCTGCGAGATCACAGGCTACTCCGAGGCGGAGATGCTGGCGCTGTCGTACACCGACATCATGGACCCCGAGGACGTGGCCTACGACCTCGCCCAGGTGGAGCGGGTCGAGGCCGGGGAGATCCCCTGGTACACGCTGGAGCGGCCGTACCGCCGCAAGGACGGCTCCGTGGTCTGGGTGCTGCTGACCAGCGCCCCCCGGCGGAACGAGCAGGGCCAGGCGGTGGAGTGGGTGGCCACGGTCACCGACATCACCGTGCAGAAGCAGGCCCAGGACGAGGTGTCCCGGCTGAACGCCGGGCTCGAGGAGCGGGTGCGGCAGCGCACGGCCGAACTGGACGAGGCTAACCGCAACCTGGAGGCCTTCACCTACACCGTCTCGCACGACCTGCGGGCCCCGCTCGGGTCGCTGGCGGGCTTCACCGAGCTGCTCACCGACGAGTATGGTGACAAGCTCAGCGGGCCCGGGCTGGAATACGTGGACCGGATCCGGGCCGCGGGCGAGCGGATGGACCGGCTCATCAGCGACCTGCTGGTGCTGTCCACGGCCAGCCACACCGAGATCCGTGCCACCACCGTGGACCTGTCCGGCATCGCCCGGGCCACGGTGGCGGTGCTGCGCGGCCGCGACCCCGGGCGGCAGGTGGAGGTCAGCGTCGAGGACGGCATCACGGCCGAAGGCGACGAGCGGCTGCTGCGCACCGTGCTGGAGAACCTGCTCGGCAACGCGTGGAAGTTCACCTCCCGCACCCCGGACGCGGCCATCACCGTCGGCACCCTGCCCGCGGAGAAGGGCATGGTGCACTGCTACGTCCGTGACAACGGCGCGGGCTTCGACCCGGCCAGCGCGGACCGGCTCTTCCAGCCGTTCTCGCGCCTGCATCCCGGCGGGGAGTTCGCCGGCACCGGCGTCGGCCTGGCCAGCGTCGCGCGCATCGTCTCCCGCCACCACGGCCGCTGCTGGGCCGAAGGGCAGCCCGGCCTCGGTGCCACCTTCCACTTCACGCTGCCGGGCGGCCCGCCCCCCGCGCCCGCGGCCTGACCCGGCTGAGGCTGCTGCCCGCGCCCGCCCGGTCCGGCCCCGTGCGCACCCGGCGGGCTGCTTGAATCGGGACATGGACGTCACTCCCCCCTCGCCCCGGCCGCTGGCCCGCCGCCGTCTGCTCACGGCCGGAATCGGCGGCCTGGGCGTGGCGGGCGCGGCGGCCGCGGTCACCATGGCGAGCCGCCGCCCGGCGGCCGCCGCGGGCCCGGCGGACCGCGGCACCATCACCATCGGCCTGGTCACCCCGCTCACCGGGCCGCTGGCCGGGTTCGCGGCGGGTGACCGGTTCGTCGCCGGGACGGTGCGGGCGACCGCCGCCTACGCCAGGGGCTTCCGGGCCGGGGGCAGGACCTACCGGGTCAGCATCGTGGTCGCGGACAGCCGGTCCGACCCGAACTGGGCCGCGCAGGCGGCCCGCCTGCTGATCATGAATCAGCGGGCGGACATGATCCTCGCCACCTCCGCCCCGGAGACCACCAACCCGGTCGCGGACGTCTGCCAGAGCCAGGGTGTCCCCTGCCTGTCCACGGTGGTGCCGTGGGAAGCCTGGTACACGAGTCTCGGCGGCAACCCGGCCCGCCCGGCCAGCGGGTTCCAGTCCAGCGGGGTCCAGTACTGCGCCATGTTCTGGTTCGGGCTGCGGGAGTACCGGGGGTGCTTCGCGCCGATGTGGGACCGGGCGCAGGCCGGCCGGGACGTCGCCTGCCTGTATCCGGGCGATGCGGACGGCAACCTGTTCCGGGCCTCCTTCGAGCCGCTGATCAGGCAGTCCGGGTACACCCCGGTGGACGGCGGCGGGTACCTCGACGGCACCGCCAGCTACTCCCCGGCGATCTCCCGGTTCCGGAGCGCGGGCTGCGGGCTGCTGACGGCCGCGCCCCGGCCGGCGGACTTCGGCACCTTCTGGCGGCAGGCCGCTGCGCAGGGCTTCCGGCCGAGGCTGGCGACGGTGGCCAAGGTGCTGCAGCTGCCCGCCGAGGCGGCGGCGCTGGGCCCGGTGGCCCGCAACATCGCCACCGCGTCCTGGTGGGGCCCGTCCCGGCCGGCCAGATCCTCGCTGGACGGCATGACAGCCGGGGCACTGGCCAGCGCCTACCAGGCCCGCAGCGGCCAGCCGTGGCTGCAGACCCTGGGCTCCACCTACAGCCTCTTCGAAGTCGCCCGGGAGGCTTTCACCGCCGTCAGCGACCCGCACGACAGGGCCGCGGTCGCCGCCGCCCTGCACAAGGTGAGCTACACCGGCATGTGCGGCCCGCTCGACTTCGGCAGCGGCCCGGCTCCCGGCGTCGCCGTCATCAAGCCGGTCGGCGCCCAGTGGCGGGCGGCCGGCGGCCGGTTCCCGTTCGAGCTGACGGTGGTCGACAACTCTCTCGACCCCGCCGTGCCGGCCGCCAGCGGCCTGGAGCTCACCGGCGCCTGACATCCCCGGCCGCCAGAGCAGCCGCCTGCAGGCCACAACCGGTGACTTCCCGCGGCCGGCTCGGCCGTGGCCCTATGCTCCTATCAGCTACAACAGTTACATAACGGACGTTGACCGCGGGCGGACATGGTGGCATATTGTGCACGTTCGTTCGCAAAGCGAACGAACGTGCGCTAGATCGCCGGTTCAGCGGCGAGACCCCCACGCCCCGTGGCTCCGCACCGAGGTCACGGCCACAAGCCTGCACACTCGCTGCCCCCGCGCCCCGAGGCCCCGATTACGAAAGCAGTACGCATAGGAGCGATAGGCACCGTCCGCCGGGTTCGGGTGTTATATCAGCCTCACGCTGCTCAGCAGCCGTCCCAGGCGAGGCAGACCACCGGTATCCCCTCACACGCGGTCCCGCGCCCTGCGACGCGACCTCATAAGGAGATCGATTACAGATGAGTGACCAGACTGCGGAATCGGGCGGGCCGAGCCCGGCCGGCAACGTCAGCCGTCGTGGCCTGATCCGGGCGGCCGGCATCGGCGCGGCCGGCCTGAGCGCCAGCTCGCTGATCGCGGCGTGCAGCTCCGGCATCAAGGGCGCCAGCGGGGGCGGGGGCGGGGGCACCAAGGGCATCACGATCGGCTGGATCCACCCGCTGACCGGCCCGCTGGCCGGGTTCGGCGCGCCGGACAACTGGGTGATCTCCAAGATCAAGGCGACCACCCCGTACAGCAAGGGGATCAAGGCCGGCGGCAAGACCTACCCGGTGACGATCAAGTCCTATGACACCCAGTCGTCCCCGACCCGGGCTGGTGACCTGGCCAAGCAGGCCATCCTGAACGACGGCGTGGACTTGCTGCTCGCCTCATCCACCCCGGAGACCGTCAACGCGGTGGCCAGCCAGGCCGAGTCGCTGGGCACACCGCTGATCTGCGCGAACATCCCGTGGGAGTCCTGGTACATCAACCTGGGCGGCAACCCGGCCAAGCCCACGGTCAAGCCCAAGTGGACGGTGATGTTCTTCCTGGGCGCCGAGCACCTAGTGCAGGCGTTCATCCCGATGTGGGACCGGATCCACTCCCAGCTCAAGACCAATAAGATCGTCGCGGCCGCGTTCCCCAACGACAGCGATGGCAACGCCTTCCGCGCGGTGTTCCCCCCGATCGCGCAGAAGGCGGGCTACAAGTTCGAGCTGTCCTCGCCGTATCCGGACGGGACGACGAACTACTCCTCGATGATCAGCCAGTTCAAGGCATCCGGCGCGGACTTCTTCACCAACGTGCCGCTGCCCCCGGACTTCGCCACCATGTGGAAGCAGGCCGTGCAGCAGGGCTTCAAGCCGAAGCTGGCGACCGTGGCGAAGGTGCTGCTGTTCCCGCCCGACGCCTACGCCATGGGCAGCCTGGTGGAGAACGTGGCCACCGACGCCTGGTGGGTGCCGTCGCTGCCGTGGAAGTCCTCGTTCACCGGGGAGACCTGTCAGCAGCTGGCCAGCGACTTCGAGGCGGCCACCAAGGGCCAGTGGAACTCCAACATCAGCAACTACAGCCTGTTCGAGGTGGCTGCCGCGGCCCTGGCCTCGGTCAGCGACCCGCACGACAAGGCCGAGGTCGCCAACGCCATCCACCAGGTCAACCTGCCCGAGGCCGTGGCCGGCCCGCTGAACTTCGCCTCCGGCGGCCCCGCCCCGGGGGTGGCGATCACCCCGCCGGTCGGCATCCAGTGGCAGAAGGGGACCAGGTTCCCGCTGGAGGCCCAGACGGTGGACAACACCCTGGTGCCGCAGGCGAAGATCACCGCCGACCTCAAGCCCACCAACCCGTAACCGCACCAGCGAGCCGGCCGGGGCGGCCGGGATAGCCGGACGCCCCGCCGGTACGCGAAAGTTCTCTTATGACGAACCCTCTGCTTGAACTGGATAGCGTGACGAAGCGGTTCGGCCGGGTCGTCATCGCGGAGGACCTGTCCCTGGCCGTCGGCGCCGGGGACACGGTCGGGATCGTGGGGCCGAACGGCGCCGGCAAGACCAGCCTGTTCGGCCTCATCTCCGGTGACCTCGCCCCCGACGGGGGCGAGGTCAGTTTTGCCGGGCGCACGGTCACCAGGCTGGACGCGGCCGGGCGGTGCAGGCTCGGCATCGGCCGCACCTACCAGGTGCCCCGCCCGTTCGGGGACATGACCGTCTTCGAGAACCTGCTCGTCGCCGCCCAGCCGGGCGGCGGACTGCGGCGGAAGGCCAGCTACGCGGCTGCCGCCGCGGCCCTGGAACGGGCCGGCATGACGGCGCAGGCCAACGTGGACGCCGACCGGCTCGGCCTGCTCCAGCGCAAGCGGCTGGAACTGGCTCGCGCGCTGGCCACCCAGCCCACACTGCTGCTGCTCGACGAGGTGGCGGGCGGTCTCACCGACCCCGAGGTCGCCCAGCTGGTCGGGATCGTCCGCGAGGTCAACGCCGAGGGCATCACGGTGATCTGGATCGAGCACGTGGTGCGCGCGCTCACCGCCGTGGTGGCCCGGCTGATCTGCCTGACCGGCGGCAAGTTCGTCGGCGACGGCGACCCGGACACGGTGCTGGCCACGCCCGCGGTCCGCGAGGTCTTCCTCGGCAGTGAGGTCACCGCGGCCCTGGCGGGCGGCTCCCTGGAGGCTGACCCGGCCGAGGGCGAACGGAGCACCTCATGAGCGAGGCGGGCGGGAGTGCGCGGCAGAACGGCACGCCGCTGCTGGAGGTCCGCGACCTGGTGGTGCACCACGGGCAGCTGAGGGCGCTGGACCGGATCTCGTTCCAGGTTCATCCCGGCGAGGTCTACGCGATCATCGGCGCGAACGGCGCGGGCAAGTCCACGCTGCTGCGCACGATCGCCGGCCTGCACCGGCCGACCGAGGGGGCGGTGCTGTACGACGGCGCGGACGTGACCGGGCTGCGGCCCGAGCGCCGGGCC
>JBLMWU010000008.1:0-3091 GCA_050257395.1 Gemmatimonadota bacterium | reverse complement strand
TCTACCAGGCCGGCGGCTTCGGCCCGGTCCACAAGCTCGACCGTGCTGTGCGGGCGCAGCATCAGGTAGCCGGCCAGGTCGCCCACGGTCGGGGGGCGGCTGTCGTGGTGCCCCTTGATCGCCACGAGCAGCTGGTGCTGGACATGGGTCAGGCCCGCGGCCTGAGCCTGATCCTCGCTCCAGCGGTGGAAACGGCGCAGGGTGACGCGGAACTCGAGCAGCCGCTCGAAGTCCTGCCGGGTGAGCCGGGGCATTGCCACCTTCCGGATAGAGCGCGGGCCTTCGGAGGAGATTGCGTCGATGCCGAACGAGAGTAGCCCAAATGATCTTGTTAACCGCGCCGCCGCGCTCGTTGCCACCTGGGCTCAGCCGTAGCTGGGATGCTGGGGCCAGCCTGGCGGGGAGTCCATATGGTGAGGTTACGCGGCGTACGCACCAAGGATGTCATCGGCCAGCCGGGGCCAGGCCTGCTTGGCCCACTCGTCGAAGTCCTGGTCGGCCAGCCCGACGCAGGCGAGCCCGGCCTCGGGGTCCACCCACAGGAAGCTGCCCGAGCGGCCGAAGTGACCGAACGTACGGGGTGAGTTCCGCGACCCGGTCCAGTGCGGCGCCTTGCTGGCCCTGAGCTCGAAGCCCAGCCCCCAGTCGCAGTTGGCCTGGCGGCCGAAGCCGGGCAGCACGCCCATCAGGCCGGCGAAGGCGACCTGGGTGGCCTCGGCCAGCAGGTCCTCGTTCACCAGGGACGGGCTGGCCAGCTCGACGGCCAGGTTCATCAGGTCGGTGAGCGGGCCGACGGCGCCCCAGGCCGGGGAGCCCTCGAGCCTGGTGCCCGCCATCCCCAGCGGCAGGCAGACCTCGTCGGCCAGCAGCTGCTCGAAGGGCTGGCCGGAGCGGGCGGCGAGGATCTCGGCGACGATCTCGATGCCGCGGTTGGAGTAGATGCGGCGCTGCCCGGGCTGAGCCAGGATCGCGTCGCCGTCGAAGGCGAGCCCCGACGCGTGCGCCAGCAGGTGCCTGACCGTCGACCCCGGCGGGCCGGCCGGCTCGTCCAGGTCGAGCAGGCCGCGCTGCACCGCGTCGAGCGCGGCCAGCGTGGTGAGCAGCTTGGTCACCGACGCCCACCGGAAGGGCTGGCTCTCGGGACCGGTGGTCTCCATGAGGCCCGAGGCCGACGCGACGCCGACCGCGGCGGTGACGGGCCAGGATGCGACCTGGTCGAGTGGATTTGCCACGACCCCAGGGTAGATGCTTGAAAGACCGCCAAGAGGGCAGGGGGCGCCGATGCTCGAAGACCTGGACCCGGCCGAGACGCGCGAGTGGCTCGAGGCACTGGATTCCGTGCTGGCGTACGAGGGGGCGGACCGCGCCTTCTATCTCCTCGACGAGGTGGTGACCGAGGCCCGCCGTAAGGGAGCACCGGTCCCGTACAGCGCCAGCACGCCGTACCTGAACACGATCCCGCCGCAGAAAGAGGAGCGGCTCAGCCCGCGGGAGCTGACCCTGGACCACCGCATCAGGTCGCTGATCCGGTGGAACGCGCTGGCCATGGTGCTGCGGGCGAACGAGGAGTCCTCCGAGCTCGGCGGGCACATCGCCAGCTTCCAGTCCGCGGCCACCCTGTACGACGTCGGATTCCAGCACTTCTTCCGCGGTTCCGGCGACGGCGCCGGCGGCGACCTGCTGTTCATCCAGGGGCATTCGTCACCGGGCATCTACGCCCGGTCGTTCGTTGAGGGCCGGCTCACCGAAGAGCAGCTGGTGAACTTCCGCCAGGAAACCGGCGGGCACGGGCTTCCCTCCTACCCGCATCCGTGGCTGATGCCCGATTACTGGCAGATGCCGACGGTGTCCATGGGCCTGGGCCCGATCATGGCGATCTACCAGGCGCGCTTCCTGAAGTACCTGGCCTGCCGCGGCCTGGGCGACCCGGCGCCGGGCGGCGCGGCCGACCGGAAGGTGTGGGCGTTCCTCGGCGACGGCGAGACCGACGAGCCGGAGTCGCTCGGCGCCATCGCGATGGCCAGCCGGGAGAAGCTGGACAACCTCATCTTCGTGATCAACTGCAACCTGCAGCGCCTCGACGGCCCGGTGCGCGGCAACGGCAAGATCATCCAGGAACTCGAGGGCATCTTCCGCGGCGCCGGCTGGAACGTGATCAAGGTGATCTGGGGCAGCGCCTGGGACCCGCTGATCGCGCGGGACTCCACCGGCATCCTGCTCAAGCGGATGGAAGAAGCCGTCGACGGCGAGTACCAGGACTTCAAGTCCAAGAACGGCGCGTACGTCCGGGAGAAGTTCTTCGGCAAGTACCCGGAGCTGGCCGAGATGGTCGCGGGCATGACCGACGACGAGATCTGGGCGCTGAACCGCGGCGGCCACGACCCGGTCAAGGTCTACGCGGCCTACGCGGCCGCGGTGCGGCACGCCGGCCAGCCCACCGTCATCCTGGCCAAGACGATCAAGGGCTACGGGATGGGCGAGTCGGGCGAGGGCCAGAACATCACCCACCAGCAGAAGCACATGGCCGACGCGTCCCTGGTCAAGTTCCGGGACCGGTTCAACCTGCCGCTGACCGACGAGCAGCTGGCGGCCATGCCGTTCCTGCGCTTCGACGAGGACAGCGAGGAGCTGGCCTACCTGCGCGAGCGGCGGACCGCGCTGGGCGGCTACCTGCCCGCCCGGCGGCAGAAGTCGTCCGAGTCGCTGCCGGTACCCGAACTGTCCGCGTTCGGCGGCCAGCTGGGCGGCACGCCCGGCCGCCAGATCTCGACCACGATGGCGTTCGTCCGGATCCTGAACACGTTGCTGCGGGACAAGGCCATCGGGCCGCGGGTGGTGCCGATCGTGCCGGATGAATCCAGGACGTTCGGCATGGAGGGGATGTTCCGGCAGTTCGGCATCTTCAGCCAGGCTGGCCAGCTGTACCAGCCGGAAGACGCCAACCAGCTGATGTACTACCGGGAGGCGCCTGACGGCCAGATGCTGCAGGAGGGCATCAACGAGGCCGGGGGGATGGCCTCCTGGATCGCCGCGGCCACCGCGTACAGCACCAGCGACATCGCGATGATCCCGTTCTACATCTTCTATTCGA
>JBLMWU010000007.1:0-2748 GCA_050257395.1 Gemmatimonadota bacterium | reverse complement strand
CGGCGGCCGCCGCCACCGCGGGCCGCTTCACCGTGCCGGTCTACGAGATCTACAAGGCGGGCGGCGCGCCGCGCTGGCTGGCCGGGCTCGACCTGCTCGGCCCGCTCGGCCTCAACGTGGCACTTGTCCCGCACTACGACAACGCCGAGGGCGGGCGCTACGACACCAGGTACTGCTACGTCGGCGAGCGGAGGCTGGCCGTGATGGAGCGCGACCTGCCGGCCGACGCCGCCGTGCTGGGCGTGGACGAGCACACCGCGGTGCTCGTCGACCTGCGGGCCGGGGAGATCGAGATCCGCGGCCGGGGCGGCGTGACCGTCCGGCGGTGCGGAGCCAGCACGGTGCTGCCGGCCGGGACCCGGCTGTCCGTGGCGGAACTGCGGGATCTGGTGCGCGGGATCCGGCCGTCGGCGGCGGGCCGCCTCGAGGACAGCACGGCCACGGCCCTGGGCGCCGGGGCAGGCGTCAGGGCAGGCGCGGCGGGCGGATCCGGGGAAGCGGACCTGCCGCTGCCGGAGATCATGGCGGCGGCTGAACGGCGATTCGGGACCGCGGCCGCCGACCGGGACGCCGACGCGATGGTCGGCGCCATCCTGGAGCTCGAGACCGCGATCACGCAGTGGGAAGCGGACATGGACGAGGACCAGGGCACCGAGCAGGCACGGGCGCTGCTGCGCGGGCTCATCGGGCGGCTCGGGCGGGCGGCCCAGGACGGGCTGGCCGATCCCAGGGACCGGCTGGCGCCGGCGGTCGAACCGCTCCTGGCGCTGCGGGCCACGCTGCGCGGCGCGGGCGACTTCGCCGCGGCGGACGCTATCAGGGAGGCGCTGGCCGGGGCCGGCCTGGATATCAGCGATACGCCGGAAGGCACCCGCTGGCAGCCGGCCGAGACGGCGTGAGTCGCGTACCTGACCTGGCCTTTCTCACCGGGGATGACATTGTGCTCATGTTCGCTCCCGGCTAGGGACCTGGCAGCCCGGGACGGATTACCCTGCTCCCGAAGGCAGGCGAGGAGAGGAGCCGGATCCCGGTGCCCGGCATGAACTCAGGCCTGAGCCCCGGCGATCCGGTCCTGATCGCCGCGTTCAGGTCCGCCCTGCTGCACCAGGGCGTGATCGCCCTGGTCATGATCGTGTTCCTCGGGCTCGTCTGGGCCACGGTCCGGGTCTGGCCGGCGCGTTCGGCCACGGGGGTTGCGGCCGCCGGGGATGCGCCCGCCGCGGCCGGGAACCTGGAGCCTCGCGGGCGGTGGCTGCTGCGTACCGGCTTCGGGGTGCTGTGGATCTTCGACGGGCTGCTGCAGGCGCAGCCGAAGATGGCGGGCGGGCTGGCCACGCAGGTCATCGCGCCGGTCGCGGCCTCCTCCCCCGGCTGGGTCCAGCACCTGGTCAGCTGGGGCGGGACGATCTGGTCCTATCACCCGGTCGAGGCCGGCGCGGCCAGCGTGTGGATCCAGGTCGGCATCGGCGCCTGGCTCATCGCGGCGGGCGGGGGCGCCTGGTCCCGGCTGCCGGGAGCGGCCAGCGTGGCCTGGGGGCTGATCGTGTGGATGTTCGGCGAGTCGTTCGGCGGGATCTTCGCGCCCGGCCTGAGCTGGCTGACCGGGGCGCCAGGCGGCGTGCTTTACTACGTGGCGGCCGGCGTGCTGATTGCGCTGCCGCAGGACGCCTGGCGCAGCCCCCGGTCCGGGCGGCGGCTGCTGGCCGGGCTCGGCGTGTTCTTCGCCGGGATGGCGGTGCTCCAGGCGTGGCCTGGCCGCGGTTCCTGGCAGGGGACTGTGCTAGCCAACACGGGGCACGGGAAGCCTGGCCCGCTGGCCGGGATGGTGCGGGAGATGGCCGCCACCCCGCAGCCGCACGTCCTGTCGTCGCTGCTGTCCGGCTTCGCTTCGTTCGTGACCAGGCACGGCTTCGCCGTCAACCTGGTCGTGGTACTCGCGCTGGCCGGGCTCGGCGCCCTGTTCCTGACCGGGCGGCCCCGGCTGGTCAGGTACGCGGTGCGGGCCGGGATCGTGTTCTGCCTGGCCACCTGGGTGCTGGTGCAGGACCTCGGCTTCCTCGGCGGGCTCGGTACCGACCCGAACAGCATGATCCCGCTGATCCTGCTGTTCTCGGCCGGGTACCTCGCTCTCACGCCCGCACCACGGGAGGCAGCGCCGCAGACGGTTGCCGCCGGGTGGCGGGGGGTGGCGGCGGCTGGGGCGCTGGCGGTGATCGTGCTCGGAGCGGCGCCGCTGGCCGCGGCCGCGGCGGACCGGACCGCGGATCCGATCCTGGCCCTGGCCATCGCCGGGAACAGCAGCCGCCTGGACCTGCCCGCGCCCGGTTTCTCGCTCACCGACCAGGCCGGGCGGGCGGTCTCGCTGGACAGCCTGCGCGGCAAGGTCGTGCTGATGACCTTCCTCGACCCGGTGTGCACCACCGACTGCCCGGTCATCGCGCAGGAGCTCAAGCAGGCCGGGCGGATGCTCGGCGCCAAGGAGGCCCGGGTCGAGCTGGTCGCCGTGGTGGCCAATCCGGTCTACAGGTCGGTGGCCTTCACCCGGGCGTTCGACCGCCAGGAAGGGCTGGACTCGGTGCCGAACTGGCTGTACCTGACCGGCTCGCTCAGCCAGCTGCGCCCGGTCTGGCGGCACTACGGCGTCGAGGTGGAGAACCTGCCGGCCGGGGCCATGGCCGCGCACAACGACCTGGCCGTGGTCATCGACCCGGCCGGGCACATCCGCCGGGAGCTGGGCGCCGACCCGGG
>JBLMWU010000006.1:0-61327 GCA_050257395.1 Gemmatimonadota bacterium | reverse complement strand
TGTGAGGACAGGGCTGCTCGCCCGGGCGGCGGCTGCCGCCGCCGCGGCAGCGCTGCTCGCCGCGTGCGGCGCCACGCCGGGCGCGCCCCGCCCCTCCGCGAGCACCCCGGTGCCCGCCCGGACCACGCCCGCCCCGGCCCGGACCACCCCGATGCCCGCGCGGACCACGCCCGCCCCGGCCCGGACCACCCCCGCCCCGGCCCGGACCACCCCCGCGCCGCAGGCCGCGGTGCCGTCCCGGCTGGCCGGGCGGGACTGGACGCTCATCCCCACCGGCCGCCGGGTGGTGGCGCTCACCTTCGACGCGGGCGCCAACGACGCGGGCCTGGCCGCCATCCTGGCCACCCTGCGCCGCACCGGCGTGCCCGCGACGTTCTTCCTGACCGGCAACTTCGTGGGAGCGTACCCGGCCAGCGCCCGCGCGATCGCGGCCGGCGGCTACCGGATCGGGGACCACACGGTCAGCCACCCGCACCTGAGCCAGCTCGGCGACGCCGCGGTGCGGGCGGAGATCCTGGCCGCCGCCCGGCAGATCAGGGCCGCCACCGGCGCGGACCCGGCGCCGCTGTTCCGGTTCCCGTTCGGCGACGCCAGCCAGCGCACCATCGCGGTGGCCAACCGGGCGGGCTACGTGCCGGTCCGGTGGACCGTGGACACCCTCGGCTGGCAGGGCAGGGCGGGCGGCAGCAGCGCGGCGGCCGTCCGCTCGCGGGTGCTGGCGGCGCTGCAGCCGGGGGAGATCGTGCTCATGCACATCGGGTCCAACCCCGATGACGGCACCACCTTCGACGCCGCCGCGCTGCCGGGGCTCATCAGCCAGCTGCGGGCGCGCGGGTACTCGTTCGTCACCCTGGACGCGCTGGTGGGCTGAGGCCGGGCCGGCCCGGGGCGGGTCAGCTGCTGCGGCCGGTCACCGCGACGGTCACGCCCACGCCGATCATGGCCAGCCCGCCGGCCCCGCCGACCAGCCGGGCGCGGCGCGGCGACCGGGCGAACCACTCCCTGACCCCGGCGGCGGCCAGCCCCCACGCGGTGTCGGAGACCAGCCCGATCAGCACGGACAGCAGCCCGAGCAGCAGCATCTGCACCGGCACGTGCCCGGCCGCCGGCGCCACGAACTGGGGCAGCACCGCCCCGAACAGGATGTAGGACTTGGGGTTGCTGACCCCCACCACGAAGCCCTGCCGCAGCGCGGTCACGCCACCGCCCGCCGCGGGCTGGCCGCCGGCGCCGAGGGCGTCCGCCAGCTCGCTGCGCCGCCGCAGTGCCTGCACCCCCAGCCAGACGAGGTAGGCCGCGCCGGCCAGCTTCACCGCCGTGAAGACCGGCGCGGACCGGGCGATCACCGCCCCGATCCCCAGCGCCACGCAGGCGGCCACCAGGTAGTTCCCGGCCGCGTTGCCGCAGACGGTGGCCAGCGCGGTGCGGCGGCCGTGCGCCAGTGCCCGCCCCACCACGAAAAGCACGCCAGGGCCGGGGATCACGATGATGATGAACGAGGCGAGCAGGTAGCCGGGCAGGCGGTCAGCGGGAGGCACGCCCCCACGGTAACCGCCCGGGCCGCCGCCCCGGCAAGAGGCCGGCGGCCGGCACTGGCGTAGTTACCGCCGGGTAGGGGATGCTGACAGCATGACGACAGCTGGCGGGCTCGTGACCGAGCTGGACCTGCCGGAGTTCGACCCGGCCGACCCCACCCTGACCGGCGAGGTCTACCACGAGCGGCTCGCGGCGGTGCGGGAGAAGGGCTGGCTGGCCCACTCGCCCATCGCCTACGTGGTGCTCGACCACGAGGCCGGGGAGTTCTTCCTGCGTGCCCGGCAGACCGCGTTCCCGGGCCGGGAGATCGCCGACCTGTTCGGCATCACCGGCGGCCGGATGCGGGAGATGATCGACGCCAACATCCTGAACCTGACCGGGGAGCGGCACCGGCGGCTGCGCTCGCTGGTGGCCCCCGCGTTCACGCCCCGGGCGGCGGCCCGCTGGCGGCCGGTGATGCGGGACTTCCTGGCGCAGCTCTGGCAGGACCTCGGCGGCGCGGGCGAGTGCGAGTTCGTGGGCTCGTTTGCCAAGCCCTACCCGTCCCTCACCATCGCCGCGGTGCTCGGCGCGCCGCTGTCCGACGCGCCCCGCCTGCATGAGTGGTCCGGGCTGGTGCAGCGGCAGTTCGACATCAAGGCGCTGGCCACCGAGCCGGAGCGGATCGAGCAGGCCACCGGTGAGCTGTACGACTACGTCGACGCCCTGCTCGCCCGCCGCCGCGAGGAGCCGTCCGGCGACCTGATCAGCACGCTGCTGGCGGCGGAAGAGGCGGGCGACAGGCTGTCCGGGCCCGAATGCGTCAACCTGGTGCTCAACGTCATCGCGGGCGGGGTGGACACCACCCAGGCGCAGCTGTCGCACGCGATGCGGCTGCTGGCCGTCCGGCCGGACCAGTGGGAGCTGCTCGCGGCCGACCCCGGGCTCGCCCCGCGGGCGGTGGCGGAGGCGCTCCGGTTCGAGCCGATCACCCCGTTCACGGCCCGGATCTGCCTGAGCGAGCTGGAGCACCGGGGGGTGGTGTTCCCGGCCGGCACGATCGTCGCGGTCTGCGCCGAGCGGGCCAACCGGGACCAGCCCGGGGGAGAGGGCTTCGACATCGCCGCCCAGCGCGAGGACCGGGTGCTGACGTTCGGCGCGGGCCCGCACTTCTGCCTGGGTTCCAACCTGGCGCGGGCGGAGCTGGAGGAGGCGCTGGCCTTCCTGGCGCCGCGGATGCCCGGGCTGCGCCCGGCCGGCCCTGCTGTGCTCGGCGGGCTGGAGGGCATCTACGGCGTCGACTCGCTGCCGCTGGCCTGGGACAGCGCCAGCGGCAGCGAGCACCCGGCACTGTGAGTCAGCCGAAGTCCTCCGGGGTGAACTCCCGCGGCTCCACCAGGACCAGCCAGTTGCCGGAGACGTCCCGCATGACGGCCTCGACGCCGTAGGGGCGGTCCGACGGCTCCTGCAGGAAGGTCACGCCCTTGGCCTTCAGCTCGGCGTAGGTCCGGTGGCAGTCGTCGACCCGCAGGCCGAGACCGCCCATCTCGCCCTTTTCGAGCTGGCGCCGGTAGAAGTCCGCCGCCTCCTGGTTGAGCGGCGGGCCGGGGACCATGAAGGTCACCTCGAGCTCGGGCTGGCTGGGGTGGGCCGCGGTGACCCAGCGGAAGCCCTCGCCCATGGTGATGTCGGTGCGCGCCTCGAAGCCCAGCACGTTGACGTAGAAGTCGCGGGCGGCGTCCTGGTCGAGGCTGTAGACGGTGACCAGGGAGATGTTCGTGATCATGCTGCGATCGTAGGCACGGCCGGGGCCGGCGGGCTTCTCCCAGATTGCTCGGCCCGCGGCCGGGCCGGGCCGCGGCCGGGTCAGCCCGCGGTGCCGCGGGGGTCCATCGGCCCGCGCATGAACAGGTAGCAGCCCGGCACGTGCGGGCCGCCCCGGGCGGCCCAGCGGTTGCGGTAGGCGGCCGGGCTCTCCCCGACGAGCTGGGTGAACCGGGCGGAGAACGAGCCCAGGCTGCTGAAGCCGACCAGCATGCAGATCTCGGTCACGGTCAGGTTCGCGGCCCGCAGCAGGTCCTGCGCCCGCTCGATCCGGCGGCGGGTCAGGTACCGGATCGGCGTCTCGCCGTAGGTGGCCTCGAAGCTGCGGGCGAAGTGGTATTTGGACACCGCGGCCACCCGGGCGAGATGGTCCAGGTCGAGCGGCTGGCCGTAGTGACGGTCGATGTGGTCGCGCGCCCGGCGCAGGTGCGGCAGCAGCCCGGTGGGCACGCCTGCCGTTGCCTGCCTCATATCCGGAGGATATGCGCTGGCAATGCTTGAATGCTGGTGTGCGCGCGGGCAGCGATCCAGACGGGCGGCGGCCCCGGGTGACCATCCGTGAGGTCGCGCAGCTGGCCGGGGTCTCGATCGCCACGGTCTCGCGGGTGGTCAACGGGCACGCCGACGTGTCCAGCGAGACCCGGGAGGCGGTCCGCCGGGTCATGCGGGAGCGGGGCTACCAGGCCGGCCCGCGCGGCCGGCCCGCGGCGGGCGGCACCGGCCTGATCGGGGTGACCATGCCGGTGGTGCACCCGGGCTACTTCGCCTCCATCCTGTCCGGCGCCGCCGAGGCCCTGTACGAGCACGACCTGCGGGCGGTGCTGTGCCCGACCCGGCACTCGCGGGCCCGGGAGGCGTCCCTGCTGGAGCGGCTGGCGCACGGAGAGACCGACGGCGCCATCCTGGTGCTGCCCGAGGAGTCCGACGAGGAGCTGCGGGCGCTGGCCCGGCAGGGGTACCGGTACGTGATCGTGGACCCGCTGCGGCAGGCGGCGGCGGGCACCGGCGTGGTGTCCGCCGCGCACTCCGCCGGGGCCACCGCGGCCACCCGGCACCTGCTGGACCTGGGGCACCGCCGGATCGGGGTGATCAGCGGCCCGGAAGGCTGGATGGCCAGCGAGGAACGGCTGCGCGGCCACCAGGCGGCGCTGGCCGGTGCGGGCGTGCTGCCGGATCCCCGGCTGGTGCGGCACGCCAATTTCCTGGTGGACGGCGGCCGGGAGGCGGCCGCGCGGCTGCTGGCGCAGCCGGGCCGGCCGACCGCCATCTTCGCGTTCAACGACCTCATGGCGGCCGGGACCATGCAGGCCGCCCGGGCCGCCGGGCTGCGCATCCCGGGTGACCTGTCCGTGGTCGGCTTCGACGACACCACCGAAGCCTCGATCACCGAACCGCCGCTCACCACCGTCCGGCAGCCGCTGGCCGAGATGGGCCGCACCGCGGTCAGCCTGCTGCTGCGCCAACTACCCGGCGAGCCCGGGCGACTTCAGCACCTGGCACCTGACCACCGAGTGGTATGCGCAGCACCCGGACGGCGCGGTGCCCGCCACCCACTTCGTCATCGACACCAGCCGCAACGGCAACGGCCCCAACAGCATGCAGGCCTACGCGGACCCGCCGTACAGCCAGCCTGCCAGCGTGATCTCCACCCTCGCGGGCGGCAACTGGTGCAACTCCCCGGGCGCGGGGCTCGGCCCGCGGCCCGCGGCCAGCCCCGGCCCCCCGCTGCTCGACGCCTACCTGTGGGTCAAGACCCCGGGCCAGTCCGACGGGCAGTGCGACGCGGCGGGCGGCGTGCGCGCCTGGGACTACACCGCGTACAGCCAGCCGGGCTGGCCCACCACAGCAGCTGGCCAGCAGGCTTTCGACCCGCTGTGGGGGGTGGTTGACCCGGCGGCAGGGGCGTGGTTCAGCCAGCAGGCGCTGCAGCTTGCCCAGCTGGCGAACCCGGCACTGCGGCCGCTCGCGGGCTGACCGGCGGCCCGGCGCCGGTCACTGCTCCTCCCGGGATGACCAGCGCCGGGCCAGCGGGACCGCGAACCACAGGGTCCCGAACAGGCACACCACGGCGGCGCTGAGCACGATGGCCGGCAGCCCGCGGGCGACGTAGCTGAGCACCAGCAGGACCGCCGCTGACACGGTCAGGCCGACCGCGGCCAGCCCGCAGACCGCCATCACGTTGGCGGCCCGGATGAGGTGGTGCTTGAGGTGGCGCCGGAACACCAGCCGGTGGTAGGCGACGGGCCCGACCAGCAGCGCGGTGGAGACCGCCGCCAGCACCAGGGTGGCCACGTAGAGGCTGCGCTGGGCGGGCCCGAGCGTGGCGAACCTGGCGGTGAACGGCAGCGAGAGCAGGAAACCGAAGATCATCTGGACGCCCAGGCCGGCCACCCGCAGTTCCTGCAGCAGCTCGGTCAGGTTCCGGTCGTCGCGCTCGGCCTCGGTCTCGCCGGGCCGGCCTGGCGTGCTCACCGCGTCCGGCCAGGTGGGCTTGTCATGAGCCCCGGGTACCCGGGCCGGCGCAGGCAAAACGGCGGCGGCACCGGGCGGGAGCGCAAGCACCCCGATGCCGGACAGGTAGGGCTTGCTCATGTTTTGTCTATGTTTTGCTGGCGCCCTGCGGGTAGATGAGGTCCCCGAAGGGAGGAGAGATGGCGCTCATCGTGCTTGTGCTCATCCTGGCCCTGATCCTGGGCGGGCTCGGCTTCGCCGTGCATGTGCTGTGGTGGCTTGCCCTGATCGTGCTGGCCCTGTGGCTGCTCGGATTCGTGTTCCGGGCAGGCTCGGGCCGCCGATGGTATCGGTGGTAGGGCACGCCTGAGCGGCCGGCCGCGGCGGCGGCCGGCCGCTCAGGCCCGTTACCCACTGCCCCGGGGCGGTATCCCCCGTGCCGCTCCGGGGCAGTGGCCTGCCGGTGCCCGGGCCTAGCGGGTGCCCGCGGGCTGCTTCCCGCCCGCGCTCTCCGCCGCGCCGCTTTCCGGCGCGCCCGCGCGCTGCGTGCCCGCGGACGGTTCCCCGGCGTCGGCCCGTTCCCCCTCGGGCGGCCCCAGGCTCCGTGGATCGCCCAGGTGCATCCCGCCCCGGACCTTGCCGGGCATGGCGTCCGGGTGAGGGTGCTTGAAGTACGGGCGGCGGGCGGCGAGCAGGACCAGACCCAGCCAGATGACGACCCCCAGCACCGCGGCCAGCACGATCATGCCGGTAGCCAGTGGCGATGCGGTCACCTCCATCACCTCCCCACTACTATCCGTACCCCGCTGGCCTGCGGCGTTGCCCCTGCCAAAGGTCCCGGATCAGGGAGGAGCTTTCCCCGCGGGGCGGCCTGCCCCGCGGGGAAAACCCAGCCGGCTACTGCCCGGCCTTGACGCCAGGCTCGCCGCCCAGCTCGTACTGGATCGGCTGCAGGTGCATCCGCCGCGGGCCGGCCCGGCGCCCCAGGTGGCCGACGGGCAGCAGCGGCACCCGGAAGGAGCCCTCCAGCATCAGCGCGCTGGCGGTGTAGAAGGCGATGACCGCCGAGGCCACCAGGATCCACGCGCCCGACTGCACCACAGTGATGCTGTACGGCACGATCCACGCGATCGCGATGATGGTGACGCCCGCCGCCAGCGTGAACAGGACCAGGCTCAGCGCCACGTTCCTGGCGAGTGCGGCGACCGCCCCCACCCAGGTGATGGCGGCCAGCACGACGAACCAGAAACCGAAGCCGAGCTGGGCGGTCCTGGTGGCGGGGGTGATCGCCGGGAGCGCGTGGATCGCGATCAGGAACCAGAAAAACCCGTACGCGAGCCAGAACGACCCCCACATCCCGTGCATGGCCGAGGCCAGGCCGTCCCGGGCGCGGTAGGACCACATCCCGGCGAGGAACTGGGCCAGCCCGCCGAAGAACAGCGCAAACGGGAAGAGTATGAGGGGGGTGGCCGGGTTCCCGTACATCCCTGCCAGGTTGCCGGCGACGATGAAGGTCGCGGCCGCGAAGCCGTACAGCCCCAGGATGGACGGGGCCGCTACCGGCTGGAGCGAGATCTGTGTATGCGACCGCCAGAACTCGGTGTCCTGGCCGTCCACAGGCGCTGGCACGCCTCTGGACACGTCGGTCGGTGCTTGCGTCATCTCAACCTCCCCCTGGATGAGACCGGGCGCAGATACGCCACGTCAGAGGCCATACCGCAGTCAACCAGCGGCAAACGTCCAGCGGCCCCCGGGCTGGGCCGCGGGAGCGGGTGGTTTCGGCGCCGCCCCTGCGGGCAGCCGGATCCGCCGGGCCGGGACTGCGGCGCCGCCACCCCGGGCCGAGTTCCGGTAAATCCACCGATTCAGGGGGAATTCATCATGAAAGCCGTGGTTTACCAGGGCCCGTACCAGGTCGCTGTCGAGGACGTGCCGCAGCCGCGGATCGAGGCGCCCGGTGACGCCCTCGTGCGGATCACCACCACCAACATCTGCGGGTCCGACCTGCACATGTACGAGGGCCGGACCAGCGTCGAGAAGGGCAAGATCCTCGGGCACGAGAACATGGGGATCGTCGAGGAGACCGGCCCGGGGGTGACCAGGGTCAGGCCGGGGGACCGGGTGTCGGTGCCGTTCAACATCGCGTGCGGCAGCTGCCGCAACTGCGTGGGCGGCTGGACCTCGTTCTGCCTGCGCACCAATCCCACCGAGGGGGTGGACGGCGCCGCCTACGGCTACGCCCAGATGGGCCCCTACCAGGGCGGGCAGGCGGAGTACCTGCGGGTGCCGTTCGCAGACTTCAACCTGCTGGAGCTGCCCCAGGGCACCGAGTTCGAGCAGGACTTCACCATGCTCTCGGACATCTTCCCCACCGGCTACCACGGCGCCGAGCTGGCGGGCGTGGGGCCGGGGGACACGGTGGCGGTGTTCGGCGCGGGCCCGGTCGGCCTGCTCGCCGCGCACAGCTCCTACCTGCGCGGCGCGGCCCAGGTCTTCGTGGTGGACCTGCAGGCCGACCGGCTGGCCCTGGCGGAGAAGTTCGGCGCCACCCCGGTGAACCTCAGCGACGGCAACCCGGCGCAGCAGATCATCGACGCCACCGGCGGCGCCGGGGCCGACCGCGGTATCGAGGCGGTCGGCTACCAGGCGCATGACCTCACCGGCCAGGAGCACCCGGAGATGGTGCTGGACAACCTGGTCAGGGCGGTCCGCACCACCGGCGGGATCGGCGTGGTGGGGGTCTACGTGCCGCAGGATCCCGGCGCGGCCACCGAGGGCGCCAAGGAGGGCCGGGTCGGCTTCGACTACGGCACGTTCTTCCAGAAGGGCCAGCGCATGGGCACCGGGCAGTGCCCCGTCAAGCGGTACAACGAGCAGCTGCGGGACCTGATCATCGCCGGCCGGGCCCACCCGTCCTGGCTCGTCTCGCACGAGGTGTCGCTTACCGGGGCGCCGGACGCGTACGAGAAGTTCGACAAGCGGGCGGAGGGGTACACGAAGGTGCTGCTCCACCCGGCAGCGGCCTGAGAGGAACCGGCATGAAGACGCCCACCGAGCTGGCAGGCGCGATCGCGGACCGGGCTCATGCCCAGCGTGACCGCTATGCGCACGGCCAGGACCGCCCGCTGGGCGGGTACCTGGCGACGATGGCGACCTATTCCGGGCTGGTCGGGGCGCTCGCCCTGGCCGCCCGGGTCACCGGCCGCGAGGTCCCCGAGCTGTCCGCCACGGATGTGATCCGCTGCGCCGCGGCCACCCAGAAGCTCAGCCGGCTGCTGGCCAAGGACCCGGTGACCAGCCCGCTGCGGGCGCCGTTCGCCGAGTACGAGGGCACCGCGGGGCCGGCCGAGCTGCAGGAGCGTCCCCGCGGGATGGGGGAGCGCAAGACCATCGGGGAGCTGGTCACCTGCCCGTTCTGCACCAGCGTGTGGGTGGCGACCGGCTTCACTGCCGGGCTGGTGTTCCTGCCCCGCACCACCCGGCTGGCGATCGGCACCCTCAGCGCGCTGGCCGGAGCGGACCTGCTGCAGTACGTGCACGCGCTGCTGGAGCAGGCGGCCGGGGGCTGACGCCCGGGCTCACTGTTCCCCGCGTGCCGCTGGCTCGCCTGCCGGGCGCCGGGGCTCCGCCCGGCGGAATCTCCGGGCCAGCGAATCGCTGAGCCCGCGGGCCCGGGCGGACAGCCACAGCTGCAGGCTCCGGGGATGCGCCTGGCCGTCGAACACCCCGTGCGCGCCCTGGTCGGGCTGGCCCGGCCGGTCCATCGGCTGCCACAGGTTGCCAGGGCCGCCAGCCGGGGGCCGGTCCGCCTGCTGCGACTGGTAGCCGGTGCGCGCCAGATAGCGGTCCAGCAGGGCCGGGGCGACCTTGTTGGCGGTGATGGTGGCCACCGTGGTCGCGCCGGCCCAGTACTCCCGGTGCCGGGGGTGGTCGGCGGCCAGCAGCACCGCCCGGGCCGCCACCTCCGGCTGGTAGATCGGCGGCACCGGCTGCGGGTGGCGGGGCAGCCGGGAGCGGACCCAGGAGAACTGCGGCGTGTTCACGGCCGGCATCTGCACGGTCGTCACCGCCACCCCGGACCGCTCGTGCAGCAGTTCGCAGCGCAGCGCGGAGGTGAACCCGTTGACCGCGTGCTTGGCCCCGCAGTAGGCGGACTGCAGCGGGATGCTGCGGTACCCGAGCGCGGAGCCGACCTGCACGATCGTGCCGGCGTTGCGCGGCCGCATGCGGGCCAGGGCGGCCATCGTGCCGTACACGAAGCCGAGGTAGGTCACCTCGGTGACCCGCCGGAACTCCTCCGGCCCGATTTCCCAGAACGGGGCGAACACCGAGGTGAACGCCACATTGACCCAGGTGCCGATCGGCCCCAGGATCTCCTCGGCCCGGGCCGCGGCGGCGTCCACCTGGGCGAAGTCCGCCACGTCGGCGGGTATCGGCAGGGCCTTGCCGCCGGCCGCCTCCACCTCCCGGGCCGCCGCCGCCAGCCCCGCTTCCCCGCGGGCGATCAGCGCCACGCTTGCCTGGCGCTGCCCGTACAGCCGGGCCACCGCCCGGCCGATGCCGGCGCTGGCGCCGGTGATGACGACTGTCTGGGTCATGAATCCGCTTCCTTCAGCCGGGCGGCGCACTCGAGCAGCAGGGCGTGCACGAACGCCTGGGGCAGGTTGCCCCGCAGCTGCCGCTGCGCCACGTCGTATTCCTCGGAGAACAGGCCCGCAGGCCCGCAGGCGGCCCGGTTCCGCTCGAACCAGCGGGCCGCCGCCACTTCGTCGCCCTGCTGGTGACAGGCCAGGGCCAGCACGAAGCCGCAGAGCAGGAACGCGCCTTCGGCCTCGCCGAGCGGCCGCTCGTCGTGGCGGAACCGGTATGCGTACCCGTCCTGGGTCAGCTCCGCCTGGTAGGCGCGCAGCGTGCTGACCGTGCGCGGATCGTCGCTGCCGACCGCGCCGCGTACCGGGCACAGCAGCAGGGCGCCGTCCAGCCCGGGGTCGGTGGGGGAGCGCTGCCACCGGCCAGAGCCGTGGGTGGCGTGCCGGGCGGTGTCGGCCAGGATGGCATCGGCCAGGCCCGACCAGGCCACGGTCAGCTGGGGCGCGTTGCGCGCCTCCGCTGCCGCCCGGAGACCGGCCACACAGGTCAGGCGGCTGTGGGTCCATGCCTGGGGTTCGAGCTCCCAGATGCCGGCGTCCGGCTCCTGCCACCGGTCGGCGATGGCGCAGGCGGCGATCTGCGCCGCCTGCCAGCTGTCGGTGTCCAGCCGGCCGAGCCGGGCCGCGGCGGCGAGCAGCAGCAGCGCCTCCCCGAAGGCGTCCAGCTGGAACTGCCGGGTCACCCAGTTGCCGACCAGGTCGTAGCCACCGGGGTAGCCGGGCAGGTCCAGGCGCCGCTGGTCGGGTATGCGCCCGCCATCCACGGTGTAGGCGGGGGCGAGCCGGGGCCCTTCGGTCAGCAGCCGCCTGCTCACGAACTGGACGGCCGTGTCCAGCAGCGGGTAGGCGCCCGCGGCTGCGGCGGCCTGGCCCGCGAAGCACTGGTCGCGGATCCAGGCGTACCGGTAGTCGTAGTTGCGCCCCTCTTCGGCCCGCTCGGGCAGGCTGGTGGTGGCCGCGGCCACCATCCCGCCGTCGGCGCTGGTCAGGCCGCGCATCACCGCATAGGCGTGGCGGGCGTCGCGGGGCGCCAGGACGTGCTCCAGCGGCGGCACCGCCTGCGCCCACCCCTCCTCGGTGACGTGCCACCACCGGTCCGGGCAGCCCGGCGGGCCGGCCAGCGGCCGGGCCGACAGCTCGAGCACCAGGTCCCGCTGCTCCCCGGCGGGCACGGTCAGCTCCATGACCAGCCGCGGTCCCCGCCGGCCGCGGTCCACCCGGGCCTCCCCGGTGTCGCCGGACCAGCGCAGGTGCAGATCGCCGGCCCGGGCGGTCCAGTGACCCTCGCCGTCCCGCCTGGGTGCGCGCAGGGCCCGGGCCCCGAAACCCGGCCGCGGGTCGAGCACCACCCGGACGGTGGCGGCGGAGCCGGTCGCGATCAGGCGGCGCAGGATGACACCGCGGTCCTGGTCCCCCGGGAAGGCGAGGGCCTCCCGGCACTCCAGCACCCCGCTGCTGGTGGTCCACCGGCTGTGCCAGATCAGGCTGCCCTGCTCGTAGAAGCCGCCCCACACGAACCGCTCTGCCGGGGTGACCGAGTACACGCCGCCGCCGCCGATCAGCGAGGCGAACACGGCGTCCGAATGCCAGCGGGGCAGGCACATCCAGGAGATGTCGCCGCGGGGGCCGATCAGCGCGCCCCGCTCCCCGTCCGCTATCAGCGCGTATTCGCGCAGCACGTGCGGCGGGAACTCGTGCGTCACCGGTGACGCCCCCACGGCTGTCCGCCCCACAGATTCCGCCGCTACCCCGTGCCGGGCAGGGCAAACAGCTCAGGAGCCCGGGTCGGCCTCCCCGTCCGGCCTGCCCCGGGCCGCCCGGGCCACCCGGCGTATCCGCCCGAGCCGGCCGTCGTCCGGTTCGCCGCCGGTGGCCTGGGTCGGCGGAGTGCCCGGGTCCTCCGGGCCTGGGGTCAGGTCGCCGGGCACCTCGCCCTGGCCCTCCCCGGACTCCCGGCCGTGGGCGTACGCCTCGTTCTGCCGCACCGCTTCCTGCCGTTTCTCGTCGTGCGGGCTGGCGGGCATGGGCTCGTGCTGGCGCTGGTTGACGCTGGGCTCGTAGAAGGCGCCCTCGAGCTCGTCCTCCGCTGGCTCGTGACGCCGGTCATCTGGTGCGGCCATGCGGCATCCGCTCCCTCGGTGGCGGTGGTCTGGCGGTCGAGTTAGCAGACCTACCCCGGCTGCGGCGGCTCTCACCTGCCAGGTTTGCCTGCGGCGTCATCCGGTAGGGGGCATGGCCAGCGGGCTGGCTGTCCCGACCGCCCAGGGGCGGCCAGCCCGTCAGCACGCCAGGCCTGATGTTTATCCGCTGCGGGTGGGGCACGAACCATGGGTCCGGTTTTTCCCCTGGGTGCGGAGGTTCCCATGACTGCCGCCGAAGCAGTTCTTCCCGGCGCGGCCGCGCTGTCTGCGATATCTGAGCGTGATGACGGCGAACTGCTCGCCCTGCTGCACGAGCGGGACGAGGGCGATGAGTCGAGGGCAGCCGCGTGCGAAGTGCTGGTGTCCCGGTACGAGTCGCTGGTGCGGTCCTGCGTGTACCGCTACCGTGACACCCCGGAGATGGTCGAGGACCTGATGCAGGTCGGCTACGTGGGCCTGCTCAAGGCGATCAACAACTTCGACCCGGAGATCGGCGGCAGCCTCGCCGCCTACGCCCAGCCCTGCATCAGCGGGGAGATCAAGCGGCACTTCCGGGACAAGCGGTGGCAGGTGCACGTGAAGCGGTCGGCGCAGGAACTGCTGCTGCAGGTCCGCAAGGCGCGCGGCGAGCTGACCCAGGAGCTTGGCCGGTCCCCGCGGGACGACGAGCTTGCCCAGTTTCTCGGGGTGACCGCCGAGGAGCTGATGGACGCGCGGCGGGCGGACATGGTCTTCCACTCCCACTCGCTGGACGCCCCGGTGTACGGCGAGGAGGACTCCACCAGCCTGGCCGACCTGCTCGGCCAGGAGGACCCGCGGGTCGAGCACACCCTCGATATGGAAGCCGTGCTCCAGCACTGGAACGACCTGCCCGAGCGCGAGCAGCACATCCTGGCAATGCGCTTCTACGGCAACATGACGCAGGCACAGATCGGGGAGCGGCTGGGCATCTCGCAGATGCACGTGTCCCGGCTGCTGGCCCGCGCCCTCGGCTATCTCCGCAGCCGCCTGCTCGACCCGGAGCAGGAGGACACGGGCGACGTGCCGCAGTGCGCCTGACGCCACGGCCGGGCTGCCCGCGAGGCACGAGGAAGGGGGAGGACGATGGCGAGTGGACTGCAGGGGGCGCAGGTAGCGTTCCTGGCCGCCGGGGAGGGGACCGAGCAGTCCGAGCTGACCGCGCCCTGGGAGGCGGTGATCGCCCAGGGCGGGCGGCCGGTGCTGGTGTCACCGGCAACCGGGAAGATCCAGCTCTTCGAGCACCTCGACCGCGGTGAGACCCGGCCGGTGGACGTGCAGGCCGAGGCGGCCCGCCAGGAGGACTACGCGGGCCTGGTGCTGCCCGGCGGGGTGGCCAACCCTGACCAGCTGCGGACCGATCCGGCCGCGGTCGCCTTCGCCGGCAGCTTCTTCGCGGCGGGCAAGCCGGTGGCGGTGATCTGCCACGGCCCGTGGACCCTGGTGGAGGCCGGGGTGGTACGCGGCCGCACCCTCACCTCCTGGCCCAGCCTGCGGACGGACATCACCAACGCGGGCGGCACCTGGGTCGATCAGCCGGTGAAGATCTGTGACGCCGGGCCCAACGTGCTGGTGTCGAGCCGGAAGCCGGACGACCTGCCGGACTTCTGCCAGGCCATCGCCCGGGTCTTCGACAACGGGTGAGACTGCGGCAGCGCGCCCGCACGGCTGACCGTGCGGGCGCGCTCTGCTGCTCCTAGTGGTTGCGGAGCGCCTTGACCAGTTCGCCCTTGCTCATGCTGGAGCGCCCTTTGATGCCGATGTCACGGGCGCGGCGCAGCAGGTCCTGCTTGCTCCAGTCCTCATAGGACGGGCTCTCGCCGCCCCGCTTGCCGACCTGGCGCCGCGAGCTGCCGGCCGCCGCGTTGGCGATCCGCGCGGACTTCTCCTTGCTCTCGCCCCGCTCGCGGAGCTTCTGGTAGGTCTTCTCGTCCTTGATCTGTGCCCTGGGCATTGTTTCCCAGCCCCTTTCTCACGCGCGTTCCACCTCCCGGTACCCGCGCTGGCAGCGTGAAACCTAAGCGGCCGCGATCGGGTGACCGTGCGTAACCGCCTGCGGCCCGGGTAGGCCAACGGTCATGCCGGCCCCGGGACGTGACCGTGCCTACTTCGCGCTGATGGGCGTGTGCCTGACGCTGTTCATCCTCGCCTGGGCGGTGGTGCGGGTCTATTCGGTGACCGCCGCGGTGGTGATGTCAGCGGTGGCGCTGGCGATCCCGCCGGTGGCGGTCATCGTCGCGAACGCCGGGGATGAGTCCAGCCGCCGCCGGTGACCGCCGATCGAAGATGAGCTGAGCGCCGCCGACCCGGCGCTCGCGGCGCATTTCGCGGGCTTCAGCGGCGGGCTGTCCTGCCCGCGGGGGCCCTGGCCGCCGCCACCGGCCAGCGGCAGCCGCCGGCGGCGCGGCCGCGGCGGCTGGTGGCGCCGGTTCCTCAGCCGCCCGTGACCTGGTCCCCGTCGGGCGGGTCACCCGCGCGGAGGGCGAGCATCGTGATGTCGTCGCGGATCTCGCCGCCGCACCAGGCCTGGGCGCGGGCCTGCAGCCGGGTGAGGATCTGGGCAGGCGGCTGTCCCGCCAGGGCGGCGATCTCCCCGGCCAGCTGGTCGTCGAAGTAGCCGAGTTCCGGTCCGCAGGCACCGGTCAGGCCGTCGGTGTAGAAGATCAGCGTGTCACCGGGGGCCAGCTCGTACTCCTCACGGCCCGGCTCGGCGTCGGGGAAGATGCCCAGCGGCAGCCCGCCGCCGCTGGTCTGCTGGACCCGCCCGTCCCGGCGCAGCAGGACTGGCCCGGGATGCCCGGCACTGGCCAGGACCACCGTCAGCGACGAGTCATGCCACCGCGCGTGCCCGGTCACGGCGGTGACGAACCGGCCGTCGAAAGCCTCGGTCAGCAGGATTTCGTTCGCCCGGCTCAGCACGTCGGCCGGGTCGGGGGTGGCGTGCGCCACCACCCGGATGGTGTGCCGCGCTGCCGAGCTGACCGCGGCCACGCCCTCGCCCCGCCCGCAGACGTCGCCGATGGTCACCCGGCAGCCGTCGGAGCCCACCGGGTAGACGTCGTAGAAGTCGCCACCCAGCTCGGCCGCACCGGTCGCCGCCAGGTGCGCCGTGGCCACCTCGACCCCCGGCAGGCTGGGCAGCTGGCGCGGGAGCAGGCCCGCCCGCAGGCTGTCGGCGATGTCGGTCTGCCGCCGGACGATCCGGTCCACCCGGATGGCGAGCGCGAGCTGCCGGCCCAGCCCCTCCACCAGGCCGAGGTCGGCCATGTCGAAGTGACCCTCGCCCGCCCGGCGGGCGAGGGTGAGCACGCCGTAGGCGTGGTCGCCATCCGAGATCGGCACGCTCAGCACCGAGGTGGTGCCCAGCAGCATGAGCAGCGGCACCCCGTCCGGGCTGACGCCGAGAATGCCGTGGTCCTCGGCGTGCGCCTCCAGCCACGAGCCGCCGCCGTCGGCCACGGCCGCGGGCGCTGACCCCGGCATGGGGTCGGTGGCCGCCACCACCCGGGCGAGCTCGGCCGAGTGCTGGTCCTCCGGGCCCATGACGAACTGCCGCCGCAGCCGGCCGCCGCGGGTCACGTCCACGATCACCCAGGTGGCCAGCTCGTCGGCGAGCAGCCGGCCGCAGCGCTGCAGGGTGACCGACTCGCTGTGGGTGACGTTCTCCAGCAGCAGCCGGTTGGCGGCGGTCACCAGGTCCAGCCGCCGGGTCATGGCCGCGACCACCGGCGGCGGCGCGTCGTCGGGCGCGGCGGGGGCGCGGACGGGGCCTGCCGCCGCGGCCGCCGCGGCGTTCTTGCGGCCGCCCGCGGGCCCGGCCGCCTTCCCGGAGGCGGCCCGGCTCCTGGGCTTGCGGGTGGCGCTGGCGGCGCTGTCACCCTCGCCTGGCGCCAGCGGCCCGCGGACGGCGACCGAGACGATGAGCTGGTCGGCGTCGCCGCGCAGCCGCACCGGGCCGACGGTGAGGCCGCACGGCAGCGGCCCGTCGGGGCTGAGCATCTCGCAGCTGACCTGCCGCCCCTGGCCGGTGCGGATCACCGCGGCGAGCTGGGTCTGCACGGCCGCCCGGGACGCCAGGTTCAGGAACGCCGTGAACGGCCGGCCGGTGGCGTAGCCGGGGCCGGCGCCGGTGAGCTCACCGGCCGCCCGGTTGGCCCGGCGGACCGTGCCGTCCCGCTCGAGCAGGAACAGCGGCACCGGGGCGTCCTGGAAGGTCGCCCGCAGCAGCTGCCGCTCGGCGTTCAGCGCATCGGACGGCCCGTCCTGCTGGTCCGGCCCGTCCGTGGCGCCGCCGGCGGCGCCGAGGATGTCGATCGCCGCGTCCAGTTCGGCCAGCGCCGCCTCCAGCGCCGGGCGCAGCTCCGCGCCGGGCAGCCCGGCTGTCTGCCGCAGGTCGTCGCGGCGCATCCGCAGCGCCGAGAGCTCGCCTTCCAGTGAGGCGAGGCCACGTGGCGGCGGTGCTGGATCAGCCAATGATGGCCTGCCCGGACTCGATGATCCGGCTCGCGACGTCGGTCACCTTGACGCTGCGCGCCTGCGACAGCTGCCGCATCCTCGCCAGCGCCTCGTCAGCGTCGCAGCCAAGTGCGTGCATGAGGATTCCCTTCGCCTGGTCAACCAGGGCCCGCGAGCGCGCCGCGTCCCGCAACTGCAGCGCGGCCCGGCGGGCTTCACCGTACTGCGACACGTTGCCCATGAGCGCGCTGCCGGCCGCGACCAGCAGCTCGGCGAGCGGCAGCCGGTCCACGTCGAGCACCCGTGGCCGCGCGGCGACCAGCGACAGGGTGACCGCCACCGTGCCGGACTGGTGGATCAGCGTGGCAGAGCAGCGGACGCCGCGGCACAGCGCCGCATGAGCGTACTCCGGCCAGCGTTTCTCGGCCAGGGTGTCCGCCGTGTACGCGGGCTCACCGGTGATCAGCGCCTCCACGGCCGGGCCGCGCAGGGCGCGCAGCTCCACCTCGACCAGGGCGCCGATGTGCGGGTGGCTGGCGGCCAGGTCGATCGGCTCGCCGTCACGCCACAGCCCGGCGACGGCCCCGGAACAGGTGACGACCTGCCGCGACGCCAGCCCCACCAGCTCGTTCAGCGACCGTGCCCCGGACTTGCCGGCGATGCTGAGCAGGTCAGCTGCTTCACGGGCCAGTTCCGGATTGGCCACGGCCACCTCCCCTCGTGGTTGTCGGCACGCGGCGACGGCCGGGGTTACTCACAACTTACTCAATATTTTCCCGTGCGGGGAGACGGGCCTTCGGCCGGGGCTAGCGGCCGCCGCCCGGGCCGCCGGTCACCGACTGCTCCAGGCAGCGTTCCATGCAGGTCAGGAGCTCTTCGGTGTCGACCGGCTTGGTGACGTAGTCGCTGGCGCCGCTGGCGAGGCTCTTCACCCGGTCCTCAGGCATTGCCCGGGCGGTGACCGCGATGACCGGCAGGTCCGCGAACCGGGGCAGCTGCCGGATCGCGGCCGTGGTGACGTACCCGTCCATCTCCGGCATCATCACGTCCAGCAGCACCAGGTCGATGTCGTCGCTGGCCATCAGGATGTCGATGCCCTTGCGGCCGTCGGGGGCGTGGATGACCGACAGGCCGTACAGCTCCAGGATGCTGGTGATGGCGAAGACGTTGCGCACGTCGTCGTCGATGATCAGCACCTTCCGGCCGCGCAGGCCGTGATGCGGCCCGGCTGCGGGCAGATCCGGGCTGGGCGGCGACAGGCTGGCCACCGGCGGTTCGTGCCGCTTCCGCCGCCAGCGGGCTGGATCCGCCGCGGTGACCGGCCCGGATGCCGCGGCCGGCGGCACGGCCTCCACCGCGGCGGGCACCACCGGCCCGGTGCCGTCCGGTCCCGCCGGGCCGGGGGGCCGGTAGGCCATCGGCAGCAGCAGGGTGAACGTGCTGCCGCTGCCGGGCTGGCTCTCGGCGGTGATCCGGCCGCCCAGGTGGCTGGCGACCTCCCGGCAGATCGCCAGGCCCAGGCCGGTCCCGCCGTGGCTGCGGCTGGTGGTGCCGTCGCCCTGCTGGAAGGCGCCGAAGATGGTGTCCAGGTTCTCCGCGGAAATGCCGATGCCGGTGTCGGTCACGGCGAAGGCGACCTGCGGCTCCTTGCCGCGCCGCCGGGCCGGCACCATCCGCACCGACAGCCCGGCCCGGCCGGCCCGGGTGAACTTGACGGCGTTCGAGAGCAGGTTCGCCAGGATCTGCCGGAGCCGCTGCCGGTCGGTGAACAGCTCCGGCGGCACGTCGCCGGCGATCTGGATGTCGAACTCCAGGCTCTTGTCGGCGGCCAGCGGGCCGAACACGGTGCGCAGGTCGTCGGCCAGGCCGGTGAGCGAGACCTGCTCGGGGTGGACCTCCATCCGGCCCGCCTCGGCCTTGGACAGGTCGAGGATGTCGTTGATGAGCTGCAGCAGGTCCGAGCCGGAGGAGTGGATGACGTTGGCGTACTCGACCTGCTTGGGGGTGAGGTTGCCGGCCGGGTTCTGGGCCAGCAGCCGGGCCAGGATCAGCAGGCTGTTGAGCGGGGTGCGCAGCTCGTGGGACACGTTCGCCAGGAACTGCGACTTGTAGCGCGAGGCGAGGGCGAGCTGCTTGGCGCGCTCCTCCAGCTCCTGCCGTGCCCGCTCGATCTCGTCGTTCTTGATCTCGATGTCGCGGTTCTGCCGGGCGAGCTGGACGGCCTTGTCCTCCAGGTCGGCGTTGGAGCGCTGCAGCTCGTCCTGCCGGGCCTGCAGCTCGCTGGCCAGCCGCCGGGACTCCTCCAGCAGCTGGTCGGTGCGGGCGTGCGCCATCAGGGCGTTCACGTTGACCCCGATGGTCTCCATGAGCTGCTCGAGGAAGTCCAGGTGCACCTTGGTGAACGGGGTGAACGAGCTGGCCTCGATGACGCCGAGCACCTGGCCCTCGAACACGATCGGCATGATGATCAGGCTGACCGGGCTGGCCTCGCCGAGGCCCGAGGAGATCTTCACGTAGTCGGCCGGGACGTCGGTCACCAGCACCGGCTTCTTGGTCTTGGCGACCTGGCCGATCAGCGACTGGCCGAACTCGAACTGGCGGGTGGAGTCCTTGTCGGCCCGCAGCCCGTAGCCGGCGATGAGGTGCAGCTGCAGTTCCCCGCCGGAGCCGTCGGCGAGGAAGAACGTGCCGTGCTGGGCGCCGATCAGCGGCACCAGCTCGTCCATGATCAGGTCGGCCACCGTGGCCAGGTCCCGGTGCCCCTGCACCAGGCCGGCGATGCGGGCCAGGCTCGCCTGCAGCCAGACCTGCTCCTCGTACGCCTTGGTCTTCTCGCGCAGCGACTGGACCATGGCGTTGATGTTGTCCTTGAGCTCGGCGACCTCGCCCTGGGCCTCGACCGAGATGGAGCGGGTCAGGTCGCCGGTGGCCACGGCGCTGGTCACCTCGGCGATCGCCCGGACCTGCCGGGTCAGGTTGCCGGCCAGCTCGTTCACGTTCTCGGTGAGCCGCTTCCAGGTGCCGGACACGCCCTCGACCTCGGCCTGCCCGCCCAGCCGCCCCTGCCGCCCGACCTCCCGGGCCACCCGGGTGACCTCGGCGGCGAACGCCGACAGCTGGTCGACCATGGTGTTGATGGTGGTCTTGAGCTCGAGGATCTCGCCGCGGGCGTCCACGTCGATCTTCTTGGACAGGTCGCCCTGCGCCACCGCCGTTGTCACCTCGGCGATGTTGCGGACCTGGCCGGTCAGGTTGTTCGCCATCGAGTTGACGTTGTCGGTCAGGTCTTTCCAGGTGCCGGACACGCCCTTGACGTCGGCCTGGCCGCCGAGGCGGCCCTCGGTGCCCACCTCCCGGGCCACCCGGGTGACCTCGTCGGCGAACGAGGAGAGCTGGTCGACCATCGTGTTGAGGGTCTCTTTCAGCTCGAGCATCTCGCCCTTGACGTCAACGGTGATCTTCCGCGACAGGTCGCCCTTGGCGACCGCGGTGGCCACCTGGGCGATGTCCCGCACCTGCCCGGTCAGGTTGCCGGCCATCGCGTTCACCGAGTCGGTCAGGTCCTTCCAGGTGCCCGCCACCCCGGGCACCTCGGCCTGGCCGCCGAGGCGGCCGTCGGTGCCGACCTCCCGGGCCACCCGGGTGACCTCGGAGGTGAACAGCGCCAGCTGGTCGGCCATCTCGTTGAACACGGTGGCGATCTCGTCCACCAGCGGGTCGCCGACCTTGTCCAGCCGGGTGCCGAAGTCGCCGCCGCGCACGGCCCGCAGGCCAGCAAGGAGCTGGTGCAGTCGCGGGTCGGTCAGCTCGGCGAGTTGCTGGCCGGGCTGCTCGGCCTTGGCCATGGGGGGTCCCTCCAGGCGTCCAGATATCCGGGCGGCAGGTGATTAGGCGGCGCCTTCGGCCACTCTACGCAACAGACTGATACTCCCACGTTTACGTTGCGGGCGGTGGCCGGCCGGTAACGTGTATTCCGGACCAGGGCCGTGCCGGCCCTGTGGAGAGGCAATTTTCACCGTGACAGCAGTCAGCTCCGCTGATGTCTCCCGGCTGACCGCGCTGATCGCCCGGCAGCGGCGCGAGCTGGACCGGATGCGGGCACAGGCGGCGGCCCGATCGGTCGTCGACACCGCCCAGGGCATCCTGATGGAGCGGCTCGGCTGCTCGGCGATCGAGGCGTCCGGCCAGCTCACCCGGCTGGCCCGGCAGGCCGGGCTGCCGGTGGCCGAGCTCGCGGCGGAGGTCACCGGGCAGCGGCTGCCGTCAGCGCCCGAGCCGGCCGAAGACGGGCACGCGGGGTGGCGCAGGCTCAGCCTGGCGTCCGCCGCCGTGGCCGCGGCGGCGGACGGGGACGCGGTCGCCGCCGCCGCCCTGGAGCAGGCGCTCGCGCCGGCCGGGGCCGTCGCGGTCGCCCTCTGGCAGGTCGGCCCGGACGGCAGCCTGGAGCTCGCCGGGCAGGCCGGGCTGGGGGAGCGGGAGGCGGGCCGCTGGCGGCACATCCCGCCCGCCATGGACTGCCTGGCGCAGCGGGTGGCGCGCGACGGCACGGACCTGTTCTGGGCCGCCGGGCCGCCCGGCCGGGATCCGGTGCCGCTGCTCGGCTGCTGGCCCGGCGGGGCCCGGGTGGTGCTGCCGATGCGGGTGCCCGGGGCGGCCGCCGGGGTGATGGAGGCCTGCTGGCCCGAGCCGCTGCCGGAGTTCGCGCCCTCGCTCCGGCGCCAGCTGGCCGGGCTGGCGGACCTGTGCGCGCGGGCGCTGAGCGCCGGCGGCGACGGGGACGGGCCCGCCGACCGGCAGGCCTCGTGGCTGTACGCGCTGCTGGACGGCGTGATCGAGTCCGCCATGTTCGCCTACCCGCTGCGCGACTCCGGCGGCACGGTGACCGACTTCCAGATCGGGCATGTCAGCGCCGATTTCCGGGACCCGGCCGGGCGGCAGGCGGCCGACCTGGCCGGGCGGCCGCTGCTGGAGGTGTATCCGCTCGCCGCACTGGCCGGCGGCCTCTTCGACCGGGCGGCCGAGGTGCTGGCCACCGGGGAGCCCCGGCATCTGTCCGGCGGGATCAGCGCGCTGGTGACCGACGCCGGAATGGCGCCGGTGATGGACATCCGGATCGCGCCGCTGTTCGACGGCGTGGTGATCGCCTGGCGGCCGATCGGCGAGGCGGAGCGGCTGGCGTCGCTGCTCCAGCACGCCGAGCGGCTGGGCCGGATCGGCGGCTGGGAGGAGAACCTGCTCACCGGGGAGGTCCGCTGGACCGAATCGGCCTTCGCGCTGTTCGGCCGGGACCGGGACGCCGGCCCGGTGCCGCTGGCGGAACTGCACGGGCAGGTGCTGGCCGACGACATGTTCGACGTCGAGCAGTTCCGGGACACGCTGCTGCGGGAAAAGAAGCCCACCGCGGCCGCCTTCCGCATCCTGCGGGCCGACGACCAGAGCGTGCGCCAGATGCGGGTGTTCGGCGAGCCGGTCACGGACGCGGCGGGCTCGCTGGCCTCGGTGCGCGGGGCCTTCCAGGACGTGTCCGCCCACTACCACACCCAGGTCGCCCTGACCGCCACCCGTGACCACCTGGCCAGCACCGAGGAGCGGGCCAAGGAGGAGCACCGGCTGGCGCTGCGGCTGCAGCAGGCCATCACGCCGCGGTCGGCGGCGCCGGTGGCCTCGGCAGGCCTGGACGTGGCCGCGCGGTACCGGCCGGCCGGCCCGGCCTACCTGGTGAGCGGCGACTGGTACGACACCGTGCTGCTGCCGAGCCGGCAGGTGCTGCTGGTGGTGGGGGACATCGCCGGGCACGGGATCGACGCGGTGACCGGCATGGTGGCGCTGCGTAACTGCCTGCGCGGGCTGGCGATCACCGGCGCCGGTCCCGCCAGCCTGCTGAGCTGGCTGAACCAGGTCGCCTGCCATCTGACCGACGGCATCATCGGCACCGCCGTGTGCGGCCTGTACAACCCGGCCGACCGGACGCTGCGCTGGGCGCTGGCCGGCCACCTGCCGCCGGTCCTGGTGCGGGACGGGAAGGCCACCGAGCTGCCGGCCGGGCAGGGCCTGCTGCTCGGCGCCGACCCGGAGGCCGACTACGAGGAGGTGACCACCTCGCTGCGGCCCGATGACGCGCTGCTGCTGTTCACCGACGGCCTGATCGAGCGCCGGGAGGAGCCCATCGACGACGCGCAGGCGGCGCTGCTCCGCCACGCCAGCCGGCCCGTCGGCCCGATCGCCGAGTACGCGGACCACCTGCTGCGCAACGCGGCGTCCGACACCGGGGACGACGCCTGCCTGGTCGCCGTCCGGGTGCGCTGACCGTGTCAGTCGGCGCGCGGGCTGGGGGCCGCCGGCAGCGCGGCGACGGCCTCGCCGGCGGTGTCGAAGAGCGGCAGGCGGTGCGCCAGGCCGGTGATCCACAGGGTCTTGGTGTGCCGGTAGCGGGCGCCCGCCAGGGCCAGCGAGCCGTTGTCGGCGGTCAGCCTCTTCCAGTGGCCCACGATCACCGCGAGCGAGCTGGTGTCCATGAAGTTGACGGCGGACAGGTCGATGATCAGGTGACGCTGCCCGCGCCGCGCCTTCGTCAGGTAGTCGTCGAACTCCCGGCTGGTCACGATGTCGAGATCGCCCTCGACCTCGATGACCACGCAGCCGGCCTGTTGTGCCGACGACAGACGCAGAGCAGCCACCCATCACCCCCGCCGGACCGACGCCGCCACAGGAAGATTGAAGCCGTCCCATGGTACTTCGGCCGGCGGGTTTTGGGACGGCCTGAATGACATGCGGCGAAGCGGGCAGGAGGGGCGGTGTGGATGACCGCTTCCCGGCTGCCGGGCAGGCGGGGCGCCCGGCTGGCCTGGCTGGCCAGCGGGATTTCCGCCACCTGGCGTTCTTCTACCGCAGCACCGGCGAGTACCAGGCCGGGGTCGGCGGCTTCATCCGGGCTTCCCTGGCCCGCCGGGAGGCCGTCTTCGTGGCGGTGCCGATGGCGCGGGCCGGCCCGCTGCGGGAGGCCCTGGGGCCCGCGGCCGGGCAGGCGCACTTCGCCGACATGGCCATGCTGGGCCGCAACCCCGGCCGGATCATCCCGGCCGTCCGGGCCTTCGCCGCCCGGCACCTGGGTCAGCCGGTCAGCTACGTGGGCGAGCCCGCCTGGCCTGACCGGTCCCGCCCGGAACTGGCCGAATCGGCCCGGCACGAGGCCCTGGTCAACCTGGCGTTCGCGGGCCAGCCGGTCAGCATCCTGTGCCCCTACGACCGGGCCGGCCTGCCCACCGGCGCGCTGGCGGACGCCGAGCACACCCACCCGGAGCTGATGACCCCGGAGGGGACCTGGCCGAGCGCTGCCTACCTGGGGCCGGGCACGCTGCCACCCGGCTGTGATGAGCCGCTGCCGGCGCCGCCGCCCGGCGCCGCCTCGCTCTCCTACCGTGCCGATCTGCGCCCGGTGCGGGCGCTGGCCACGGCTCAGGCGGCCGGCGCCGGGCTGTCGCCGGACCGCGCGGCCGATCTGGTGCTGGCCGTCAGCGAGCTGGCCGCCAACACCCTCAGTCACACCGCGGCCGGCGGTGTGCTGCGCTGCTGGCAGGCGCCGGGCGAGCTGCTGTGCGAGGTCGCCGACCGGGGCTGGATCGCCGACCCGCTGGCCGGCCGGCAGCAGCCGCTCGAGGACGGCCGGGGACACGGGCTGTGGCTCGTCCACCAGGTGTGCGACCTGGTGGAGCTGCGGACCGGCCCGGCTGGCAGCACCATCCGGCTGCACATGCGGCTGGATCACTAGCCGGCCGCCTGGCCGTCGCCGAGCCCGGCCTGCTCGGCCAGCAGCTGGGCGAGGTGCACGCCAGCCCGCCAGGGTGCCTGCTCACCGCGCGCGGCCTCCTTCCGGACGTCCCGATGTGCGCAGCTACCGCAAGTGCGGTAAAGTATTCAGCGTGTCTACGACGCAGGCACACCCTCGGGACGCTGTCGTGATCCGTGAGGTGTGCTGCGTGAGCCGCTTTTCAGCAGGCTGACATCTTCTTCCTCTCGCACCTCATCCGGGATCACGCCGTTCCCCCCTGTACGGCACTCTCGGAGGGAGGCTCCGTGATGAGGATCGCCCTTGTGGCACCCCATGTCACGCTGCCAGGCTCATCGCCCATTGCGGACAGTGGGCCGCGCGTCACCTCGCTGGCAAAGGCACTGGCGGGGCTCGGACACCAGGTCACTGTCTACAGCCGCAAAGATGCCCCGTCGCAGCCCCGCACCGTGAAGCTGGGCGCCCGGGTGACGGTGGAGCACGTGCCCGCCGGCCCCGCGGCCCGGCTGTCGGCGGACGAGCTGACACCGCACATCCGCGCCTTCGGCGACCACCTGGCGCAGCGCTGGCGCCGCAACCGGCCCGACCTGGCGCACGCGCACTTCTGGCTGAGCGGCCTCGCGGCCGTGGCCGGCGCCAGGGACCTCGACATCCCGGTCGTGCAGACCTTCCACGTGCTCGACCTCAAGTCCCGCCGCCGCTGCGCCCGCAAGCCGCACGACCTGGCCCAGCTTCGGGTCAAGGCCTGCCTGGCGCGGAACGTCAGCGGCGTGCTGGCGGGCTCGTCGGCGGAGGCGCGGGAACTGGCCAGCCTGGGCGTGCCCCGGGCCGCGATCAGGGTGGTGCCCTCCGGGGTGGACACCGGTGAGTTCCTCCCGGAAGGCCCGGTGGCCAAGCGGAACGGCAAGCCGCGCCTGCTGACGGTCGGCCCGCTGACCGACGAGCAGGGCCTGGACATGGTCGTCCGCTCGCTGGCCGAGGTGCCGAACGCGGAGCTGGTGATCGCGGGCGGTCCCGCCCGGGCCAAACTCCGCCAGGACAAGGTCTGCCAGCACCTGACGGGCCTGGCCCGCGAGCTGGGCGTGGCCGACCGGGTCAGCTTCATCGGCCGGGTCAGCCCCAAGGACCTGCCCGCCCTGCTGCGCTCGGCGGACATCCTGGTGAGCGCCGCCTGGGACGAGCCGTTCGGCACGGTGGCGCTGCAGGCGATGGCCTGCGGCACACCGGTGGTGGCCTCCGCGGTGGGCGTGCACAACGACGCGGTGATCGACGGGACCACCGGGATGCTGCTGCCGCCCGGCCAGCCGTCGGTGCTGGCGCGCCGGGTGCGCGGGCTGCTGGGCAGCCCGCTGCAGCTGGAGGCGTTCGGCATCGCAGCCGCCGACCGGGCCCGTGCCCGGTACTCCTGGGAGCGGATCGGCCAGGAGACGGCCTACGCCTACGAGCGCTGCCTGGCCGCCCGGGGCAGCCTGGAGGTGCCGGACGCGGCGGAGGAGGCGGACGCGGAGGAGGCGGACGCGGAGCCGGACGCCGTGCCCGCGGTGGTGTGACCCGCGGCCGTTAGCCCGCTGGCCAGCCGGGTAGGGAGCCGGCCATGACCGTGCCCGCGTGGGTGGCGCCGCAACTGGCCACCCTCACCCGCGACCGGTTCTCCGACCCGGCCTGGCTGTACGAGCGCAAGCTGGACGGCGAGCGCTGCCTGGCCTTCCGGGACGGGGAGCAGGTGCGGCTGCTGACCCGCAACCAGCTCACCATCACGGCGACCTTCCCGGAGGTCGCCCGGGCGCTCGCCGGCCAGCGGGTGCGGGAGTTCGTGCTGGACGGCGAGGTCGTCGCTTTCGACGGCGACCGGACCAGCTTCGCCCGGCTGCAGGGCAGGCTCGGCAACGCCCATCCCGCCGATTCGCTGCTGCGGCAGATCCCGGTGGTCTACTACGTGTTCGACCTGCTGCACACCGGCGAGCAGGACACCCGGCGGCTGCCGCTGCGCGAGCGCAAGCAGCTCCTGCGCGGCCTGCTGCGGCTGCGTGACCCGCTGCGCTACACCGGGCACCGGGCGGGCAACGGCCAGCCGTTCTGGGAGGACGCCTGCCGCGATCACTGGGAGGGCCTGATCGCCAAGCGGGCCGCCGCGCCGTACCGGGCCGGGCGCAGCCAGGACTGGCTCAAGTTCAAGTGCGAGAACGAGCAGGAGTTCGTCATCGGCGGCTACACCGACCCGCAGGGCTCGCGGGCCGGGTTCGGCGCCCTGCTGCTGGGCTACTACGAGCCGGACGGCGCGTTCACCTACGCGGGCAAGGTGGGCACCGGCTTCGGCAACCGGCTCCTGCGCAGCCTGCACGCGACCCTGGCGCGGCTGGAGCGCCCCCGGCCTGCCTTCACCCGCGGGCCGGTGCCGCGCGCGCGGGTGCACTGGGTGGAGCCGCGGCTGGTCGGGCAGGTCGCCTTCACCGAGTGGACCCGGGACGGGCAGCTGCGCCATCCCCGGTTTCAGGGGCTGCGGGAGGACAAGGACCCGTCCGAGGTGGTCCGGGAGCAAGCGTGAGGACATGGTGGTGAACGAGGAGCACGGGGAGACCGTGGCGATCGGGCGGATCGCCGTCCGGCTGCCGAACCCCGGCAAGGTGTACTTCCCGGGGGACGGCATCACCAAGAGCGAGCTGGCCGACTACTACCGGCGGGCGGCGGCGTCGATCCTGCCGCAGGTCAAAGACCGGCCGCTGGTGATGGCCCGCTTCCCGGACGGGATCGGCGGGCAGCGCATCGTGCAGAAGAACGTGCCGGATCACTTCCCGGACTGGGTGCCGCGCACCGAGGTGGCCAAGGAGGGCGGGACGGTCTGCCACGCGCTGGCCGACAAGCCCGCCGTCCTGGTCTACCTGGCCGGCCAGGGCTGCATCGAGCCGCACGTGTTCCTCAGCCGGGCGCCCGCGGTGGCGTGCCCGGATCAGCTCGTGTTCGACCTGGACCCGGCCGCCCAGAGCGGGTTCGGCGACGCCCGCCGGGGACTTCACCGCGGTCCGGTCCTTCGCGCGGAGCGCGGCTGAGCTGCTGGCGCGGCGGCACCCGGAGACGATCACCACCGAGCAGCGCAAGGCCAAGCGCGGCCAGCGGGTCTACGCGGACATCATGCGCAACGCCTACGCGCAGACGGTGGTCGCCCCGTACGCCGTGCGCGCCCGCCCGGGCGCGCCGGTGGCCACCCCGGTGACCTGGGATGAGGTGGCCGACCCGGAGCTGGCCCCGGAGCGCTTCACGCTGCGCGGCATGGGCGGCCGGCTGCGCCGGGCCAGCCAGGACGATCCCTGGGCCGGCCTGGCCCGGCGCCGCCGCGGCCTGGAGGCCCCAGGGCGGCGGCTGGCCGGGCTGCGCCGGGTTTCGTAGCTCGTCAAGCCTCAGGCGGCGTGGTGGCGGCGCAGCTGCGCGGGCGCGGTGTGCTGGACCTCGGGCTCGGCCTCTTGCTGCCGCGGCGCCAGCCGGACCCCCACGTGGTAGTCCTGCACCAGCATCCAGCCGAAGAACCCGGCCGCCAGGGTCAGCGCGACCCCGATGGCCGACAGCACGATGCCCGCGGTGGCGCTGACCGCCGGGCCGTTCCAGTCGGTGACGTAGATGGCGACACTGGCCAGGAACAGGCCCAGGGTGGTCACGTTCAGGGCCGCGTGCACCAGCCCGGCCTGCTTGGCGCCGGAGCCGCGGGGAATGCCGAACGCCCAGTCGATGAAGCCGGGCAGGGCGGCCAGCACGGCGGTGCCGACCCCCACGACGTTCAGCGCGATCGCGAGGTTGAGCCAGAACAGGTGCCCGTTCGCCCCGTAGACGGCGAACCCCACCAGCGTGCCCACGTAGCACGCCACCGGGAAGGCGATGAGCATGGGGTGGACCGGGTGCCCGGCGATCTTGACCTTGCTGTACACGGCGTCTCCCCTCTCACGGTTGAGCGCGTGCGTGTCCCGCTGTTGCCCCTACCCCGATATGCCCGGTCCACCAGGGCGGGACCCCCGGCGCGGTTACCCGCGGGCGGCGCGCAGCTCCCGGCGGACGGTCAGGCGGCAGCCCGCCCGGCGGGGATCGCGGGCTGCCAGCCCTTCCACCGTGAGCGTGCCGAGGCCCTCGGCCAGGCCCTCGGACAGGCCCAGGTGGAGCTGGCAGACGGTGCCCGGGTCGGTGCTGGCGACCTCCGCGAACGGGCAGCGGCCCAGCACGTAGGTGAGCCGGCTGCCGCGGGCGGACCGGGCGGGGCGGAACCCGCGCCAGGTCATCTCCGCCTGGAGCAGGTCCGCGGGGTCGTCCGGGCCGGTCAGCTCGGCGGCCCGCCGGTGGCCTTCCTGGCGGCCGGCCTGGCGTGGCGCCTGCCCCCGGCGGATGGCCGCGGACAGCAGGCTGGCGAGCCAGGCGTAGCCGCCGGGGGTGTCCCAGCGGCCGGCGGCCTCGGGATGCAGCCGGTACAGCAGCCGGGGCCGCCCGGGCTGGCCCCGGCGTTCCGTCTCCTCGGTCACCAGGCCGGCCTCCTTCAGCACCGCCAGGTGCTGGCGCACGGCGTTGTGGTTGAGCTGCACGTAGCCGGTGAGCTCGCCCACGCCCACGGGGGCCGGGGCGGCCGCGATGTAGCGGAACAGGCGGTGGCGGGTCGGGTCGCCGAGCGCCCGTGCCTCCTGCTGCAGCCCTGTGGTCACGGCCAGCCCTTCGCCCAGGGATATTCCAGTACGTTACAGAATAACGCGGGCGCCGACCCTGCTGGCCTGCTGTTCCGGTGATTCGGCCAGCCGCTCCTTGAGTTCCTCCAGCAGGTCTGCCAGGTCCACCGAGTCGTCGGCCAGCAGCGCCGGCAGCAGGACCTCGTTCTCCTTCACCACGTGGCTGGTGATCAGGGCGCTGAGCATCTTGGCCTGCATGAGCGCGGAGCTGTCGTCGAGGCCGCCGGCCAGGCGGCTGGCCGCGGTGGCCAGGACCCGGTGCTCGGTGATCATCTCGCTGATCGTGCCGGCCAGGTCCGTCTGCCCGGCGGCGGCCCGGTAGATGGTGTCTTCCTCGGCATAGGCGTGCGGGAGCACCTCGGAGGCCAGGTAGGCGAGCAGGTCCGAGGTGGCCGCTGCCAGCGGGCCGCCGGCCGCAGCGGCCCCGGTCACGGCGGCGACCCGGCGCTGCATCCCCTCACCGAGACGGCGCTGATGGGCCAGCAGCGCCTGCAGGGCCTTGGTCTCGCGGCTGGTCACATGGCTCCTCTCGGCGCGGTCCCGCCGGGTGGCCGGCCGCACCGGTCGTTATTTCCGCTCTCTGAGCGAATATATCCCCGGACCGGCTCAGTGCCCGGCCACGGCCTGGCCGGCGGCCTGGCTGGCCGGCTCGCCGTGACAGGCGCAGCAGCACGCGGTGCCCGCGTAACTGCCTGCGCAGCGCTGATGCATGGTGCTGGCACACCACCCGGACACATAGCGGTAGTGCCTGCGCGTGGTCAACATGATCGAAAAGCCCTCCTGCGACCGGGTCGCCGGGGCGGGTAAACGCGCACCGGGCCGGGGCGGCCCGATTATTTCTCCATTCAACTATAGAACAAACCCGCAGCCCAGCCGATTCCGGGGGAGTTGCTCCCTTTCTGGCCCTCGCCTGGGCGCTACCGCGGCCCCTCCGGGTACTGGGCGTCAGTCGCGGCGGAACTCCAGCGCGTGCCAGGGCAGGACGCTGTCCAGTGGCGTGTCGCTGACCAGGGTGTAGCCCGCCCCCGCCATGAGCGCCGCGTGCTCGGCGCGGCTGCGCTCCCGGCCGCCCACCACGGTCAGCATGATCAGGTCCATCAGGTGCGCCAGCGACGGCTCCGGCCCGTCCGGCAGCACATACTCAATGACCAGCAATGAGCTGCCCGGCCGGCTGGCGCGGCGGCAGTTGCCCACGATGACCTGGGCCAGCTCGTCATGCCAGTTATGCAGGACCTGGCACAGCACGTACAGGTCGCCGCCGGCCGGCACCTCCTGCATGAAGTCGCCGGGGACGAGTTCCACCCGGCCGGCCACCCCCGCGCCGGCCAGGACGCCCGGCGCCTCCGCGAGCGCCTCGGGCCGGTCGAACAGCACCCCGCTGCCCTCACCGGCGGCGAGCAGCAGCTGTGCGAGCAGTGTCCCGCTGCCGCCGCCCACGTCCACGATCCGGCCCGCCGCTGGCGGCCGGTAGCCGCTGGCGGTGAGCTCGGCGGCGAGGATGGACGTGACCCGCTGCATGGCCCGGGCGAACAGGCGCGCCTCATCCGGGTGCCGGCCGAAGTACTCGTACACCCCGCCCGGGGCGCCCGGGTCGGCCAGCCTGCCGCTCCGCACGATCTCGGTGAGCTGGCCGTAGCAGGCCCACATCGCCGGGCCCAGGAACCCGGCCGCGAGGTAGCGCGCCGAGCCCGGGGCGTCGCTGCGGAGCAGCTCCCCGGCGCCGGTCAGCGCGAAGCGGCCAGCGGCATCCCTGGTGACTAACCCGAACACGGCCGCCGCGGCCAGCACCCGGCCCAGCGGGTCGGCACCCGCGCCGAGCTCGCCCGCCAGTTCGGCGGCGGTGAGCGGCCCGTCCGCCAGCCGGTCCGGCACGCCCAGCCGGGCCAGCACCGCCGCCACCTGGGCGGCCATCGGGCCATCGAGGATCATGCCGAGGCCTGCCCCGGCGGGCCCTGCTGCGAGCATCGCTGCGTTCAGGGACATCTCAGCGGGCACGGGACAGCTCCTTCCGGGGAGGATCCGGGCCTTCCAGACGAGTCTGGCGGCGGCGGGCCGGTGCGGCCAGAGCCCGCCGGGGCAGACAGCCCTAGCCTTGGCTCAGGGGCACGCGGGCAGGAGGCGGCGATGGCGCTGACGGTGCCGATCCGGGTGCAGCCGGGCGCGCCGCGCACGGCGGTCGGGGGGACCCGGGGGGAGGCGCTCATCGTGCGGGTCAGCGCCCGGCCGGTGGGCGGGCAGGCCACGGCGGCGGCGCTGCGGGCGGTGGCCGGCGCTTTCGGCGTCCGGCCCGGGGATGTCACCCTGGTGCGCGGCGCCACCAGCCGGGACAAGGTGGTCCGGATCGACGGTGACGCCGGTGAGCTGGCCGCCGTGCTCGCGCGGCTGCGCGGGTAACAGCCGTTCCACGTCCGGCCCGGCGGGCAGCATGTGGGCGGCGTCGAACACCGGCACCGGGTACCCGGTGAACCTGGCCAGCTCCGGGAGCTGGCTGCCGTTCGCCACCAGGATCACGACCAGATCGAAGTCGCCCGGATCGGCGGACTCCAGCGGCAGGCCCTTGAGCTCGCAGCCGCCGATCCGCACCGAGGCGATCAGCGGGTCGGCGTAGCCGACGCTCGCGCCGGCGCCGGCGAGCAGCTCCATCACCCGCAGCGCGCGCGAGTGGCGGGTGTCGGCGAGGTCGGCCTTGTAGCCCGCGCCCAGGCACAGCACCCGGCTGCCGCCCAGGCCTTTCCCGCGCCTGCTCAGCATCTCCATGATCCGGTGGAACACGTACCGGGCCATGCCCTGGTTCTGCTCGGCCGCCAGATTGATCAGCCGGGTGTCGAACTCCCGGGTGCGCGCCTTCCAGGCCAGGAACAGCGGGTCCTCCGGGATGCACGCGCCGCCGGGCCCCACGCCGGGCCGGAACGGCTGGAATCCGTACGGCTTGCTGGCGGCCGCGTCGATCACCTCGGCGATGTCCACGCCCAGCTCGTGGGCGAGCATCGCCATCTCGTTCGCCAGCCCGATGTTGACCAGCCGGTAGCTGTTCTCCAGCAGCTTGGCGAACTCCGCCACCGCGGGCGAGCTGACCGGGCGCATGAGGCCGGGCGCCCCGGCGATGGCATCCAGCACGGCCACCGCCCGCCGGGTGCTGTCCGGGCTGACGCCGCCGACCACCCGGGGGGTGTTGTGGATGTTCCAGGTCCCGTTGCCCGGGTCGATCCGTTCCGGGGCGAAGGCCAGCGCGAAGTCGGCGCCGGCCCGCAGGCCGCCCCGCTCGAGCAGCGGCTGGATGACCTCGGTGGTGGTCCCCGGGTAGCTGGTGGACTGGGCCACCACCAGCATGCCGGGCCGCATGGCAGCCCCGAGGGTCCGGGCGGCCCCGGTGACGTAGGACAGGTCCGGGCCGGCCCCGAACGGGGTCGGGACGGCGATGAAGACCACGTCGGGCACTGGCGACAGGCCGTCGCCGAGCGCGACGGGGGTGAAGAGCCCGGCCTCGGTCAGGGCCGCGACCTCCCCGCCGGGGACGTCCGCCACCCGGCTGACCCCGCGGGCCAGCCCCGCGCAGACTTCCGCGTCGCGGTCGTAGCCGAAGGTGGGGAAGCCGGCCTGGGCGCTGGCCACCGCCAGCGGGAGCCCGGTGTAGCCCAGCCCCATCACGCCGACGGTGAGCTCCCGCCGCCCGAGCCGGGCCAGGAAGTGCCGCGTGCTCTCACGGCGCCGCCGCTCAGCCATGGCCATCACCCCGGCCCGCGGTCAGCCGGTGCCCGCCGTCCTCGGTCCACCAGGCGATCGTCCGCTTGAGGCCGTCGGCGAGGGGCACCTCGGGCTCCCAGCCGAGCACCTCCCGGGCCAGGCTCACGTCGGGGACCCGGCGGCGCACGTCCTCGAAGCGGGCCCCGTACACCTCCTCGTACGGCGTCCGGACGATCGGCGACCGGCTGCCGGTCTCGCCGGCGATCAGCTCCGCGAGATCCGCGACGGTGATCTCCGCGGCCGAGCCGATGTTGAAGACCCGGCCCTGGCCCGCCGGGGCGGCGGCGGCCAGGGTGCCGCGGACCGTGTCGGTCACGTAGGTGAAGGACCGGGACTGGCCGCCGTCGCCGTGCACGGTGATCGGCTCGCCCGCGAGCGCCTGCCGGAGGAAGACCGCGACCACCGAGGCGCTGCCCCGGCGGTCCAGCCGCGGCCCGTAGGAGTTGAAGTAGCGGACGGCGCTGCCGCGCAGGCCCTGGCCGGTGCAGGCGAAGAGCAGGTGCTCGTCGACCGCCTTGGCAGCGGCGTACGACCACCGGGGCACCGTGGTCGGCCCGAGCACCCGGTCCCCGGACTCGCGCATCGGGCAGGCGGGCTCCTTGCCGTAGACCTCTGACGAGGAGGCCAGGACGAGGGCGCAGCCGTGCCGGGCGCAGGCCCCGAGCACCAGCTCGGTCCCGGCCACGTTGGTCTGCAGCGAGGTCAGCGGGTCGCCGGTGATCCGGCCGACCCCGACCGCGGCGGCCAGGTGGAAGACCAGGTCCGCCTGGCGCAGCTCCTGGTCGAGCAGGCGGGCGTCCAGGATCGAGCCGGTCACCAGGCGGATGTCGCCGCGCCGCAGCCGGGTGGCCAGGTTGGCGGTGCTGCCGCTGGTCAGGTCGTCGATCACGGTCACCCGGTGGCCCGCCTCGGCGAGCAGGTCGACCAGATGCGAGCCGATGTAGCCGGCGCCGCCGGTGACGACGATGTTCTCGGCGGGAACCAGGTGCTGGAACCCGGCTGGGGCCGTGCTCATTCTCATGCCTCCGGATCTCCGGGGCGGCCACCGCACGCTTCCTACCTGCAGGTTCGCCGGCGGTCCGGGGAGCACACAGAGGCCGAAGGTCCCCGTGGCGATTACCCCTGGTCACTGCCTGACAGCGCTCCGCTGCCAAACCGGCCCATCGGCCGGGGCGGAGCGGGCCGAACGGCACTCCCGGCTGGCCCGGCCGGAACGCAGAGTGAGATTATGAATACGGAACGGAGTTGAGTTGGCACTCCTGGGACCGGAAGCGAGGCCCGCATGACCCGGGGCAACGCGCATCAGGCGGGCCACGGGCAGGCCACCGGCCATGCCCTCAACCCGGCTGCCGGGTACGTGGCCTACCTGGACCCGGCCCGGGTGCCCGGCGATACGCAGGCGCTGTCGCTGCTGACCAGCATGCTGGCGGCGCCTCAGGGCTGCGCGATCTTCGCGACCGGCACAGAGGGGAAGATCCTGGCCTGGAGCGAGGCCGCCTGCGCGGTGTTCGGGCGCCGGCCCGCCGCCGTGCTCGGCCGGCTCGGCTGGGCTGACCTGGCACCGGACGGCCGCCGGGAGGATGACGGGCTGCCCGGGCCGCTGGCGGCCGCCCTGCGGGACGGCGCCTGGCACGGGCTGCAGGATTTCGCCCGGCCCGGCGGCGAGCAGGTGACCTGCCAGGTGGCGGTCAGCCGGCTGCCGGGCGAGGACGACCAGCCGGCCGGGCTGCTGGTGCTGGCCCGGGAGGCCACCGGCGACCTGAACCGGCTGGCCGGCCTGGCGGCGGCGGCCGCGGCCGCGGCGTCGATGTTCACCGGGAACCCGGTGCCGGGCGTGGGCACCGACCCGATCGGCGTGATCACGCACGTGAACCGGGCCGCCGAGGCGCTGCTGGGCCGTGCCCGCGCCGAACTGGCCGGCACCCGGCTCAGCAGCTATTTCACCAGCCCGGAACGGGGCCGGGCGGCGATCGGGCGGACCTTGCGCAACGGCCTGGTCAGCGATGCGGAGCTGGAGGTCGAACGGCCGGACGGCAGCGTGGTGCCGGTCGCGCTCAGCGCCGCGACCTACCCGGGCCCGGACGGCCGGCTCGGCGGGCTTGCCGCCAGCCTCACCGACCTGACCGAGCGCAACCGGGGCCGCGCGGAGCTGCAGCGCTCGGAGGTCTACCACCGGGAGCTGATCGAGGCGGCGGGTGACGGCCTGGTCACGGTCGACCCGGCCGGGGTCATCACCGACATCAATGGCCCTGCCTGCGTGCTGCTCGGCTTCCGGCGGGACGAGCTGACCGGGTCACTGCTGGCGGACAGCTTCGCCCAGCCGGCCGAGGTGTCGCGGGCGATCGACCGGGCCCTGGCCGGGGAGCCGCTCAGGAACCACGAGCTGCCGGTGGCCGCCGCCACCGGCCCGGGCCGGCAGGTCTCGCTGTCGGCGTCGCTGTTCCGCAGCCCGCTCACCCAGGAGCCGCGGGTCATCCTGTCGCTGCACGACGTCACCGAGCAGGCCGCGCTGCGGGACCGGCTCGCCCAGGAGCGCGGCTACAACCGGAGCATCATCGAGTCCTCCGCGAACGGGCTGGCCATGATCGACCTGCGGGACCGGATCGCCGACGTGAACGAGACGCTGTGCCAGCTGACCGGCCAGCGCCGCGAGGAGCTCATCGGCACGGATTTCGCGGCCTTCTTCACCGAGCCGGACACCGCCGGGACGGCGGTGCACCATGCGCTGGCGACCGGCCGGACCGCCACCGCCGAGCTGCGGCTCGCCACCAGCAGGCGGCAGCAGGTGTCGGTCAGCGCCTCCCCGATCCGGACGCCGGGCGGGGACGTGATCGGCATCCTCACCTCCACCAGGGACGTGTCCGAGCAGTCCCGGCTGCAGCAGGCGCTGGCGGCCGAGCAGGCCTACAACCGGGCGCTCGTCGACTCCTCGCTGAACGGGCTGTTCGTGCTCACCCCGGACGGCCGGATCGCCGACGTGAACACGATGGCGTCCCGGATGACCGGTCATCCGCGGGGCCGGCTGACCGGGCGGCCGTTCGCCCAGCTGTTCCAGGACTCCGAGGCGGCCGCGGCCGCCGTCACCCGGGCCTTCACCGACGGCCAGCTCGCCTGCGAGCTGGTGCTGGTGCGGGAGCCGCCCCGGACGACGGTGGTCAACGGCGGGGTGTTCACCGACCCGCGCAGCCACGGCAGGGTCCTGCTCGCGGTGATGCGCGACGTCACCGAGGCCAGGCAGACCGAGGACCGGCTGCGCTTCTACAAGGAGTCGCTGATCGAGGCGCTGGTGGACGCGTTCGTGGTCACCGACGTGCTCGGGGTGATCGTGGACGCGAACCAGCCGATGGAGGCGCTGGTCGGCCACACCCTGGCCGAGCTGGCCGGGCACCATCTGGACGAGTACTTCACCGAGCCGGAGCACGCCCGCGAGTTCATGAGCGCGGTGCTGCGGGAGGGCAGGGTGACCGACTGCGAGCTGACCGCCCGCAGGCCGGACGGCTCCACCACGGTGGTCTCCTACAGCGCCGCCGTCTACACCGACGGCGAGGGCAGGGCACAGGGGGTGCTGGCGTCCGCCCGCGACGTCACCGACCGCAAGAAGTTCGAGCGGCTGCAGGCCACGCTGCTGGACCGGGCCCGGGAGCTGGACCAGGCCAAGACCGATTTCGTGTCCCGGGTCTCGCATGAGCTGCGCAGCCCGCTCACCAGTGTGCTCGGCTACCTGGAACTCCTCGGCGGGGGAGAGCCGGGCCCGCTCACCAAGGAGCAGCGGCGGATGCTCGAGGTGGTCAACCGGAACGGGCGGCGGCTGCTCGCGCTCATCGAGGACCTGCTGCTGCTGTCCCGCATCGAGGCGGGCACGGTGACCATCACCTGGGAGCGGCTGCAGCTCGACCGGCTGGTGCACGGGGTGCACGAGGCTTTCGCCGGGGCGATCCGCACGGGCCAGCTCACCTGCAGCCTCGACATCGAGCCCGGCGTGGCCATCGAGGGGGACGGGCGGCAGCTGGAGCGGGTGGTGGCCAACCTCTTCTCGAACGCGGTCAAGTTCACCCCGCCCGGCGGCGCCATCGGGCTGTCCCTGCGCCGGGCCGGGGACGAGGTCGTGATCGAGGTCACCGACACCGGGATCGGCATCCCCGAACAGGAGCAGCCCCGGCTGTTCACCCGGTTCTTCCGGTCCGCGATGGCCACCGAACGGGAGACCCAGGGGACCGGGCTCGGGCTGTTCATCGTCAAGCACGTGACCGAGGCGCACGGAGGCACGGTGACCGTGGCCTCCTCCCCGGGTGCGGGCAGCACCTTCACGGTCCGGCTGCCAGCCCGCGCCCCCGTCCGCCCGCATCCGCCGGGCAGGGGGGTGACGCTGTGAAGATCCGCTCACCGGTACTCGTGATCGAGGACGACGCGGACGTGCGGGATCTGCTGTCGGGACGGCTGCGGACGGCGGGTTACCCGGTGGTCGGGGTGGGCACCGGTGAGGAGGGGGTGGCGCGGGCCCGCCAGCAGACGCCCAGCCTGGTGATCCTGGACCTGCTGCTGCCGGGCATCGACGGCTGGGAGGCACTCCAGCAGATCCGCGCGAACGCGGCGGGCGTCCAGGTACCGGTGGTGGTGGTGTCGATCGTCGACCCGAGCGCCCCGCCGGACACGGTGGAGGGTTACATCGTGAAGCCGTTCCGGTCCAGCCAGATCGTGGAGAAGGTGGCGGAGCTGATCGGGCCGCCCGAGCGCGAGGTGATGACATGACCAGTGTGCTTGTCGTTGACGATGACCCGGACGTGTGCGACCTCGTCACATACAAGCTGGAGCAGTCGGGCTACGACGTCCGCAAGGCCTTTGACGGCGACCAGGCCCTGCGGGAGGTCAGCGCCCAGCTTCCCGACCTGGTCCTGCTCGACATCATGATGCCGGGCATCTCCGGCCTGGAGGTGCTGGAGCGCTGGCGCGCCGAGCCGGCGACCGCCCGGCTGCCGGTCATCATGCTGACGGCCAAGGCACAGGAGGCGGACGTCGAGCGCGGCTTCGAGCTGGGCGCGGACGACTACGTGGTGAAGCCGTTCAGCCCGCGGGAGCTGGCCCGGCGGGTCACCGCCGTCATCTCCCGCCGGCAGGCCACGTGACCCGGGCCGGCGGGCCGGGCCGGGCCCGGGGGCGGTTAGCCGATGCCCGCCATCATCAGCGTGCCGTTCCTGCTTGCCATCATTGCCATCGGGGCGGCGGTGGCGGTGGCCCTGCTGCTGCTCACGGCCCTGGTCCGGATCGGCCGCTATCTGCTCGTGCGGTTCCGCCGCCGGCTGGAGGACCAGGTGCGGCCGCTGGTGCTGCAGGCGGTGATGGGGGAGGGGGTCCCCGACGAGGCGGTGGCAGCCCGCGGCCTGCGGGGGCGGGCGGTCGAGCGGGTCGCCTTCGGCTACCTCGCCCAGGTGCGCGGCGAGGGTCACGATCTGCTCGCTGACCTGCTGCAGCGGCGTGGCGTGCTGGCCCGGGCCGTCGGCCGGTCCTACTGGCCGTCCCGGCACCAGCGATCGGCCGCCGCCAGCCAGCTCGGCCTGATCGCCACCGCGGAGGCCGCGCGCCGGCTCGAGTTCCTCGCGGCCAGCGACCCGAGCCCGCAGGTGCGGATCGTGGCCGCCCGCGGGCTCGGCAAGACCAGCGAGCCGGCCGCGGCCGACACCCTGCTCAGCCTGCTGCCCGGGGGCACCGTGCCCGCCGGGATCGTCGCGTCGGCGCTGCTGGAGCTCGGGCCGGAGGCGGCGCCCGCGCTGCGGCATACGCTGGCCGCCGAGCCGGATCACGGCCCGGAGCGGGCCATGGCCGCCGACGTCCTGGGGCTGCTCGACGAGATGACCGCCTGCCCCGAGCTGGTCTCCTGCCTGTCCAGCTCCGGGCCGCAGGTGCGGCTGGCGGCCGCCCGGGCACTCGGCAGGCTCGGGATGCCGCAGGCCACCGAGGCGCTCCTCCGCTGCCTGGCGCCCGCCGAGGAGCCCGGCGTGCGCGCGGCGGCGGCCTGGGCGCTCGGCCGGATCCTCGATCGCCGCGCGGTGAGCGCGCTTTCGGCCTGCCTGGACGACCCGCACTACTGGGTGGCGCACAACGCCGCCCAGGCGCTGGCGCAGCTGGGGGCGCCGGGCCGGGAGGCACTGACCGCCGCAGCGTCCGGCGGCGGCCCGGGCGCCCCGCACGCCCGGGAGGCGCTCAGCCGCCCCCTGCGGACCGGCCGGCCGCTGCTGCCCGGCGGGATCGCGCCATGAGTGTGCTGGCCGGCATCATCCGCGGCTTCGCCTGGTTCTCGATCTGGTACTTCGTGGTGCTCAACACGATCTACCTGGTCGTCATCGCGCTCGCCGCGTTCAACGCGATCGGTTCCCGGCGGCGGGTGCCGTTCTCGGGCCTGGAGGAGATCTTCCACAGCCCGCTGGCGCCGGGCATCAGCGTGGTGGTGCCCGTGCGCAACATGGCGGGCCTGATCGTGGACAGTACCCGGGGGCTGCTGAACCTGCGTTATCCCGAGTTCGAGGTGATCGTGGTGGACGACGGCTCCACCGACGGCACGTTCGCCCGGCTGGCCGAGGAGTTCCGCCTCGTGGAGATCGACAAGGTGATCCGCGAGGAGCTGGAGATGGTCGGCAAGGTGCACTCGGTGCACGCCCCCAGCAACGGGGAACGGCTGCTGGTCATCCGCAAGGAGAGCATGGGGCGGCCCGCGGACGCGGTGAACACCGGCGTCAACGCCGCCACCTACCCGCTGATCTGCCGGATCGACGCGGACACGTATCTCGACGAGACCGCCCTGCTGTCGGTGGCCAAGCCGTTCATCGAGGACCCGGCGCGGACCATCGCCGTCGGCGCCACCATCCGGGTGGCGAACGGCTGCGAGCTGCGGGCCGGCCGGGTGACCGGGCCCCGGGTGCCGGGCGGCTGGCTGCTCACCATCCAGGCCGCCGAGTACCTGCGGGCCTTCCTGCTCGGCCGGGCGGGCTGGTCGCAGGTCCGGGGGATGCTGTTCATCTCCGGCGCCTTCGGGGTGTTCAAGCGGGAGATCTACGAGCTGGTCGGCGGGTTCCACCTGTACACGGAGGGCGACGACCTGGAGATGACCACCAGCATCCACCACCGGCTGCTGGAGGACCGGCGCCCCTACCGGATCGGGTTCGTGCCCGAGCCGTGCTGCTGGACGGTGGTGCCACCCCGCTACCGCCAGCTCGCCCACCAGCGCGCCCGCTGGTCGCAGATCCTCTGCGAGGCGCTGTGGATCCACCGGGTGATGCTGTTCAACCCGCGCTACCGGGGGGTCGGCCTGCTGGTACTGCCGTTCTACCTGATCTTCGAGCTGGTCAGCGCGGTGGTGGAGATGCTCGCCGTGGCCGCGTTCATCGCGGGCTGGGCGGCGGGCTTCCTGAACCCGGCGCTGGTGCTGCTGTTCGTGGCCGCGGGCCTGGGCTATGGCGCCTTCCTGACGGTCGTCAGCGTGATCATCGAGGAGCTGACCTACCACCGGTACACGAGCTGGCGGGACTTCGCCCTGCTGGTCTACGGGGCGGTCGCCGAGAACGTGGGCTTCCGGCAGGTCTACGCCTGGTGGCGGTTCCGCGGCATCGTGGACGCCGTGCTCCGCCGCAAGGCCACCTGGCTGGAGCCGGCCGCCCCGGCCCGGGCCGGTTAGGCTTCACCGGGATCACCGCACCCCCGGAGCAGCCATGGACCCAGCACCGCCCGCCGCCGGGCGCCTCACCGACACCGACCGCGCGCTGCTGGAGGTGGCGCTCCGCGAGGCCAGGGCCAGCCTGGCGGACGGGGGGGTGCCGGTGGGCGCCGCCCTCGCGCGCGCGGACACGCTCATCGCCTCCGGCCACAACGAACGGGTGCAGCGCGGCGACCCGGTCGCCCACGGCGAGATCTCCTGCCTGCGCAACGCCGGCCGGCAGGCCTCGTACGCCGGCCTGACCCTGTACACCACGCTCTCGCCGTGCCAGCTGTGCTCGGGCGCGATCCTGCTCTTCCAGATCCCCCGGGTGGTGGTGGGGGAGGCCCGCACCTTCGCCGGCGACCTCGGCTTCCTCGCCAGCCGCGGGGTCGAGGTGGTGCTGGCGGACGACGAGCGCTGCATGGCCGTGATGCGGGAGTTCCAGGAGCGCTTCCCCGCGGTCTGGAGCGAGGACATCGGCGGGCGCTGAGGGCGCCGCCCGCTGGCCCGCAGCGGATAATTAACACCGAAACGGTCAATCCGCTCGCGAACGCGCCCCGTACGTGCCAATACTCTGCCTGTGATCGGCGACGACTTCCCGGCTGTGCTGGCGGCGGCGCAGGAAGGCGATGAGGGCGCCTTCTCGGTGCTGTGGCGGGACGGAAACCCCGCGCTGCTGCGGTACCTGCGGGTGATCGCGCCGGACTCCGCCGAGGATGTCGCGGCCGAGACCTGGGTGTCGGTGGTCCGCGGGCTGGCCCGCTTCCAGGGCGCCGAAGCGGCCTGGCGGGCCTGGCTGTTCACCACCGCGCGGCGGCGGGTGGTGGACGACGGCAGGCGCCGGTCCCGGCGGCCCGAATCCCCGGTCGCCGACGTGGGCTCGGGAGAGGCGGCCAGCGCGCCGGACGCGGCCGAGCTGGCGCTGGAGAACCTGGCCACCCGGGCCGCGGTCGCCGTGGTCTCCACGCTGCCGCCGCTCCAGGCAGAAGTGATCATGCTGCGGGTGGTGGCCGGGCTGGATACCGAGGCGGTGGCGGAGCTGGTCGGGCGCAGCCCGGGCGCCGTCCGGGTGGCCGCGCACCGGGGCCTGCGGCGGCTCGCGCAGGTGCTGGCCGAGACAGGTGTAACGCTATGACCGGCCGCGACGTTCCGGACGCTGACATGCCGAACACTCCCCGGCCGCACCGAGCCGACGTGCCCGCAGGCCCGGACGAGGCGCTGGACGCGCTGCTCGCCGGGGGCCTGCTCACGGCCGGGACCGGGCCGGGCCTGCAGCCGGTCGCCGAGCTGCTGGCCGCACTCACCGCCCCGCCGGAAGCGGGCGAGCTGGCCGGGCACGCGCGGGCCCTGGCGGAGTTCCGGGCCACCCGCCAGGCGGCGGCGCAGCCGGCCCGGGCCCCGGCAGGGCAGCAGGACGCGGCCCCGGGGGGGCACCGGCGCCGGGCCGCCCGGCCGCGGCGGCGGCGGTCGCTGCTGACCACCCGGGCCGCGGCCGCCGTGGGCGCGCTGGCCACCGTGCTCGGCGGCGTCGCCACCGCCGCGTACGCCGGTGTGCTGCCCGGGCCGGTGCAGCAGTTCGCCCACGACGTCATCGGTGCCCCGGCGCCGCACGCCGGCGCCGCCCCCGGCGCGGGCCAGACGCCGTCCGGCTCCGCCAGCAGTGCCCAGGCAGCGAGCCTGTGCACCGCGTATACGCACGGCACGCCCGCCCAGCGGGCGGTGGCGGTGCGCAAGCTGTCGGCGGCCGCGGGCGGCCGGGGGCACATCGCCGCCTACTGCGCCGCCGCGGCCGGCACCGGCACCTCACCGCCGGCGCCCGGCTCCGGCCGGGCCACGCCCGGTGCGCGCGGCGGCGGCAAGCCGTCGCCGCCCGGCAAGCCGACCGCGGCGCCCACGCCGCACAGCACCGGCAAGCAGTCGCCGCCCGCCCGGCCGACCGCGGCGCCCACGCCGCACAGCACCGGCAAGCCGTCCACCGGGCCGGGCAAGCCGTCAGCGGAACCCACGCCGCACGCCAGCTAGGCGGGCGGCTCTTGCCGGTCCGGGGACCGGGGTGCACGCTGAGCGCATGAGGGTGACCGTGGTCTATCAGTGCATGTTCGGCAACACCTACGCGGTCGCCGAGGCCGTCGCCGCGGGCGCCCGGGACGCCGGGCCCGGGATCGAGGTGGTGGTGCGGCCGGCCTGGGACGCGCCCCACGCCGCGCTGGCCGGGACCGGCCTGCTGATCGCGGGCGGCCCCAGCCACGCGCCCGGATTCGGGGAATGGCTCGACGCGCTGCCAGCGGCCCGGGACGGCAGCCTCGGCGCGGCGTTCGACACCAGGGACGGGTACCGGCTGGCCGGCGGGGCCGCCCACGACATCGGCCGCTCGCTGGAGAACTCCGGGTACGGCCTGGTGGCGCGGCCCGAGGGGTTCGTCGTGTGGGGGACCGAGGGGCCGCTGCGGGCCGGCGAGCGGCAGCGCGCCCGGCGCTGGGGCGCGCAGGTCATGATCACCGCCCTGGCCCGGCTGCCGCAGGCCCGGCCGTAGGACCAACGGCCCTGCCCCGCCCGTGGCCCCCGGGCCAGGCTGGCGGGAGGGGGTGAGCTGGATGGATGTCGCGATCGTGTACGAGAGCCTGTTCGGCAACACGCGTTCGGTGGCCGAGGCGATCGCCGACGGGGTGCGGCAGGCCGACCCGTCCGCGCACGTGGACCTGCTGCCGGTGGCCAACGCCAAGGCCGAGCAGGTGGCCAGGGCGCAGCTGCTGGTCGTGGGCGGCCCCACCCACATGCGCGGGATGACGTCGGACATGACCAGGCGCAAGGGCCTGGAGAACGAGGAGCAGGCCGCCCGGGACAAGGGCCGGGGCTTCGCGCCGGAAGCCGGCGCGGCCGGCCCGGGCATCCGGGACTGGTTCGGGGCGCTGCCCAAGGCCACGCCCGGCGCGCACGCGGCCGCGTTCGACACCAGGGCCGGGTTCAGGCTGGCCGGCGGGGCGGCGAAGAAGATCTCCCAGCGGCTCCGGCGGCAGGGCTACGGCCTGGTCGGCAAGCCCGCCGGGTTCATCATCGAGGGCACCGAGGGCCCGCTGCGCGACGGCGAGCGGGACAAGGCCAGGGCGTGGGGCGCCGCGCTGGTGAGCGCGCTTGTGCAGCCACGGTAGCTTGTGCCCATGCCGGGCATACTCGAGTCTGTGACACTCTCCCCCTCGCCACGCCTGTGGCGGATGCGCTGCGCCGAAGTGGCCGCCACGGCGGTGGTGGTGGCCGCGGTGGCCGGCGGCGCGGCGGGATTACTGATCAGCCCGGCGGCCGGCGGGTTCATCGTGGCGGCCGCGGCGGCGGCCGCCGGGGTGGCGCTGTGGTTCACCCGCAACCGGGTCCGCTCCTGGACCTACACCGAACGCGACGAGGACCTGCTGGTCGGCCGGGGAGTGCTGATCCGGCGGCTGTCGGTGGTCCCGTACGGCCGGATGCAGTTCGTGGACGTGACCGCCGGCCCGGTGGACCGGCTGTTCCGGGTCGCCACCGTGCGGCTGCACACGGCAGCCGCGGCGAGTGACGCCCGGATCCCGGGCCTGGAACTCGGGGAGGCGGCGCGGCTGCGGGACCGGCTCGCGTCGCTGGGCGAGGCGAAGGCCGCCGGCCTGTGACTGGGGAGGATGGCCGGGACGCCGGGTGGCGGCGGCTGCATCCGCTCTCGCCCGTGGTGCGGTCGGGCCGGGGCGTGCTGGCCGTGCTGGCCATCGTGGGCGCTGGCGCGGCCGGCGGGTTCACCCGCGGCGGCGGCGCCCGGTTCTACGACCTCGCGGTGCCCGCCGCCGCGGCGGTGGCGGCGGTCGTCAACTGGCTGGTCACCCGCTGGAAGCTGGACGGCGCCACGCTGTGCATCGAGACCGGGCTGCTGCGCCGCGACTCGCGGCAGCTGCCGGTGGCCCGCATCCAGGCCGTGGACGTGGTGCGCCCGTTCCTGGCCAGGGCGCTCGGCCTGGCCGAGCTGCGGGTGCGGCTGGCCGGTTCGAGCCACGCCGACGGCCGCCTCGCCTACCTGCCCGAGCCCGCAGCGGTCGAGCTGCGGGCCCGGCTGCTCGCCGCCCACTACGGCCTCGACCCTGCCACCCCGGCGCCGGCCGAGCGGGTGATGGCGACGGTGCCGGCCGGCCAGCTGCTGGGCAGCGTGGTGCTCTCCAGCGCGAGCATGCTCGCGGCGGTGCTGATCGCGGAGGTGGCGCTGGCGGTGGCGGCGCCTGCCGGATTCGCCGTCGCCGCCGGCACGGTGCTGGGCTGGGTGGTCACCACGGTCCCGGTGATCTGGCGGCGGGTGTCCGCCGACTACGGGTTCACGGTGGCGCAGTCGCCGGACGGGATCCGGATCCGGCGGGGCCTGCTCAGCACGGTCTCCGAAACCATCCCGGTGCGCCGGGTGCAGGCGGTCCGGCTGATCGAGCCGCTGCTGTGGCGCCCGCTCGGCTGGTGCCGGCTGGAAGTGGACGTGGCGGGCTCCCCGGGCCGGGACCGGGCCGACGGCTCGGCCGGGCTGCGCAAGACGCTGCTGCCGGTAGGCAGCCACGCGGCCGCGGCCGCGCTGCTGCAGGTGATCATCGGACCCGCCGCGCCGGGCCTCACCCGGCCGCCGCGGCGGGCCCGCTGGAAGGCCCCGCTGAGCTACCACTTCCTCGCCGCCGGCCACAACGAGGTGCTGGCCGCGGCCCGCACCGGCCGGGTCCGCACCGCGACCACCTGGGTGCCGCTGGAGAAGACCCAGAGCATCCGGTTCGTGCAGGGCCCGCTGCAGCGGCTGCTGGGGCTGGCCACCGTGCACGTGGACACGGCGGGCCGCCGGGTCCGGGCCGAGTTCCGGGACCGCCCCGCCGGGCAGGCGGGCCAGCTGGTGGATGAGCTGTCGGCGCTGAGCCGCAGCGCCCGCCAGCGGGCCAGCGCCGCCGGCCCGGCGCCGGCGGTCCCGGCTCAGGCGGCCAGTTCCCCCGCCCCGGTGAACGCCGCCCACAGCGAGGCGTAGCTGCCCCCGGCCGCGAGCAGCTCGTCGTGGCGGCCGGCCTCGGCGATCCGGCCGTCCGCCAGCACCACGATCCGGTCCGCGCGGGCGGCGGTGCTGAGCCGGTGCGCGACCACCAGGGTGGTGCGGCTGGCCGCGAGCTGGCTGGTGGCTGCCGACACCGCCGCCTCGCTGGCCTGGTCGAGCGCGGCGGTCGCCTCGTCCAGCAGCAGGATGTCCGGGTCCACCAGGTAGGCGCGGGCCAGGGCGATGAGCTGGCGCTGGCCCGCCGACAGGTTGCGCCCGCGCTCGGCCACCTGGTAGCCGAACCCGCCGGGCAGCCGGGAGATCATGTCCAGCGCCCCGACCGCCCGGGCGGCCGCCTCGATCTCGGCGTCCGTGGCTTCCGGGCGGCCGTAGGCGATGGCCGCGGCCACGGTGCCGGGGAACAGGTGCGCCTCCTGCGGCACCACCCCGAGCCGCTGGCGGTAGCTGGCCAGGTCGTACTCGCGGATGTCGGTGCCGTCCACCAGCACGCTGCCGGCGGTCACGTCGTAGAACCGGGCCACGAGCTTGACCAGCGTGGACTTGCCCGCGCCGGTCTGGCCCACCAGCGCCACGGTCTCGCCGGGCGCCACCGCCAGGTCGATGCCCGCCAGTGCCTCCGGGCTGCCCGGCCCGTAGCTGAACCGCACGCCGCGCAGCTCGATCCGGGCCGGCCCGCGCGGGACCGGGCGCGGGTCCGCGGCCGCGGGCGTGGACGTGGGGGTTCGCAGCAGCTCCCCGATCCGCCGCAGCGCCACCGTGGCCTGCTGGTAGCCGTCAAAGACCTGCGACAGCTGCTGCAGGGGAGCGAACAGCATGTCGATGTAGAGCAGGTAGGCGATGAGCGCGCCGGCGGTCAGCGCGCCGCTGCGCATCTGCCCGGCCGCGACCAGCAGCACCAGCGCCCCCGCCACCGTGGACAGCGACTGGACGAACGGGAAGTAGAGCGCGATGTAGCGCTGCGCGCGGGTCCGCGACCGCCGGTAGGCGTCGCTGCGCCCGGCGAAGGCGCTGGCGTTGTGCTGCTCGCGCCGGTAGGCCTGGGACACCCGCAGCCCGGCGACGTTCTCCTGCAGGTCCGCGTTGACCGCGCTGACCTTCTCCCGGGCATCGGTGTAGGCGCGCCGCGACTTCACGCTGAACACCACCGTGGCGGCGGCGGCCACCGGGATGATCGCCAGCACCGTGAGCCCCAGCCGCAGGTTGATGAACAGCAGGGCGATCAGCACCCCGGCGAACGACAGCAGCGAGTTCACCATGGTGATGAGCCCGGTCTGCAGGAACGTGGACAGCGCCTCCACGTCCGTGGTCATCCGGGTCATGATCCGCCCGGACAGCTCCCGCTCGTAGTAGTCCAGCCCGAGCCGCTGCAGCTGGGCGAAGATCTTGACCCGCAGCAGGTAGAGGATGCGCTCGCCGTTCCGGCCGACGGTCAGGGTGGAGGCCGCGTTGACGCCCCAGTCGGCCAGCGCCACCGCCAGGGCCACGGCGGACACGAGCAGGATGGTGCCCACCGCCCCGGCCTCCACCCCGCGGTCGATGCCGCCGCGGACCAGCCAGGGGATGGCCAGCCCGGCGATCGCGTCCAGGCCGTCCAGCACCAGGCCGATCGCCAGCCCCAGCGCGAACGGGCCGAGCAGCCGGCGCAGGGTGAACCGCGGCTCCGGTGCCCGCGCCAGCGCCTGGCCGACCCCGGGCGTGTCGGTGGCCGGCGGCAGCGCGGCGACCCGTGCGAGCAGCTCGGGCGACGGCGGCGCGCCGTCCATCAGCCCGCCCATCCCGGCACCGGCGGGGCGCGCGGCGCCGCTGCGGCTGGCGCCGCCGTTCCCGTTCGCCGCCGCCGGCGCCGGCGCAGCCGGCGCCGGCGCGGGCTCGCCTTCTGCGCTGTCGCCGGGCCCGGAGATGAGCAGCCGGTACAGCGGGCAGCGGTCCATGAGCTCGTCATGGGTGCCGATGTCCACCAGCCGGCCCTCGTCCAGCACCCCGATCCGGTCCGCGAGCTGGAGGGTGGACCGCCGGTGCGCGATCAGCAGCGTGGTGCGCCCGCGCATCACCCGGCGCAGGGTGTCGTGGATCTCCGCCTCCACCCGCGGGTCCACCGCGGACGTGGCGTCGTCGAGGACCAGGATGCGGGGATCGGTGAGGAGCGCCCGGGCGAGCGCGACCCGCTGCCGCTGCCCGCCGGACAGCGTCAGCCCCTGCTCGCCCACGACCGTGCCGTACCCGTCCGGCAGCGCGCTGATGAATCCGTCGGCCTCGGCCGCCCGCGCCGCCGCCACGACCTGGCTCTGCCCGGCCTCCGGCCGCCCGTAGCTGATGTTCGCGCTCACCGTGTCGGAGAACAGGAAGCTCTCCTCCAGCACCAGCCCGATGGCGGCGCGGACCGAGTCGGCGGTCAGGTCCCGCACATCCCGCCCGCCGATCCGCAGCGCGCCGCCGGTGACGTCGTAGAAGCGGGGGAGCAGCAGCGAGATCGTGGACTTGCCGGAGCCGGCCGGGCCGACCAGGGCCAGCGTCTCGCCCGGTGCCACCCGCAGGGTCAGCCCCCGGAGCACCGGCCGCGAGGGCACGTACCCGAAGCTGACGTCGTCGAGCTCGATGGCCGGGGTGCCCGGGGGCAGGCCGGTGGCGCCCGGCCGGTCGGTGATGACCGGGCGGGAGTCGATCACCTCGAACACCCGGATGACGCTGGCCCGCGCCTCCTGCCCGATGGTGACCACGGCCGCCAGCGACCGGACCGGCCCGACCATGGCCAGCAGGTAGGAGGAGAACGCGAGGAAGGTGCCGAGGCTGATCGAGCCGCGGGCGGCCAGCCAGCCGCCCAGCGCGAGCACACCCACCTGGCCCAGCACCGGCACCGCCTGCAGCGCCGGGTTGTAGCGCGCCATCAGCCGCACCGCCCGCAGCCGGGCGGCGTACAGCCGGCCGCTGGCCTGCTCCAGCCGGCCGGTCTCCTGGTCCTCCTGCCCGAAGCCCTTCACCACCCGGACCCCGGTCACCGCGCCTTCCACCACGCCCGCGACCTCGGCCGACTGCTGCTGGGCGTCCCAGCTGGCCGGGAACAGCCGGTTGCGGGACGCCAGCGAGATGAAGTACAGGGCCGGTCCCACGGCCAGGGCGATGAGCGTGAGCAGCGGTGACAGGAACAGCATGACCACCAGCGACCCGGCGAACAGCAGCACGCTGCCCATCAGCATCGGCACCCAGGACAGCAGCCCCTGGACCATGGTGATGTCGGAGATGGAGCGGCTCACCACCTGGCCGGTGTGCAGCTCGTCCTGGCGCGCGCCGTCCAGCCGGGACAGCGAGCGGAACAGCTCGGTGCGCAGATCGTGCTGCACGTCCAGGGACAGCCGGCCGCCCCGGTAGCGCCGCAGGTACAGGCCGCCGAAGTTGACCGCGGCGGCGGCGATCAGGCCGAGCGCCAGCGGCCAGATGACATGCCGCCCGGTCCCGGTGAGGTTGTCCACGATCGCCCGCTGGATGAGCGGGATCACCACCGCCACCACGGTGACGAGCAGGGCGCCGCCGAACGCGAGCACCACATTGCCCTGGTAACGCCAGCAGTACCCCGCCAGCCGCCGTATCCACCGTGATTCCCCGGTGCCCGCCGTGTCGGTGTTCGTCGCCGTTCCTTCCGTCCCCGCAGCCAGCCCGAAGCACTCTAGCCCGCGCTCCGGACAACATCCGGTCAGCTGCGGTCGTTCCCGGGCTCCATCAGTCCGTGCTCGTACCCGTACACCATCGCCTCGTCCCCGGGACGAGGGCGCGGCCGGCGGTCTAAGGTGCTGCCCGGCGATGCTCACCGGATACGACGCCGTCGCCGTGCTCTGCGGCGGCCTGCGCTATGACGGTGAGGCTTATCACCCGGCCTCGTTCACGGACAGCGACGCGCACGGCATGCTCGGTAGCCACATCCGGGTGCTGGCCGCTGCCGATCTTTACCGGGGCGGGCGCGCCGGGGTGTTCCTGTTCTCCACCGGGATCAGCCAGAAGTCGCGGGACGCATTCGGCCCGGACGTGCCGGCCGAGGCGGCGGTCTACGCGGAGCACTTCCGCGCCGAGGCGGGCGCGGGTCCGGCGGTCCTGCTGGAGACCGGATCGGTGAACACCGCCGGCAACTGCGCCGCCATCGCGGCCGCGGCCAGCCAGCACGGCTGGTCCCGGCTGGCGGTGGTCACCAGCGAGTACCACCTGGCCCGGGTGCGGGAGCTGTTCCGCCGCGTGGGCGGCGGCGAGCCCGCCGCGGTCCTGTCGGCGGAGGCGATCGTCATGGCGGCCCGGCCGGGCGTGCACGACGGCGAGATCGCTGCCGCCTACGCCTCGCCCGCCGGGCTGCTCCGGACCGCCCGCGAACGGCAGGGCCTGGCCGACCTGTACGCGGGCCGATACGACACCCAGGAGCAGCTCACCGGCGGGCAGCCGACCCCGGTGCCCGTGGCCGGGAGTTCACCGGCCTGAGCCGTCCGTCACGCCAGCGGGTAACAGCCCGTTCACCGGCTGCAGCGACGCTTCGGGACATGCCAGACAACGCTCCGGCGACGCCCGGAAACCCGGCCAGCCAGGACAGCCGTTCCTCCTATCACGCGGCCATCGGCGGGCTGCGCCCGGACACGGAGTACCGCTACCAGGTGACGGCGGACAACGACCGGTCGCCGCAGCCGTTCGCGTCGTCCTTCCGGACCGCGCCCGCTGGCCGGGCCGCGTTCCGCTTCACCAGCTTCGGCGACCTGGCCACCCCGAACACCCAGTGGGTGCTGTCCTACGGGCAGAGCAGGTACGCGGTGGCCGCGGTCGAGTCGTTCGCGCCGCTGTTCCACCTGCTCAACGGCGACCTGTGTTACGCCAACCTGAACCCCGCCAGCCAGCCGGAGGTGTGGCGCGACTTCGGCAACAACAACCAGGCGTCCGCGGCGAACCGGCCCTGGATGCCCTGCCCGGGCAACCATGAGATCGAGTTCAATAACGGGCCCCAGGGCCTGGCCTCGTACCTGAGCCGGTACCAGCTGCCGGACAACGGGGTGCCGGGCATGCGCGGGCACTGGTACTCCTTCCAGGTCGGCTCGGTGCTGTTCGTCTCGCTGGACGCCGACGACGTGGTCTGCCAGGACGCGGCCGCCTTTGCCGGCGGCCCGTCGCCGCTGGTGCCGGCCCCGTCCACCGGCAACCCGGCGATCCAGCCGGGACCTCGTTCTACGTCCGCGGCTACAGCCACGGGGTGCAGACCGGGTGGCTGCGCCGGACCCTCGCGGCGGCCCGGGCGGACCGCTCGGTCGACTGGATCGTGGTGCAGATGCACCAGTGCGCCGCCTCGTCGTCGGCCACCGGGAACGGCTCCGACCTCGGCATCCGCGCCGAATGGCTGCCGCTGTTCGACCGGTACCAGGTGGACCTGGTGGTGTCCGGCCACGACCACGACTACGAGCGCTCGTTCCCGGTCCGCGGCTACGACCCGATGGCCGGCTGGGACGCCGCCACGAACACCCCGGTCGAGACCCGGCGGCCCCACCCCGTGACCGTCCAGGACACCGGCCGGTTCGACACCTCCGCCGGCAGCGTCCACCTGATCCTCGGCACGGGCGGCACCAATGCGCCGCTCGACGAGTACGGCACCGACAGCGCGAACGGCAAGCGGGAAGCCAAGGTGTTCACCAAGGCCAACCGGCCGGTCCCGGGCAGCACCGCCGGGACGTTCGTGCGGGCGGGTGCGGACGCCCGGGAGGACGCCACCTGGTCGGCGAAGCGGGACCCCGGCACCGGCTACGGCATCGCGGTGTTCGACGTGGATCCCGGCGCGCCGGGCGGTGAGACCGCCATCACCGTGACCTACCATCACGCGGCGGGCGCCGACCCGGCGAACCCCAGCACCGGCGCCCACGGGGCGCCCAGCCCGGACTACACGCCGTTCGAGACGTTCACTCTGGTGCGGCGCCGGTCCGGCTGACCCCCCAGATCGCGGCGCTGGTGACCACGAGGACGAACAGCAGGAACGTCACCACGTGGACGCCGGTGCACCACAGGCAGATGGCCTTCACCAGGAACAGTTCCGCGAAGATCAGGTACAGCACGAACAGGATGCCCACGATCACGCTGACCAGGCGGGCCCAGTGCACCACCGGCCAGCGGGCCCGCCAGGCCCACGGCGTGGTGGCGGCCACCATGAACAGGTAGAAGGCCAGCCCGAGATCCGCGACCGGGAAAACGCCGAACACCTCGGACTGCGGGCTGGTGGTCACCTTCACGCAGTTGACCGTTCCGGTGTCCGGGCAGGCCAGGGTGGTGGCCTCGGTGTAGTGCGCGTAGGTCAGGTAGATCGAGACGCCCAGGCCGATCAGGGCGAGCGCCAGGGTTGCCCATCGCAGCCAGGGCGGCGGGCCAGCGGCCGGCCCGGCGGCGGGCTTCGCGGCCGGCTTCGCCGCGGATGGTGCGGTCCGCGCCGCCATCGGCTGCGGCCGGCCGTTGCCGGGCCGGCTGCCGCCCTGGCGGCCGCGCTGCTGGTTCTTGCCGCCGGGCACCACCTGCTGCGGCTCGGGGCGGCCGCCGCGGGTGCCCATCAGATCTGTCCCTGCAGCGTCTTGATCAGCGGCGTGGTGCACACGTTGGCCGGCTGATTATTGGTCAGCTTGCAGATGGCCGCGGTCATCACGTTGGCCGCGCCGAGCGCGCCCCTGGCGATCGGGGTGGAGGGGGTGTGCAGCGCGTCGGCGATCTGGTTCCAGGTCCGGTGCTGCAGCAGCGTGTAGTCGTAGCTCGCGCCGCTGATCATCCACTTGTTGCCGAAGTCCACGAACGGGATCGACCCGGCGCTCTGCTGCGGCAGGTAGGGCGGCCCGTCGTACTTGCTGATCAGCGCCTTCTGGGCCGCGCTCGGCGCCTGCAGCGGCGACTTGTCGACCTTCTGCATCTCGACCGGGGTGAACGACAGGTACTTGCTGGTGTAGGTGGCCTTGTAGAAGGTCAGCGTCGGGATGTAGGAGGGCGTGTCGTTCGGGTCGGAGTGGATCGCGCCGACCCCGTGCAAGGTGCCGAACCGGCTGAGTGCCACCGCCATGGCCCATCGTTCGGTAGCGCAATAAGGGCAGTACTCGGCGCCCAGGTACACCACGGACGGCTTGCCGCCGGCGGTCAGCGGGCTGCCGGTGATCGGGATCATCATGTGGGCGAACGAGGACCCCTTGCCGACCGCGGTCAGGGTGCTGGCCGGCACGCTGGTGACCTTGCTGACCACGCCGGTGGCCTGGCTCGGGGTGAGCGAGGACCCGGTGCCGCCCGTGCTCGGCTTGCGCAGGGTGGCCACGAGGATGAACGCCACCACCACGACCACGACCAGACCGACGCTGCCACCGATGATGAGCATCCGGCGCCGGGCCTCGGCCCGCTTGGCGGCAGCGCGCTGAGCTGCGATCTTCTCGCGCGCGGTCTGCTGTCTGATCCGCTTCGCCTTGCCCATGGGATCCCCGGTGACTCGTGACGTGGTCCTGGCCGAAGCCAATCGTAGGGCTGACCGCCGGTCAGGGGTAATTCACTCGGAATCACCTGGAGGAGATCCTCAGCTGATCTCCAGGTTCGCCGGCTGCTCAGCCGGGCCTGCCGTAGAGGGGATGCGGGCTGGCTCTCAGCTCCGGGGCGGGTTCGCCGGCCCACTCTGCTTCGCGGACCGCGCGCATGGCGGCCTTGCGGGTCCGCGGGTCCATCCGGTCGATGAACAAGATCCCGTCCAGGTGGTCGGTCTCGTGCTGGAGGCACCGCGCCAGCCCGCGGCCGCCCACCACCTGCACGGGCCGGCCGTCGCCGTCGAACCCGCGGGCCACGGTGTTGAGCCGCCTCGTCACGTCGAAGTACATGCCGGGGAAGGACAGGCAGCCCTCCGGGCCGTCCTGCTCCTCCTCGTCCGGGAAGTCCAGGGTGGGGTTGACCAGGTGCCCGCGCACGCCGTCGATGCTGAACACGAAGACCCGCAGGCCGACGCCGATCTGGGGGGCGGCCAGGCCGGAGCCCTGCTGCGAGCGCAGCGTCTCGGTCAGGTCCGCGATGAGCCGGCGCAGCTGCCGGTCGTAGCCGGTGACCGCCGCCGCGGGCGTGCGCAGCACCGGGTCACCGAAGAGCCGTACCGGCCGGACTGTCACTGCCTGCTCCCTGCCTTATCGTTCGTGCCCCGCGCGCAGCCAGCCAATGTAGTCGGCAACGGCCTGCCCGGTGCTGTACCCGGGCCGGTAGCCAGTATCGTCGCGGAGCCGGGTCACGTCGAGGCGGATGTCGCCGTCCGGCGCGGCCGGATCGCGGCCGGGCAGCAGTTCCGGCCGGGCGTCCGGGAGGACCGCGCGGATCGCGCCGGCCACTTCCCGGTTGGTGGTCACCTGCCCGCTGGCCACGTTGTAGGTGCGGTGGTTCAGCGCCGGGGCGAGCTGCAGCAGGGCGATCGCCCGCCCGCAGTCCCGCGCGTAGCACAGGTCGCCGCCGTCGCCGGCATAGGCGGGCCGGGCCCGGCCGTACGGGGTGGCGGCGGCCGGCGCCTTGCCGGTCACCGCGGCGTGGACGAGTTGGGGCGCCGCGAAGAACGAGGAGACCGGGCGGCCGAGCGGCCCCCAGATGGCGGCGATCCGCAGGTTCACCAGCTCGATGCCGGCCGCGCCGGCCAGGTAGCCGCCCAGCAGTTCGTTGCTCTTCTTGAACGCCGGGATGGCGTGGCCCGCCGTCATCGGCAGCGGCAGATCCTCCCGCAGCAGGCCGGTGCCAGCGCCCGCGTAGACCCCGATGGTGCTGGCCAGGCAGACCCGCGGCACCTGCCAGTCACGGGCGGCCTCCAGCACGTTGCACAGGATCCCGGCCTCCGTGCGCACCCCCTCGAACGGGTCGGCCATCCCGAAGCCGCCGCCCGCCAGGTGCACGATCCCGGTGATCGGGTGGCGGCCGCCGGCGGCCCGGAACGACGCGCGGTCGGTGACGTCCGCCGGCTCGATGGTCAGCCCCCGGCCCACTTCACCGGCCAGGAAGTCCGCGACCGGCCCTGCCCGGCGCTGGACCGCCACACAGGGCTCACCCAGGTCGAGCAGGGCCCTGGTGACATGCGAGCCGATGAAGCCGAGCCCGCCGGTGACGAGGATCATGATGCCTCCCGCGCAATTCCGCCATGTCGCTGATCGTCAGCAGCTACGATCGTCGCTCATCCTGATCGTCAGTCTAACTGATGATCAGCGGCGCGGTAGAGTGTGGGGGTGCCGACAGCAGCGGACGACACAGCAGCGGAGGACAGCGATCCCGGCCCGGAGGTCACCTGGCGGCTCGGGTATCTGCTCAAGCACGCGCGGGAACGGCTCGCCGAGCTCACCGGGCCGGCGCTGGCCCCGTTCGGCATCGACGGCCGGCAGCTGGCGGTGCTGCTGGTACTGGCGAGTGCCGAGCCGGCGTCGCAGCAGGAGGCGGCCAGGCGGCTGGGCGTGGACCGGACGACCATGGTCAGCCTGCTCGACGCGCTGGAAGAACGGGGCCTGATCGCCCGCTATCCGGCCGCCGGGGACCGGCGCAAGAACGTGGTGGAGCTGACCCAGCTGGGCCACCACGTCCTCCTCGCCGCCACCGAGGCGAACGACGAAGCCGAACGGCAGTTCCTGTCGGCGCTCTCCGCCGCCGACAGCCGGCGGCTCAGGGAATTGCTCCGCATTCTGGTGATGGGACCCGGCTGACCCGGCCGTTCCGTTATGTGCCCGCTGCGCGCCGGGATGTGCCGCTAACGCGGGATGTGCCGCTAAGCGCCGGAGCCCTGCCGCCCGCCATTCCTGGCGCGGGGCAGGGCTCCGGGAAAACGCCGGAAACTCAGTGGCCGTACACGGGAATGATCAGCCCGCGGGCGAGGGTGTGGAAGGTCAGGTTGAAACCGGCGACCGCGGGGCTCACCTCGGAGTCGATTCCGAGCTTCTCCGAGTCCACCGCGTGCACCGCGAAAAGGTAGCGGTGCGGCGGGTCGCCCGCGGGCGGCGCGGCACCGCCGAAGTCCTTGGAGCCGTAGTCGTTGCGCACGCAGAAGGCCCCGGCGGGCAGGCCGGACAGGTCGCCGCTGATCGCGCCGGTGGCCAGCTCGGTCACCGAGGCGGGCACGTCGACCAGCACCAGGTGCCAGAACCCGGAAGTTGTCGGAGCGTCCGGGTCGTAACAGGTGACCGCGAAGCTCTTGGTCTCCGCCGGGAACCCGTGCCAGCGCAGGTGCGGGGAGATGTTCTGGCCGCTCATGCCGAAGCTGTTGTAGACCTGCGCGTCGCCCATCATCTGGCCGTCGGCGACATCATTGCTTTCCACCGTGAACGATGGAACTTGCGGCAGAAAATCGTAAGGCAGCGGTGGCCGTGGCCGTTCAGACATAGTCGTCTCCGTAGGTCGGGTGAGGACTACGCTATCGATTGCCGTGGTGGCGCGGTCCGGGGAACCCCGGAAGACGCGCCGGCCCCCCGGGCCATTCCGGGCAAGCCCGCTTACTCCTGGGTGAACTCCTCGATGGTTTCCGTGCCCCCGGCCGTCGGGTACCTCACGGCGGTCTCGCCCTCGGGCAGCCGGCCGTCCGGATCCGTACGGTCGGCAAACGGCTTGCCGACCTCCTTGTCGTCCCTCATCGGCCTGGTGTCGGGGTAGCGGAGGATGGACGGCGGGTAGTGCGTCTCGTCCATCCGGGTAATGACCGGCCCGCGGGCCCCTGGCTTGACCACCATGCGCCGGCGCAGCCAGCCGTAGCCGCGCCGGGGGATCACCATGCCGACGATGCCGGTCAGGATCAGAACCCACCCCACGATGTGCACGTTGATGAGCGGCGTCGTGGTGGTGACGGCGAACGCCAGGATGGCTCCGATTGCGATGAGGGCTAGGCCGCTGGCGGTTTTCATGATCGTCCCTTCCTCGGGATGGAGGTGTCACCACCGGCCGGCGGGGAAGGGGGCACTTCACTCGCCGGGGGACTGGTGATCCCCCATAGGAAACGAACGTTTACGTGCCCCAGCAGCGAGGACTAAACATGCCGCAGGCCAGGGCAGAGGCAGGCGGCATGAATGCGGCCTGCGCGCGGTTGTCATCATTGGCGGCATGAGGCCGCAGCAGCGGCTTGAGGCGGCAGAAAGCGAGGACAGCGATGAAATGGCGGCGCCGGCAGGCGGCGGCTAAGCGGACCCCGGATCTGTGGACGCCGGGTGCGCGGGCGTCCGGGGGCCCGGAGGCTGACGGGGTGCCGCGGGTGATCGTGGTCGGGGCCGGCTTCGGCGGGCTGGCCGCCGTGGAGCAGCTCGCCCGGGCGGGCATGCACGTCTTGCTGATCGACCGCAACGTGTACAGCACGTTCCAGCCGCTGCTGTACCAGGTCGCCACCGCGGGCCTGAACCCCGGCGACGTGGCCTACCCGGTGCGGGGCTTCGGGCGCAAGCACGGGGTCCGCTTCCGGCTCGGCGAGGTGACCGGGATCGACCCGCAGGCCCGGCAGATCACCCTTGCCGACGGCTGGCAGTACGAGTACGACTACCTGATCCTGGCCACCGGGGTGTCCGCGGCCCACTACGGCGTGACCGGGGCGGCCGAGCACACGCTCGGCCTCTACACCCGCCGGGACGCGATCACGCTGCGGGACCACATCATGGCCCGGCTCGAACGGCTCGACCTCGCCGGGGCCGGCAAGGACGTCAACTTCACCGTGGTCGGCGGCGGCGCCACCGGCGTGGAACTCGCCGGAGCCCTGGCCGAGCTGCGCTGGACCGCGCTGGAAGCCGCGTTCCCTGAGGTCGAGGGCACCAGTGTGCATATCCGCCTGGTGGAGATGGCGCCGTACCTGCTGGCCCCGTTCGACCCGAAACTCCGCGACTACGCCTATCAGCAGCTCCTCGACCGTGAGGTGGACGTGCGGCTGAACGCCACCATCAAGGAGGTCTCGCCGGGCTGGGTCCGGCTCGCTGACGGCGACGACCTCCCCAGCGACGTGACTGTGTGGGCCGCCGGTGTGGCTGCCCCGCCGCAGGTCAAGGAGTGGGGCCTGCCGCAGGGACGCGGCGGCCGCCTGCAGGTCCGGCCGGACCTGCGGGTGCACGGCCAGGAGCGGATCTTCGCGATCGGTGACATCGCACTGGTGGACGACCAGCCGCTGCCGCAGCTCGCCCAGCCCGCGATCCAGGGCGGCCGGCACGCGGCCCGGCAGATCCAGCGGCTCGCCGCGGGCCAGCCGGCCACCGCCTTCAGCTATCACGACAAGGGGATCATGGCCACGATCGGCCGCCGCAGCGCGGTCGTGCAGCTGCCGCGCGGCCTGCGGTTCCGGGGCACCATCGCCTGGCTGGCGTGGCTGGCGCTGCACCTGATCACCCTGCTCGGCAACCGCAACCGGCTGTCCGCGCTGCTGAACCTCACCGTGCGCTACATCAGCTGGGGTCACGGTGGCGGCATCATCGTCGGTGACGACCCGCCCTCGGTCAGCAGCGCCGGGCCCAGCGAGCTGACGGGCGCCGCTCACCGGCCGGGCGGGTAGCCGCTCGCCGGCGGGCGGGTAAACGGGGCGCGGCGGGCTCCTACTATGAACCATGCCTCAGTGCACCGAGGGACCCAGTGCGCCGGTGCCGGAGCCGGAGCCGGGTCCGTCCGCCCCCGATCCAGAGGACATCCACTTCGCCGACCCCAGGTCGTTTCCCCCCGAGCGTGTCGACGGAGGAGTGCTGGTGCTGCGGCGCGTCCAGATCGAGGACGCGACCGGCATCGCCCAGGCGGTCGCCGTCAGTCTCGATCACCTGCGGCCCTGGATGCCGTGGGCGACGCCGGAGGCGGCCAGCCCCCGGTCGCAGATGACCCGGGTGGCCGAGGCTGACGAGCTGTGGGAGACGGGCACCGACTTCATCTACTCGCTGCTGCCGGTGACGGATGACCCGGCGGGCCGTGAGCTGGTCGCCGGGCAGGTGGGCCTGCACCGGCGGGCGGGCGACGGTGCGATCGAGATCGGCTACTGGGTGGCGGCCACCCATGTCCGGCGGGGGCTCGGCACCGCCGCCGCGCGCGCTATGACCCCCGTCGCCCTGGCGCTGCCGGGCGTGACCAGGGTCGAGATCCATTGCGACGAGGCGAACGCGGCCAGCGCCGCCATCCCGCGTAAGCTCGGCTACCGGCTCGACCGGATCAGCCCGCACGAACCGGAGGCTCCGGGCGAGCGCGGCAGGCGCATGATCTGGGTGAAGGAGCCGGGGCAGGTGACGGACTCCAGCGACGCCGGTGCCGGGACGGCTGAAGACCGGACGGCTGAAAACGGGACGGCTGGCGGCGGGACTGCCGCTGGCGGGACAGGCCCTGGCGGGACGGCTGGCGGCGGGACGGCTGGCGGCGGTACGGCCGCTGGCGGGACAGGCCCTGGCGGAACGGGCCCGCGTGGGACGGCCGCAGGCAAGCCGGCCAATGGCGGCGCCGGGGCGGGCCGGTGATGCCGGGCCGCGGCGTGGCTCGTCATTGGCGTCAGGCCAGGCTGCTGACGCGCCGTCTCGCCGCTGCCGGGGCAGCCGCCGCGCTGCTCGGCCTGGCTGCCTGCGGGACCGGCGTGTCCGCGTCCGGCAGCAGCGGGCAGGGGCAGCCGGGCGGCAGCGGCCAGGGCGCCGCGGCCGCAGCCAACCCGGGCCTGGACCCCGGCAGCACCCTGGGCGGTCTGCCAGCCCCGGACTTCCGGCTGGTCAACCAGTTCGGCCAGCCGATGTCGCTGCGCCAGTTCCGCGGCAAGGTCGTAGTCCTCGCGTTCACGGACTCGCAGTGCACGAACATCTGCCCGCTCACCACGACCAGCATGGTGACGGCGCGGGAACTGCTCGGCAAGGCCGGGAACCAGGTCCAGTTGCTCGGCCTGGACGCGAACCCGCGTGCCACCTCGGTGCCGGACGTCATGGCGTACTCACGTGAGCACGGCATGGTCAACCAGTGGGACTTCCTCACCGGGTCGCTCGGCCAGCTGCAGAGCGTCTGGCGCGCGTACCACATGGCGGTGCAGATCGACCGCGGCCAGATCGACCACACCCCCGCGCTGTACGTCATCGACCAGCAGGGCCGGGAGCGCAAGCTGTACCTGACTCAGATGGCCTACGCGAGTATCGGGCAGGCCGGCCAGTTGCTGGCCCAGGAGGTCGCCAGCCTGCTGCCCGGCCACCCCGCGCTGACCAGCTACCGGTCGCTGGCGCGGATCCCCGGCCTGGCCCCCGCTACCCGGGTGACCCTTCCCGCCGCGACCGGCAAGGCCGCGGTGCCGCTCGGCGCGGGCCAGCCTCACCTGGTGATGTTCTTCGCGACCTGGGTCGCGGAAACCTCCGACCTGCGGGCGCACCTGCTCGCGCTCAACAGCTACGCCGCCCGGGCGCGCGCTGCCAAGCTGCCTGGCCTGGTTGCCGTGGATGAGCAGTCCACCGAACCGTCAGCGGCCACCGTCGCCGCGTATCTCCGCGGTCTGGGCAAACCGCTCGCGTACCCGGTGGCGCTGGACGCAGCGGGCCGCCTCGCCGACGGCTACGGAGTGCAGGACCAGCCCTGGTTCGCGCTGGTCAACGCGTCCGGCACGATCGTGTGGCACCACGACGGCTGGCTGCCCGTGCCGGCCCTGGAAGCAGCCGCCCGCAAAGCCTGACCCGATCTGCCGCGCAGCGCGCAGCCCGGGTTGCGGACAGCCGGGCAGAAGTCTGCCCCAGACAGGTTGTCGGCAGGGAGGCTCGTTACGGATCTCGGCCCGCGCAGGGATCGTCCCGGGAAGTCCCGGCGAGATACGCCCCGGCAGCAGGACCCGGTCGTTCCACCAGACGTGCCCGGTCCGCAGGGCCGGACCGCCCGGGGTGTGCGGGATCGGCGCCTGGATCGCCTGGCGGATAGGAGCTGGGGTCGACGCGGTACTGGCGGCCGTGGGGAAGTGTCCAGACCAGGACACCGGGCATGGGCTGGTCCAGATGCCACCCCCGTGCCTGTTTGGCGCGATGATGTGCGCGGCAGAGTGGGGCCAGGTTGCATTCGCAGGTCTTGCCGCCCCGCTCGTACGGCACCGTGTGGTCGAGGTCGCACCGGATGGCCTGGCGGCGGCACCCGGGGAAACTGCAGGTGCGCTGCCTGACGGAGATCAGGTGGCGGAGAGAAGGAGCCGGACGGTAGCCCCTGCCCTCGCGGCGGTGAGTGCATTCGGCATCCGCGAACGGGCGGATCGTGACAGCCAGTTCCCAGTCGCCGTTCCCGGCTCCATTCCCGGCGGCATTGCGGGGGCCGGGAGCCCCGCCGCTGAGGCGGGCGCAGCCATGTGCCAGGGCGCGGCCTTCCTGGCCGGTCAGCGTGATGCACCAGCGGGTCGCCTCGTGGGCCGCGAGCTGAC
>JBLMWU010000005.1:0-7310 GCA_050257395.1 Gemmatimonadota bacterium | reverse complement strand
GGGTGCTGGCCCGGCCGGTGGGCCACAGCAGCCAGCCGCCACGGCACTGCACGGCCAGGCCGCTGGGGAGGGTCAGGACGGCCTGCAGGCGGGTGAGGGTCACGGTCATGCCGCTGACCGGAAGGCCGCACTGGGCGCTCGGAGGCGTGGGCCGCAAGCCAGCCTGACCCCGCCGGCGGTCCGGTCAGCCATCGCCGGCGGGAAGGGCAGCCTTGCGGGCGATCGCGGCCCAGCCGGCCGCCTGCTCGGGCGCGGGGCGGGGATCGGACCCGGCCGCTGGCCGCCACTCGGCCATCAGCGTGATGCCCGGGGGCACCAGGTCCAGGCCGTCGAGGAAGCGGGAGAACTCATCGCGGGTCCGGTACCGGAACGGGATGCCGGCGTTGCCGTAGGCGGTGGCCGCGCCGCCGCCCTCGGGGTAGAAGTCGGCGGTCGGGTGCTGGATGGCCAGATAGCTGCCGGGCGGCAGGGCGGCCAGCAGCGTGGCGACGATCCCGTAGGGATCGGCGGCGTCCGGGATGAAGTGCAGGATCCCGAACAGCAGCAGCGCCACCGGCTCGGACAGGTCGAGAGTGCCGCGCAGCCGGGGGTCGGCCAGGATCCGGCCGGGCTCCCGCGCGTCCGCGTCGATGTACGCGGTCGCACCGTCGCCGCCGCAGGTGAGCAGGGCCCGGGCGTGGGCCAGCACGATGGGGTCGTTGTCGACGTACACGACCCGGGCCCCCGGGTGCTCCGCCCCGGCGATCTCGTGCACGTTGGGGCTGGTCGGCAAGCCGGTCCCGATGTCCAGGAACTGGCGGACACCCGCCTCGGCCGCTAAGAACGCCACCATCCGCCGCATGAGGGCGCGGTTTTCCCGCATGGCGGTGGCCAGGTGCGGCTGCGCCGCCAGGGCCGCCTCGGCGGCTTTGCGGTCGGCCTCGAAGTTGTCCTTGCCGCCGAGGATGTAGTCGTACACCCGGGCCGAGTGCGCCACGCTGGTGTCGATCCCGGCGGGAACCTCCCTGCTGGGGGTGATACCGGGGAGCCAGTTCCCGTCCACGTGCAGCCTCCTCTGCATCGCTCCGCCCGCGCAATCCCGCACCAGGCTCCGCGCAAATCCCGCAACCAGCAGCCTAACCCGCTCCCCGGCGGCGCCCGGGCCGCCGGCCGGGCGCGGCCCCCCGCCGGCGGATAGCCCGGGCGGCCGCGCGGGTACCTGGGAAGGGGAGGCCATACGCGTGAAGATCACCATTGCTGTCGTCTGCGCGCTCGGCGCGGCCTTCTGCTTCGCGCTCGGGTCGCTGTTCCAGCAGGGGGCCGCCCGGCAGAGCGGGGAAGGCACGCTCCACTTCCGGCTGCTGCTCGCGCTGCTGCACGACCGCCGGTGGCTGGCCGGGGTGGCGCTGTCGGCCTGCTCCTTCCTCATCCTGGGCACCGCGCTCGCGTTCGGCCCGCTGTCGCTCGTGCAGCCGCTGGTCGCCACCGAGATCGTCATCGCCCTGCCGCTCATAGCCCGCCGCAACAAGCGGCGGCTCACCCGCAAGGACGCGCTCGGCGCGCTCACCGTCGCCGCGGGCATGGCCGTCTTCATCGCCGTGTCGCCGCCGCTCAGCGGGGTGGTGCAGCCCGGGGTGGCCGCGTGGATCCCGGCGTTCATCGGGATCGGGGTGCTGATGGCGGTGGCGGGCGCGGCGTCGCTGCGGGCCAGCGGGGTGGCCAGGGTCATCTGGCTGGCCGCGGCGGCCGGGGTGGTGTACGGGCTGCTGGACGCCCTCGCCAAGAGCTCGGTGGGGGTGCTGCAGACCCGCGGCTTCGGCGCGGCGGTCACCACCTGGGAGCCGTACGCGCTGGCCGCGGCGGGCGTGCTGGGCGGCCTGTTCGGCCAGAGCGCCTTCAACGCGGGCCCGCTGTCACTGAGCCTGCCGGTCATCGACACGCTGGAGCCGATAGCCGCGGTCGTCCTGGCCACCACCGTGTTCCGGGAACGGCTGGCGTCCTCGCCCTGGCAGCTGGCGCTCCAGCTGGCGGGCGGGGGGCTCGCGGTGGCCGGGATCGCCGTGCTGAGCCACTCCTCCATCGTGAGCACCGAGTTCCGGACCCAGCCGGCGGGCGGCCATCCGGGCGAGACCGCCGCCAGCTGACCTGCCAGCACCGGCCAGCACCGCCCCGTCCTCGCCGCCCCGGCTGCCCCCTCCGCGCCGTCCTGGCCGGGCACAAATCCGGTTCAGGGCCCGCAATCTGGCCGCGGCCGATGAATCCGCGCAATCGGGATGGTCTAAAGGCTGTTCGTTGTTGATGCTCCCGGCGCGGCGGCCGGCTGACAGGGGCCCGGCCGGCGCGGGGGCGTTTGAGCGGGGGAAGGCAGGCGCAATGATGACCCGGCCGCTGGCAACCGGGATCGGGCAATGGTAGTGCTGCTGGCGTTGCTGGCGGCGCTGCTCTTCGCACTCGCGGGAGCGGCTGAGCAGCGGGCCGCGTCCCGGGTGCTGCGCCCGCAGGCCGCGGCCCGCCGCGCGACCGCCTTCTGCGCCGCCGCCTGGCAGCGGATGAGCCGGGCCAGCCGCCTGCGGTACCGGGCCGGGCGGGGCCTGCGGCTGGCGGCGGAGCTGGTGCGCAACCCGCTGTGGATCGCGGGCTGGACGGCGGACGGGCTGGGCTTCGCGGCCCAGGCGGGTGCGGTGCACTTCGGGTCGCTGTCGGTGGTCCAGCCGCTGCTGGTGACGACGCTGCTGTTCAGCCTGCCGCTGGCGGCGCTGGGCGGGCGGCGGCGGCCAGGCTGGGCCGACTGGGCGGGCGCGGCGGCCGCCTGCGCCGGGCTGGGGCTGGTGCTGTCCGGCCGCCGGCCCGAGACCACCTCCGGGGTGCACGAGGCCCGGCTGGTTGCGCTCGCGGTGCTGGTCACCGCGCTGGCCGGGGCGCTGATCCTGCTGGCCAGGGCCCGCGGCAGCCGCGGCCTGGGGCGGGCGGTGCCGCTGTCGGTGGCGGCGGGCATGCTGTTCGCGCTCAGCGCCGCCTTCACCAAGCTGGTGACCGACAGCCTGGCCACCCACGGGATCGCCGGCACGGCCGCGTACTGGCCGTCGTACGCGCTCATGGCCGCCTCGTTCGGCGGCCTGGTGGTGCAGCAGCTCGCGTTCTCCGCCGGGTCGCTGCCCGCCACCATGGCGGCGCTGACCATCACCGATCCGCTGGTGAGCTACGGGCTGGGAGTCGGCGGCTTCGGGGAGTACGCCCCGCACGGGCCGGGCCCGGTCGCCCTGGCCGTGGCCGGGGTGGGGATGCTCGCGGCCGGGGTCAGCGTGCTCGCCCGGTCGCCGCTGCTGCAGCGGCCCGGCGGGCCGGCACCCGCCGCAGCGGTCCCGCCCGCGCCAGCCCCGCGGCCCCGGCCCGGGCCCGCTCCGGTGCCGCGGGCCATCCCGGTGCCGGTTCCCGCGGCACTGCCCGCTGCGCCGCTGGCGGCGCCGCCGGTGCCGGCCCCGGTCAGCGCCAGCCGTTCTCCCCGTGCCGTCGCAGGGACCAGGCCGGGCGGCCGCCAGCCCGGCGGCGGTGCCTGGCAGCCCCGGGTGTCCCGGGCCGGCAGCGGCGCGGCCGCGGGCCGCCCGCCCGTCCTGCCGCTGACCGGCCCGGCGCTCGCCCGGCGGGCCGCCGCCCGCGGCCGCGCGAACGAGCCCTGACCGGCTGCCGCCCCGCTGCCGGGTGACCCCCGGCGGCCGGCCAACATGTGACGCTCACCACGACGGGTGACATCACAAAAAACACCGTGATCTCACCGTCGTCCGCGCGGCAGAGGTCTTGCCTCCGGGCCGGGGATGGTGGACGCTGGCGAGCGTCGCCACTTCCCCGCCGAAGGACCCGCATGCCGGAGAAGACGAACACCGCGCAACCGGAACTCGCCGCCCCCGAGCCGGGCCTGACCGCGCAGGAGATCATCGCCCGGGCCCAGGCCCTGATCCCGGCCGTCCGCGAGCAGCAGGACGAGGCCGAGCGGCTCGGCCACCACACCGACGCCCTGAACAGCGAGTTCGTCAGCGCCGGGTTTTACCGGATCCTGCAGCCGCGCCGGTTCGGCGGCTACGAGTTCGGCCTGCCCACCTTCTGGCAGGTGATGCTGGCGATCGCGGCCGGCGACCCGGGCACCGGCTGGGCCCTGACCCTCGGCGCCCACCACGCCCTGGTGGTCGGCGCCTGGTTCCCCGAGGAGGGCCAGCGGGACATCTTCGGCCCGGCCGGCGACTACCGCGGCCCGCACCGCGCCCCGCCCACCGGCCGGGCGCAGCGGGTGGACGGCGGCTACCGGGTCAGCGGCACCTGGGACTACTGCTCGGGCATCGCCCACGCCACCCACTTCATGGGCAACGCCATGCCCGCCGATGCGAGCGGGCAGAGCCGGGCGGAGAGCCTGGTCGTGGTCGTCCCGCGGGAGCAGGTCACGGTGCTGGACGACTGGGGCGGCGGCGCCACCCTCGGCATGAACTCCAGCGGGTCCAACAGCGTCCGGGTGGACGATGTCTTCGTCCCAGCGCACCGCACCACCGGCGGGAACTGGACCCGCCACGACGAGCCCGCCCCCGGCGCCGCGCTGCACGGCAACGGGCTCTACTGCGGCCGCATCTACGCGATCTACCACGCCGGGCTGGTGATCCCGGCGATCGGCGCCGCCCGGGCGGCGCTGGCGGAGTACGAGCACATCATCACCACCCGCAAGACCTACCTGCCGCCGCAGGTCCCCCGGTACACCCACCCCGACCACCAGCGGCCGTACGGCCAGGCGCTGGCGCTCACCGACGCGGCCGAAGGGCTCGTGCTCCAGGTGGCCGGGCGCTACACCGAGCTGAGCGGCCGGTGGCTGGCGGGCGGGCAGCCGTTCACCCGCGAGGACGACGTGCGGCTGTACGCGATGGTGCAGCAGGCAGGCCAGCTCGCCGGCCAGGCCGTGGACGTGATCTGGGCCGCGGCCAGCTCGTCGGCGGCCAAGCGGGGCCAGCGGATGCAGCGCTACTACCGCGACGTGGCCATGTACCGCAGCCACATCGCCGCCCAGTACCTCGCCACCGCGGGCGAGCTCGCCCGGGTCCACTTCGGCCTGCCGGACACGCTCTTCTGAGCGCGGCTGATTTTCACCGGGAACGAGAATCCTGACAGGAGAGCACCCATGCCACCTCGAGCCACCCCGCCGTTCCGGGCCGATCATGTCGGGAGCCTGCTGCGGCCGCCGGAGCTGCTGCGGGCGCGGGAAGACCGGGCGGCGGGCCGGATCACCGCGGAGGAACTGCGGGCGGCCGAGGACATCGCCATCGTCGACGCGGTCCGGCTGCAGCAGGAGGTCGGCCTGCAGTCGGCCACCGACGGCGAGTACCGCCGGACCGAGTGGCACACCGACTTCGTCCGCCGGCTCGGCGGCGTGCGCGAGGGCAAGGCCACCGGCATCGTCAAGGGCCACGGCCGCGACGACGAGGAGATCACGTACGAGGCGCACGCGACCGAGGTGACCGGCAAGGTGCACCTGGCCGAGACGATCTTCGGCGACGACTTCGGCTTCCTGGCCGGCGCCGTGACAAGGGCGACCCCCAAGCTGACCATTCCCTCGCCGAGCATGGCGCATTTCCGGGCCGACCTGACCGGCAGCGGCTACACCGATCCGGAGCAGTTCCGCAGCGACCTGGCCGGCGCCTACGCCGAGGAGATCCGCAGGCTGGCCGGCCTGGGCTGCCGCTACCTCCAGCTCGACGACACCGTGTTCGCGTTCCTCAACGACCCGCGCTGGCGGGCGATGGCCGCCAGCCAGGGCATGGACCCGGACCACCAGCACGAGATCAACGTCCAGGTGGTCAACCAGGCGCTGGCGGGCCGCCCAGCGGACCTCGCCGTCACCATGCACATGTGCCGCGGGAACTACCGGTCCACCTGGTTCACCTCCGGCGGCTACGACTTCGTGGCCGAGGCCGTGTTCAGCACCGTGGCGGTGGACGGGCTGTTCCTGGAGTATGACGACGAGCGCTCGGGCAGCTTCGAGCCGCTGCGGTTCGTCCCCGACCGCACGCTGGTCGTGCTCGGCCTGATCACCACCAAGACGCCGCAGCTCGAAGCCAAGGACGACCTCAAGCGCCGCATCGACGAGGCCGCCCGGTACGTGCCGCTGGAGCGGCTGTGCCTGTCCCCGCAATGCGGCTTCGCGTCCACCGCCGAGGGCAACGCGCTCACCCGCGACCAGATGCGCGCGAAGCTGGAACTGGCCGTCGAGACCGCCGCCGAGGTCTGGGGCTAACGGCCGGTTTCAGTCCGGCAGCACGGCGAAGTCGGCGAAGTCGAAGCCGGGCGCCACCACGCAGCTGACCAGCACCTCGGCCGGCCCGGCCGGCCGGGCCGCCTGCCAGCAGCCAGCGGGCACCAGCTGCTGCGGGCGCTGGCCGGCGGCCAGGTCCGGGCCCAGGGTGACCGCCTGCGGGTCCGCGGCCGGGCGCGGCCCGGTGCCGCCGAGCAGCAGGGTGAGCGGCCCGCCGCTGTGCCACAGCCACAGCTCGCCGGACCGCACCGTATGCCAGCGGGACTCCGCGCCGGGCGGCAGCAGGAAGTAGATCGCGGTGGCGGCTGCCCGCGGCGCCGGGTAGCCCGCCGGTGTGTACTCCGGGCCGGCCGCCCAGGTCTGCCGGTACCAGCCGCCCTCCGGATGGGGCAGCAGGTCCAGCGCCCCGGCAGTGGCGGGCCTGGCCTCCAGCGCGGTGTAGCGGCCGGCCGGGTCCCGCCGGGCGTACCGCACCTCGGCCACGGCCGCCAGCTCCACCGGCCCGTACACGTGTGGGAACCGGGTGCCGGCCGGCACGCCGGGCGGCGGCGCCGGGGCGGGCGGCTCGAGCCGCACCGGGGCGGACAGGCGGTCTTCCGCCAGCCCGAGCGCCACCAGCGGCTCGCCGAGGTCAGCGAAGTACGCCCCGGCGACCGCCAGCGTCACCGCCTCGTCATCGGGCGAGGCGTGCACGAACGGGGCCGCCCCCCGGGTGCCGGGCACGTACCCGGCGGCCGCCGGCTGCCCCGGTGCCAGCCGCCATTGCGACAGCGGCAGCAGATGCCAGATCATCCTTTGTTTCTATCCGCCCGCCGGGCCGGCGGCCACCGGCTGGCCCTGGCAGAGCGACCGCAGCAGGGTGCCACCGCCCGGGTCGGCGCAGGGGATGTAGCGGGCGCGGCCAGTCGGGCGGCCTGGTGCGGATGCACCCCGTGAGGGTAATGGCGGCTTTTGCCCGCCACCTGGCCGCACGGTGAACGGCGCCGGTATGGCTGCTGAATGGGCGGCGGCCCGGCCGGGGCGCAGGGGCGAGGGGACCGCCCCG
>JBLMWU010000004.1:0-4698 GCA_050257395.1 Gemmatimonadota bacterium | reverse complement strand
CGCTCGCCTCCGGGCCGCTCGAGCCCGCCGTCTTCCCTCCTCGCTCCTCGCTGCGCTCGTCGCTCGTCAGTCCAGACGGCGGCGCGGCCCTTCGGCTCGCTCCGGCCTGGGCGCACCGCGCCCAATCGGGCTCGGCCGGGCTATTACGGCAGGGAAGAGTCCGGGCTTTACGGCAGGGAGGAGGGGCCGGGCGGGTGGGACGCGGGCGGGTCGGCCTCGCCGGCCCACGGGTCCACGTAGATCTGGTGGCCGTCGTCCGGCTCGCCGCCGCCCGGCGGGCCCGGCTCGTCGGCGGGCGGCGCCGGGCCGGGCCGCAGGGCCGCCAGCGTGGGGTCGCGGCGCAGCCGCAGCCAGTTCACGATGCCCGCCCCGACCGCGGCCGCCACCCCTACCTCCAGCGTGGCCACCAGGCCCGCCTGCCAGCCGGACGGCCCGACCGCCGCCAGCCGGTCGCTGCCCAGCGGGCCGCCGGAGAATGCCGCCAGCGCCCCGGTCACCACGCCGGACAGGGCCCCGCAGGCAAACCCCCACAGCGGCGCGAGCTCCACGGCGGGCACCGGCGCCGCCCGCACCGTCAGCACCCCGCCGAACACGCCGGCCAGATAGGGGACCAGCAGCACCGCCGCTGACACCCAGGCCGGCACGCCGGTGTGGGCGCCCGACGGCAGCGCGGCCAGCATCGGGAACATGGGCAGCGGCCCCAGTGCCGAGCCGGTCGGGGCCACCACCGTGCCCGTCCCGAACGCGAACCCGGGGCCGAGCGTGTAGCAGACCGCCCAGCCGACCGCGTTCGGCACGTACGCGATCTGGGCCAGGATCAGCAGCAGCGTGCCGACCGCCCCGGGGGCGAGCGCCGCGGTCAGCGCCCGGTACTGGCCGAGGTGCGCCGCGAGCGAGGCGCCAGCGATCAGCGCCCCGGCCGCCGCCAGCACCGCCAGCGTCCCCACCGTGCCCAGCACCAGGCTGCGCGGCCGCGGGCTGAGCAGGCCGGCCAGGCGGCCCCACGGGGCCAGCGCCCGCGCCCCGCCCAGGCCGCCCGCGACCAGCGCCAGCAGGAAGCCGGCCACCGCCGCCTGCGGCAGCGAGGGGGCTACCAGCGCCGACCGGCTGGCCAGCGCCAGCGCCCCGGCCAGCACCGCATAGGGGACCGCCAGCGCCAGCGCGGCGTAGCCGACGTGCCGCAGCCGGGACACCCGGCCGGTGCGCACCACCCAACGCCCGGCCCGCCACAGCAGCGCGCCCGGCAGCAGGACCAGCCCGAGCGGCAGCATGCCGATCCGGCCCGCCCCGCGCAGCGAGAAGCCCACGTGGTGCGCGGCCAGCCAGATGTCCGTGGCCGTGCGCAGGACGCCGGTCAGCCCCAGGCCGTCGTGCGGCGCGGCGATCCAGCCCGCCAGCACGAAGGGGATGATGACGCCCAGCCCGACGAGCATGGCGGCGCCAGCGGCCGTCGCGCCGGTGACGACCAGCGGGCGGGACGGCCCCGGCAGCGCCATCCCGGTCAGGCCGCGGCCGCTCGCGCGCTGCGCGGGCCGGGCGGAAGCAGTCACAGTTCCCAATCCTGGCAAGCGTGCCGCTGCCCCCGGCGGAGGCGCGCCGCCCGCCCGGGCGACCCGAAGCGCGGTGCCGCTGTCCGAACTGAACCACAGGGGGCGGGGTGCGCCGCGGGCGCGGGCGAAAAGGAGCCCGGGCGGCCGCAGGTGCGGCGCGGGCCCGGGCTCCGGTTTCTCGTTCGCTATCGGGAAATCAGCGGTTCTGCATGATCTCGCGGACCAGGCGGGCGGTCTCGCTGGGCGTGCGGCCGACCCGGACGCCGACCTTCTCCAGGGCTTCCTTCTTGGCCTGGGCCGTGCCCGAGGAGCCGGACACGATGGCGCCCGCGTGCCCCATGGTCTTGCCCTCCGGCGCGGTGAAGCCCGCCACGTAGCCCACGACCGGCTTGGTGACGTGCTGCTCGATGTACGCGGCGGCGCGTTCCTCGGCGTCGCCGCCGATCTCGCCGATCATCACGATCGCGTCGGTCTCCGGGTCGTCCTGGAACGCCTGCAGGCAGTCGATGTGGGTGGTCCCGATGATCGGGTCGCCGCCGATGCCGACGGCGGTGGAGAAGCCGATGTCCCGCAGCTCGTACATCATCTGGTAGGTCAGCGTGCCGGACTTGGAGACCAGCCCGATGCGGCCCTCGCTGGTGATGTCGGCCGGGATGATCCCGGCGTTGGACTTGCCGGGGGAGGCGATGCCGGGGCAGTTCGGGCCGATGATGCGGGTCCGGTTGCCCTTCTCGCAGGCGTAGGCCCAGAAGGCGGCGGTGTCGTGCACCGGGATGCCCTCGGTGATCACGACCACCAGGCCGATGCCCGCGTCGATGGCCTCGTTCACCGCGGCCTTGGTGCCGGCCGGCGGCACGAACACCACCGACACGTCGGCGCGGGTGGCGGCCATGGTCTCGGCCACGGTGGCGAACACCGGCACCGCGGCCCCGCCGAGGTCCACGGTCTGGCCGGCCTTGCGCGGGTTGGTGCCGCCGACGATCTTGGTCCCGGCCGCCAGCATCCGGCGGCCGTGCTTGCTGCCTTCCGAGCCGGTGATGCCCTGGACCATGACCCGGCTCTCGCCGTTCAGGAAGATCGCCATCTCATGCTCCCGTCGTGGGCGCGCCCGCCCGGTTGCCGCTGGCGGCCAGTTCAGCGGCCCGCCGTGCCGCCTCGTCCATGGTCCCGACCTGCTCGACCACGGTCAGGCCCGCCTCGGCGAGTATGCGCCTGCCCTCCGCCGCGTTGTTGCCGTCGAGGCGCACCACGATCGGGTGCGTGACCTGCTCCCCGCGCTCGGCCAGCATGCCGAGCGCGGACACGATGCCGTTCGCGACCGCGTCGCAGGAGGTGATGCCGCCGAACACGTTGACAAGGACGCTGCGCACGCTGGCGTCCGACAGCACGATCTCCAGCCCGTCCGCCATCACCTCGGCGGAGGCGCCGCCGCCGATGTCGAGGAAGTTCGCAGGCCGGATGCCGCCGAACTCCTCCCCGGCCTGCGCCACCACGTCGAGGGTGGACATGACCAGGCCGGCGCCGTTGCCGATGATGCCGACCTCGCCTTCCAGCTTCACGTAGTTCAGGTGCTTGGCCTTGGCCCGCGCCTCCAGCGGGTCGGCCGACGCCGGGTCGGCGAACCTCGTGTGGTCCTGGCGGAAGCCCGCGTTGTCGTCGAGCGTCACCTTGCCGTCGAGCGCGACCACGTCGCCGCCCTTGGTCAGGATCATCGGGTTGACCTCGACCAGCGCCGCGTCCTCGTCCGCGAACACCGCCCACAGCCGCTCGGCCAGCGCCGCGGCGCCGGCCCTGGCCGCCTCGGGCAGCCGGCCCGCGTCCGCGATCTCGGCGCCCTTGGCCATGTCCACCCCGGCCAGCGGGCTGACGGCGACCTTGGCCACCGCGCCCGGGTTGGTGTGCGCGACCTCCTCGATCTCCATGCCGCCCTCGACGGAGCAGATCGACATGAAGGTGCGCGCGGCGCGGTCCACCAGGAAGGAGAGGTAGTACTCCTGCGCGATGTCGCTGGCTTCCTCGACCAGGACCGCGTGCACGGTGTGGCCCTTGATGTCCATGCCGAGGATGTCGCGCGCCCTGGCTTCGGCCTCGGCCGGCCCGTCGGCGACCTTGACGCCGCCGGCCTTGCCGCGGCCGCCGGTTTTCACCTGGGCTTTCACCACGACGCGCTGCGTCCCGGCAGCGGCGAACTCCGCCGCGACGGCGCGGGCTTCCTCGGGGGTGCGGGCGAGGCGGCCGCGCGGCACGGGCACCCCGTACTCAGCGAACAGCTCCTTCGCCTGGTACTCGTACAGGTCCACTGATGTCCATCCTGAGTCGGGCTGGATTCCGCTGGCAGCCTATCCCCGCGGGCCCTTTCCCCGTGCCCGGGGTCGCGGCCTGGCGGGGTGGCCGGCCGCCCGGTCTCCGTTCCCTCTCAATGTCTTCGCCGTCTGTCTCCTGACCCCGGCCGCCCTCCGGATGCCGTCAGGGTGTCGGGCAGACGCCGGTGATGTCCCCATCCTTGGCGACGGGGCCCTGGCCGTCGTCGCCGGGGTTGATGGCGTCGTTCCAGCTCTGGGTGCAGGAAATGGTGGTGCCACCTGACTGGTAGGTGAGGCTGGCGGTGTAGTTCCAGTCATAGGTGGTCCACGGTCCGTAGCCGCTCACCTGTTCCGGGGCGAGCCCGAAGCTGCTGGTGTTCTTCGGGAAGAACAGCTTGTACCAATCGGTGGTGGACGACGGCTTGCTGGTGCCCGTGGCGGTGCCCGGAGATGGCCACCTTGGCCCATGCGGGCAGTGACCTGATGGCCCGGCCCATCGCGTGACGCGCCTGGTGCGTGCTCAAATACGCCTCCTGAGAAGGGTGGCTGCCAGCCCGCCGGGCGGGCAGGGCCAGGGGGGCGCCGCTATCCGGGCCCATCAGGTCCCGGCCGGCCCCACGAAGACGCTTCATCGTGAGCCGAGGATCACCGTAAATAGTAAAAACCAGGCAAAACGCCCAAATCAGCGCTTTTCCGATCGGATGCGTAGGTCAGACCTGCGCGCGGTTAGCGTGAGTCGCGGCCCTCAGCGGGCCGGGCCTCACGGCGGTGCCAGGGGACACCGGCCCGCCATCGACGGGTCGCAGCTACCGCAGCACCCGTCCCAGGAGCGCTGGCGGCCGGGG
>JBLMWU010000003.1:0-12174 GCA_050257395.1 Gemmatimonadota bacterium | reverse complement strand
GGGTCCGGGTTGTCCCGCAGCCCGGCGGTCACCGTGACCAGGAAGCCCGGGGTGCAGAACCCGCACTGCAGCCCGTGGCACTCGGCGAACGCCCGCTGCTCCGGCGACAGCGCGCCGTCCGGCCCGGCCAGCCCCTCCACGGTGGTGATCTCGGCGCCGTCCGCGGTGACCGCGAGCAGCAGGCACGACCGGGCGGGCGCCCCGTCCACCAGCACCGTGCAGGCCCCGCACACCCCGTGCTCGCAGCCGACGTGGGTGCCGGTCAGCCCCAGGTCGTGCCGCAGGCAGTCGGACAGCAGCCGCCGGGCGGGCACCTCCGCCTCCCGCAGCGTGCCGTTGACCGTGAGCCGCACCAGGTGGAGCTCCTCGTTCACTGTCATCAGGTCCTGACCCCGGCGTCCTGCCAGCGCTGGCGGGCGCGGCGACAGGCCGCGGCGAGGGCCCGCTGGGCGAGCACGCCTGCCAGGTGCCGGCGGTAGGCGGCGGTCGCGTGCAGGTCCGGCTCGGGTTCCACCTGCTCGCGGACCTGGCCGGCGGCGGCGGCCAGGTCCGGCTCACCGTTCCCGGCGGCCGCGGTCACGTCGATGACCTGCGGCACCGGCGCCACCGACAGGCAGGCGACCCGCGCCCGGCTGAGCCCGCCGTCCGCGCCGAGGACGGCCAGCGCCGCCACCCCGCACACCGCGTAGTCCCCCTGCCGCCTGCTCACCTCCGTGAACGCGGTGCCGGCCGCCGGCGGCAGCGCCGGGAACACCGCCTCGGTCGCCAGCTCGCCGGGGCGCACCGCCGACTCCAGCGGCCCGAGGAAGAACTCGCGGGCGGCGATTACCCGCTCACCGCTGGCGCTGGCCAGCCGGACGGTCCCGTCCAGCAGCGCCAGCACGGCCGGCAGCTCGGCGGCCGGGTCGGCGTGCACGAGGCTGCCCACCACGGTGCCGCGGTTGCGGATGGCCGCGTGCGCCACCCAGCGCAGCGCCTGCCCGAGCAGCGGCTGCGCGGCCGCCGCCGCGCCGTCCGCCAGCACCTGCGCGTGCCGGGCCAGCGCCCCGACCCGCACCTCGCCGCCGCTGGCGCGCACGTAGGCCAGCTCGGCCAGCCGGTTGACGTCCACCAGGTGACCGGGCGCGGCCAGCCGCATGGACAGCAGCGGCAGCAGCGACTGCCCGCCCGCCAGCACCTTCGCGTCCGGGCCGAGCGATGCCAGCGTGGCCAGCGCGCCGGCGACGGACTCCGGCCGCGAATAGCCCAGCGGCGGCGGTTTCACTGCGCGGGATCGTCCCCCTCCCCGGCCCCGGCCGGCGTGGTCTCTGCTGGCGAGGGCTCTGCTGGTGCGGCATCCGCCGGGTGGTGGCGCGGCTCGCCCTCGCCGACCCGGAACGGCGAGACCTCGCCCTCGGGGGTCTCCACGTTACCTGCGGCGATCATGGTGCCGCCCTCGTAGGCCCGGCCCGCCGCCGCCGGCTCGTCCAGCAGCCTGCCGCGGCCGAGCAGCCGCACCCCGTGGTAGCCGATGATCACGATCAGGGTGCCGGCCGCGATGCCGGTGATCGAGAACGTGCTGGTGAACTTGATCGCCAGGTTGCCGATGCCCGCGATGATGCCCGCCGCCAGCGGCACCAGGTTGACCGGGTTGGCGAAGTTGACCCGGTTCTCTATCCAGATCTTCGCGCCGAGCAGGCCGATCATGCCGTAGAGCACCAGGGTGATGCCGCCCAGCACGCCGCCCGGGGTGGCGGCCACCATCGCGCCGAACTTGGGGCAGAACCCGAACAGGATCGCCACCGCCGCGGCGATGTAGTACGCGAGCGTGGAGTACACCCGGGTGGCCGCCATCACGCCGATGTTCTCCGCGTAGGTGGTGGTCGGCGAGCCGCCGACCAGGGAGGCCACCGCCGTGCCGACGCCGTCGCCGATGAACGCCCGGCCCAGGTAGGGGTCGAGGTCGTCGCCGGTCATCTCGGACACCGCCTTGACGTGCCCGGAGTTCTCCGCCAGCAGGGCGATCACCGACGGGATCACCAGCAGGATGAAGGTCGCCTTGAACGCCGGCAGGTGCGGGCCGGTCAGCGTGCCGAACGTGGGGCTGGTGATCGTCTTGGGCAGGCCGATCCAGTGCGCGCTGGCGACCCCGCTCCAGTCCACCCGGTGCACGGCCACGCACTTGCCCGCGCTGGTGCAGGACTGCACCGTGGACCAGCGGTCGGCCAGCCAGGAGATCAGGTAGCCGAATACCAGGGCGAGGAAGACCGCGATGCGGCTCAGGAAGCCCCGCCCGAGCACCGCCACCAGCAGCAGGAAAGCCGTCGTCAGCAGGGCGACCCACTGGTCGTTCGGGAAGTAGATGGTGGTCGCGACCGTGGCCAGGTTGAACCCGATCAGCATGACGACCGCGCCGGTGACCGCGGGCGGCAGCACCGCCCGCACGTACTTCGCCCCGCCGTAGTGCACCAGCACCCCGACCAGGGCGAGGATGACCCCGGCGATCAGGATCGCGCCGGTGACGTCCGCGGAGCTGCCGCCCTGCGCGCGGATCGCCGCCACCGCGGCCACGAACGACGCGGACGTGCCGAGGTAGGACGGCACCTTCCCGTTCACGATGAGCAGGAAGATGATCGTCGCGAACCCGGACATCATCACCGCGAGGTTGGGGTTGAGCCCCATCACCGCCGGGAACACGAACGTGGCCCCGAACATGGCCACCACGTGCTGCGCGCCGAGCCCGGCCATGCGCAGCCCCGAGAGCCGCTCACCGGGCCGGACCACGGCGCCGGGAGGCGGCGTGCGCCCTTCGTAGACCAGCTTCCATCCGATCGCCATCGCCGCCGCCCTTCGCCTGACCGCCCGGCCTGCCGTCCGCCCGCACCCCCGCAGAGAGCTGTTGTGGCGAACGGTAGGTGCGGTGCGGCTGGTGATCAATGGGTAATTCTGACGAACAGCAGCGCCGATCCTGGCATCACCTGTCCGGGCCGGGCAGCCCCTTCATCTGCAGCACCCGCAGTGCCAGCGCGGCGTCCAGCCGCAGGTGCGGGTCGGAGGTGAACGGGCCGATCATGCTCTCCAGCTTGCCGATCCGGTACCGCAGCGTGTTGTAGTGGAAATGCAGCGCCCGGGCCGCCTCGGCCACGTTGCAGTTGGCGTCCAGCAGCGCCTGCAGGGTCCGGCGGAGGTCGGCCGCCTCGTCCTGGTCATCCGCCAGCGGCCCGAGCACCTCGGCCGCGAAGGAACGCAGCTCCCCGGCGTCGGCCACCAGCGACAGCAGCCGGTGCACGCCCAGCCCGTCGAAGTGCGCCACCGTGCCCGGGCCGCGGGACCGGCGCCCGGCGAGTACGGCCTTGCGGGCCTGGTCGTAGGCCTGCGGCAGGCCGGCCACCGAGTCGATCACCCGGCTCACCCCGGCGCTGAACGAGCGGCGGCCGCCGCCCCGGTCCCCGGTCACCAGGCTGACCAGGCCGGCCACCACGCCGTTCACGCTCTCCCGGGTGGCGGGCAGCAGCGCCACCACCTCGTGGCTGAACCCGACCACCGGCGCGGCGGGGTCGTGGGCCCGCACGACCTGCTGCCAGGCGGCGGTCAGCCGGTCTTCCGGGGTGCGCCCGGCCATCGCCGGGGAGGCGGCCGTGAGCTGCGGCTCGTCGATCTGGGCGACCAGCACCGCCAGCGGCCGGTCCACGTCCCAGCCGAGCTGCGCGCAGTGCGCGATGACCTGCTCCGGCGGGCCGGCGTTGCCGCTGAGGGCGTCGCGCAGGAAGTCGCCGCGGAACTTCGACTCCACCGCGTGCACGGCCAGCTGCTTGGTGATGGCGAGGGCGGCGACGGTGGCGGCCCGTTCCAGCGCCTGCTGGGTGACCGCTTCCAGGCCGCCGTAGCGGCTGTAGGCCGCGATCAGGCCGTGCCCGGTGCCGCCCGCGAACACCGGCGCGACCGCCAGCTCGCCTCCGTGCCCGGCCGGGGCGGGCTGCAGCCCGTTGCGCAGCTGCTCGGTGCGGAAGCGGCCGGTCGGGTCGAACAGCGGCAGCGCGGCGAGCGCCTCGGTGTCGGCGGGCAGCCCGGCCACCGTCTGGACCCGGCCGTCGGGGGTGCAGATGAGCACGGCGGTCTCGAACAGCGCCGCGAACTCGCCCGCGATCTGCGGCAGGTCCCCGCCCTCCAGCACGATGGCGGTCAGCGCCCGGTGCATCCGGTCGGCGACCTCCAGCGCCGCGGCCTGCCGGTCGACCAGCCGGGTGTACACCTCCGACAGCACCTCGTCGAAGCCGACCGTGCGCGGCAGCAGCAGCAGCGGGAACTCCCGCCGGGCGGCCTCGGCCAGCATGGCCGGGGGCAGTTCCTCCAGGTAGCGGCCGGCCCGGACGCCGAGCGCGGCGACCCGGCGGTCGGCGAGCCCCGCGACCAGGCCGGCCAGCCCGTCCGGCCCCGCCGCCCAGTCGGAGCCGGGGTGGCGGAGCGGGAAACCGGTGGCCAGCAGCAGCTCGCTGGCCTTCACCCAGGGCAGGATGTCCGGCACTTCCATGACGTTCGCGCCGGTCACCCGCTGGTCCAGGCCGCCCCCGCCGGCCAGCAGCTCCGACCCGGCCAGGCTGGGCAGGGTCAGGAGTTCACGCACAGTGACGGGGTAACCCGCGCGCGCCGGCACTTCTCGCCGTTTCCGCTCCCCGGCCTTGGCAACAGTTCCCATACCGGGACGGTACGCCGGCCGGGTGGCGTTGCCACCTTTTCCGGCTACGGCTGTGTAAACACTGCCTGGCCCGGCTGCCCGGCTGGCCCGGGTGGCGGGCAGCATCTGGCAATGCCTGCGGCTGCGCGGCGCCGTTGCCGGCAAGTGTTGCCCTCCCGCACACAGCGTGGCGGCGTTAGCGTCAGAGCATCATGAGGCTTCCCGGCGCCGCCCCTGCGGCTCTGCGCCCGCTGACCCGCGGGCCCGGGCGGCCCGCACGGCGGCTGGGCGCGATCCGCCCGGCGCTGTCTTCCGGCACGGCAGCTGTGGGCACGGCCACCACCAGGCGGGCACAACTGGACGTACTGCGGAGGAGGCGGTGCCTCCGGGCGGCCACCTGGCGGGGGCCCGGCCGGGGGCCTGCCTGCCCCAGCCCGGGCGAGCCGAAGGGCGGCGGGTCCCAGCGGCCCGGGGGCGAGCGAGGGCCAGAAAATTACCCTTAACCACGTCGAGACGCGGGCCGGCGCCTACGCCGACTCCATCGCGCTCATGCTGGCCAGCACGGACGCGCGGGCCTTGCCGGGGGTGCAGGCGGCGCTGGTGGCGATGGCCACCGAGCTGAACCTCGGCCTGCTGGCCGGGCTGGGCTTCACCCCGCCCGCCGGGGCCGGGCCGAACGACCTGCTGATCGCCATCCGGGCCAGCGGCCCGGACGAGCTGGCCGCCGCGCTCGCCACGGTCAGCGCCGCCCTGTCCGCGCGGCCTGCCGGGGCGGCGGCCCCGCCCGGCGGGCAGCCGCCGCGCACGGTGGGCTCGGCCGCCCGCCGCGCCGGGCCGGGGCTGGCCCTGGTGTCGGTGCCGGGCCGGCACGCGTTCGCCGAGGCGCTCGACGCGCTGGACGCCGGCTGCGACGTGATGATCTTCTCCGACAACGTGCCGGTCGCCCAGGAGGTGCTGCTCAAGGAGCTCGCCGCCGGGCGCGGCCTGCTGGTGATGGGCCCAGACTGCGGCACCGCGGTGGTGGGCGGCGTCGGGCTGGGCTTCTCGCACACGGTCGCGGCCGGGCCGGTGGGCCTGGTCGCCGCCTCCGGCACCGGCGCCCAGCAGGTGCTGTGCCTGCTGGATGCGGCGGGCACGGGGGTGAGCGCCGCCCTCGGCACCGGCGGCCGCGACCTGACCGATGCCGTGGGCGGCCGCAGCACCCTGGCCGCGCTGGCGGCGCTGGACGCCGACCCGGCCACCGAGCTGATCCTGGTCATCGGCAAGCCGCCCGCCCCCGCGGCGGCCGCCGCCGTGCGGGCCCGCGCGGAGAGCCTCGCGACCCCGGTGCGGTTCGCGTTCACCGGGCCGGGTGAGCCGGACCTGACCGCCGCGGCCGAGCAGGTGCTGCGCGCGACCGGGACGGCGGTGCCGCGCTGGCCGGTGTGGCCGGGCCCGGCGGCCGGCCCGCGGCCGGGCGCGCTGCGCGGGCTGTTCGCGGGCGGGACCCTGTGCTCGGAGGCGATGGCCATCGCCAGCGAGCGGCTCGGCGTGATCGGCTCGAACATCCCGCTGCGCCCGGACTGGCGCCGCGACCCGCGCTCTCCCGGGCCCGGCCACGTCATGATCGACTTCGGCGACGACGCGTTCACCGCCGGGCGGCCGCACCCGATGATCGACCAGTCGCTGCGGCTGGCCCGGCTGGCCGCCGAGGCAGGCGACCCGGCGGCCGCGGTCATCCTGCTGGACGTGGTGCTCGGCCACGGCGCGCACCCCGACCCGGCCGCCGAGCTGGCCCCGGCGATCGCCGCCGCGCGGGCCGGCCGCGACCTGCCGGTGGTGGTCTCCCTGATCGGCGCCCGGTCCGACCCGCAGGGCCTGGCCGGGCAGGCCGCGGCGCTGCAGGCGGCGGGGGCGCACGTGTTCGCCTCCAACGCGGCGGCGGCGCGGTTCGCCTGCGGCCTCATCGGGGGCACGCCATGACCGCCCGCACCGGTCCCGGCAGAGGGCTGTCATGACCGATCTGCTGCGCCGCGACCTGCGGCTGATCACCGCCGGGGCCGGCCTGCTGGCGGACGCCGCGCAGGCACAGGGCGCGCCGGTGACCCGGGTGGACTGGGCGCCGCCGATGCCGGGCACCGAGGCAGACCTCGCCGCCGTGCTGGCCGACCCGCGCCGGGCGGCCGCCAACGCCGCCGCGTCCGGCCGGATGCTCGCCTCCCGGGCGTGGCTGGCCGACGTGCGGCCGGCCCGGGACGTGCTGGGGCTGCGGCCCGGCGAGTTCCTGCACGCCGGGCCGCCGGCCGGCTGGGACCGCGCGTCCGGCCCGCTGCGCGGCGCGCTCATGGGCGCGGCCGTGCTCGAAGGCCTGGCCGCAGACCCGGAGGCGGCTGCGGACCTGGCCGCCCGCGGGCAGTTCACCCTGGACTCCTGCCACCACCGGCGCGCGGTCGGCCCGATGGCCGGGGTGATCTCCCCGTCGATGTGGGTGTACGTGCTGGAGGACCCGGCGACCGGGCAGCAGGCCTACTGCCCGCTGAACGAGGGCCTGGGCAAGGTGCTGCGGTACGGCGCCTATGACCCGGCGGTGCTGGAGCGGCTGCGCTGGATGTCGGCGGTGCTGGGCCCGCTGCTGCAGGCGGCGGTGCGCGCCCACGGCCCGGTGGACATCACCGCGATCCTCGCCCAGATGGTGCAGATGGGCGACGAGGCGCACAACCGGAACCGGGCCGGCACGCTGATGCTCCTGCGGGACCTGCTGCCCGCCATGATCGGGTCCGGGTCGCCCGCGGCCGACGTGGCCGCGGCCGCCGCGTTCATCGGCGGCAACGACCACTTCTTCCTCAACCTGGCGATGCCCGCGTGCAAGCTGGCGATGGACGCGGCGCGGGACGTGCCCGGCTCCAGCCTGGTGGTGGCGATGGCCCGCAACGGCACCGACTTCGGCATCCAGGTCTCCGGTACCGGCGGCCAGTGGTTCACCGCGCCTGCCCTGGTGCCGGACGGGCTGTTCCTCGCCGGGTACGGGCCCGGCGACGCGAACCCCGACATCGGCGACTCGGCGATCACCGAGACGGCCGGGCTCGGCGGCTTCGCCATGGCCACCGCGCCGGCCATCGTGCGCCTGGTCGGCGGCACGGTGGCGGACGCGCTCGCCAGCACCCGCCGCATGTACGAGATCACGCTGGCCGAGCACCCGGTGTTCGCCATCCCGGCGCTCGACTTCCGCGGCACCCCGGCCGGCATCGACGTGACGCTGGTGACCCGTACCGGGATCCTGCCGCAGATCAACACCGGCATGGCGGGCAAGGTGGCCGGCACCGGGCAGGTCGGGGCGGGCCTGGTCACGCCGCCCGCCGCGGTGTTCCCGGCGGCCCTGCGGGCCCTCGCCGCGGCCCTGCCGCCCGCCGCGCCGTGAACCCGTAAGCGCCCATACGGGGCAGAACCCGCAGAATAGGCGCGCCCGCGGCGGGTAGGCACGGGAGACCGCCCCGGCGGTACCTCCCGCTTCCCGACGTTTTCCAGGTGGTTTCCCGTGCATGTTCTGGCCGCCGGCCTCGCCCTGGCCGGCCACCCCGCCGCCCAGGGCTGGTCCCAGCTCCGTGACCTCGGCGTCGCGCTGGTCCTCTCGGCGGCCATCGGCCTGGAGCGGGAGATCCGCCAGAAGAGCGCGGGCCTGCGCACCCACACCCTGGTCGGGGTCGGCGCCGCCTTGTTCATGCTGGTCAGCAAGTTCGGTTTCTACGACGTCGTACTCCCCGGCCGGGTCACGCTCGACCCGTCCCGGGTGGCCGCGCAGATCGTCAGCGGGGTGGGCTTCCTCGGTGCGGGCCTCATCTTCGTGCAGCGCGGATCGGTGCGCGGCCTCACCACCGCCGCCGCGGTCTGGGTGACAGCCGCAATCGGGATGGCGGCTGGCGCAGGCCTGCCCATCATCGCCGCCACGGCCACCGCCATGTACCTCGTGGTGGCACTCGCCTTCCAGCACGTGGCCCGCTGGCTCCCCCGGTCCGGGACGGCGATTTCCCCGATCATGGTCCGTTACGCCGACGGGCGGGGCATCCTGCGGGACGTGCTCAGGGTCGCCACGGGCCAGGGCTTCGTCATCGACGAGGTCTCGGCCGAGCTCCCCGGCCACGCCGGGATCACCGGCCACGCCGGGATAGCCGCCCGCGACGGCCAGGCCGCTCCTCCCCTGCCGATGGTCCAGGTCACTCTGCACGTGCACGGCAGATCCCCGGTCGACGACCTGGCCGCCAGCCTCAGCGAACTCGACGGCGTGGAAGCCGTCAGCGCCGGCGACGTCAACGCCATCGCCGACTAGGACCCCGCAGCCGGCCCGGGGGCCCCGGCCGGCGGTCACCGGCTATGCCCCGCCGGCCGGTGGCAGGACCGGCACCAGCAGATGGGAGCCGTACCGGCCGCCGGTGTGGATGAGGTGCGGGCCGCGATTGACCGTGTCCTCGTGCCGCGCGTACACGAGCGGCTTGGGGTAACGGTTGATGTCGCTGCCCTGCACGACCAGCAGCAGCCGCTCCCCCGGCTCGAACCGGGTGCCGGACGGCCACACTTCGATGTCCAGCCGCACCACCTCGCCCGGCGGCACCGGCTGGTCCTGCCGGTGCGCAAGCACCGGCAGGTACGGGGTGGACCGGTCCGGGTCGAGTTCCCGGCGGGAGGCCCGCTGCCAGCCGAGCGCCACCGGGCCGTCCTCGAACTGGGCGTAGTACGGGAAACCCACCTGCCGTCCCCCGGCATCGAGCTTGAACAGGCCGATGAACACGTCGAGATCGTCCGCGTCCGGGGCGGACATGTGCAGCACCGCGGTGATGTGCCCGACCAGCTCGGTGGGCTCGGTGAACGTCAGCTCGAACCGCGCCCGCCGGGGCGCCAGGCCGCTGCCCAGGCTGTCGTAGCTGACCTGCTCCTCGCCAGCGGGCAGCTCGCGCTCCAGCGTCCCGGTGCCCGCCCGCAGGTACAGCGGCACGTACTCGGTCTCGGCCGGCGGCCACTGCCGCGCGGTGCGGTGGCCGCCCGCGTAGTAGGACCGGCGGACCTCCATCCGGACCTGCGGCCAGTCCGCGGGCCCCGGCCCGCGGCCGTGCAGGAAGTAGTCGAAGAACGCCTGCTGGCGGGCCACCGACTCGGGCAGGTAGTAGTAGGCCCACTTCTTGCGGCCGTGCACGTCCAGCCACTTGTGCTCGGACCCGATCCGCCGGAACCCATCCAGGGTGCCGCGGGTGTGCAGCGCCTGGTCCGACCAGCTGGCCACCACGAACGCCGGCACCTTGATCCGTTCCAGCGCCGCGCTCTTGGAGTCCCAGAACTCGTCGCAGAACGGGTGGGCGGCGGTCTCGGCGGCCAGGTCCTCGATCTCGGTGACGCTGGCACCCCACCGCTGCTGGATGTACGGCCAGAACCAGGTCTCCGGGATGCCGCCGTGCCGCACCACTTCCCGGTAGGTGTCGCTCCAGCCTTCCCACGGGTTGATCGCGGCCAGGTGCGGCGGGTTCAGCTCGGCCACCCGCCACTGCGAGGTGGTCAGGTAGGACACGCCGGAGATGCCCACCCGGCCGTTGCTCCACTCCTGCGTCCCGGCCCACTCGACCAGCTCGGCGAAGGCGGCCGCTTCCTCCGGCGAGCAGTAGGTGGCCCGGCCGCGCGAGTACCAGGTGCCGGGGATGTCGGCGAGCACCAGCGCGTAGCCGCGCGGCACCCAGGACAGCGGGTCCGGGGCCTCGAACGTGGTGAGCTCGGAGGTGTGCTCGGGCAGCACGCCGCTGTTCGGGTAGATGATCCCGATCGGCGCCGGGTTGTGCTTGCCGTACGGCGACCAGCTGATCAGCGGCGCGGCCGGCTCGGTGCTGTCGGGCCGGTACACGTCCACGTACAGCGGCTCGCCCGGGGCGACCTCGACCGGGATGTCCCGCTCGATGAGCATGCCCGGCCGGCGCTCGGTCCGCCGCTCCGGCGGCCGGCCCGCGCGCGACTCGGGCGTGGACAGCGGCGGCCGGAACAGGTACTTCGTCATGGTGTATGCATAGCCGGCCAGTGGCCGGGAAACAGAGCGGCATGGCCAGGATCCGCCGGACGGACCTGTCCGGCGAGGGCCTGACCAGGCGCCGGTACGGACGGGGCTTCTGCTACTTCGACGCCGCCGGGGACAAGGTCGCCGACAAGGCCACCCTGGCCCGGATCAGGGCGCTGGTGATCCCGCCGGCCTGGCGGGACGTCTGGATCTGCCCGTGGCCGGACGGCCACATCCAGGCGGTCGGCACCGACGCGGCAGGCCGCCGCCAGTACCGCTACCACGATGCGTGGCGGGCCGAGCGGGACCGGGAGAAGCACGAGCACGCGCTCGACTTCGCGGAGCGGCTGCCGCACCTGCGCGAGGTGGTCTGCGCCCGGCTCGGCGGCCGCGGGCTGACCCGCGAGCGGGTGCTCGCCGCCGCGGTGCGCCTGCTCGACATCGGGTTCTTCCGGCTCGGCGGCGAGGAGTACGCGGAGGAGAACGAGACCTTCGGCATCGCCACCCTGCTGCGGGAGCACGTCACGTGCACCAACGGGGCGGTCACCTTCGAGTACCCGGCCAAGGGCAGCAAGCAGCGGGAGCACGCGGTGGTCGAGCCGGACGTGCGCCGGGTGCTGCTGGCGCTCAAGCGCCGCCGGGGCGGCGGCCCGGAGCTGCTGGCCTACCGCAGCACGCGCGGCTGGCACGACGTGCGCAGCGAGGATGTCAACGGCTACCTCCGCGAGATCGCGGGTGACGGCTTCAGCGCCAAGGACTTCCGCACCTGGCACGCCACCGTGCTGGCGGCGGTCGCGCTGGCCGTGTCGTCGCGGGTGCCGGCGGGAACCGCGGGCCGGCAGCGGGCGGTGGTCCGGGCGGTCAGGGAGGTCGCCGAGTACCTGGGCAACACCCCGGCAGTGGCCCGCGCCTCCTACATCGACCCGCGCGTGATCGACCTGTACGAGCAGGGGACCACCATCGCCCCGGCGCTGGAACTGCTGGGCGAGGAGGCCGCGTACGGCGAGCTCGCCACCCAGGGCCCGGTGGAAGAGGCCGTCCTGAAGCTGCTCCGCAACGCCTGAGCCCCCGGGTCGCCGCGCGGGGGCACCCCGGGCCAGCGGCTCACCGGGAAGTTCGCCCGCTGCGGGTGAGGTAGGCGGGGAGTGGCCTGGACAGGTATGCGGCGGTACCTCATCAGCAGGCTGCGGGCGGCGGCTGGCTGCCCGGGCCGGGATTCTGTCCGCAGGGCTACCTCAAAGGGGAGGATGCATGACCACGACCACGGAGCGCAGCCAGATGACCGAGGCGGCTGAGCTCGCCGCGCTCATCAGCCGCCGTGAGGACGAAGGTGAGCAGGTCATCGAGCACCCGCTGCTGCTGGCCATGCTCGCGCGCCGCCGCCGCGGCGGTGGCGGCGAGCGGATCTTCGAGCACCCGCTCTTCCTCGCCGCCCTGATGCGCCGCCGCCGCGAGGAAGGTGACGGCGTCATGGAGCACCCGCTCCTGCTCGCCAGCCTCGCGCGATAACGGA
>JBLMWU010000002.1:0-26385 GCA_050257395.1 Gemmatimonadota bacterium | reverse complement strand
GTGGACACGATCGGCCGTTCGTTCGGCTGGCTGCTGGTCCTGTTCTTCGTGCCCTCGCTCCCGGTCCGTTACGGCCTGAACTTCGGCGCGGCCCCCGTCGCCGCCGCCGTCGCGCTGGTGCTGCTCGTGGCGGCGGGCTGGCTGGGGGCCCGGGAAGCGCTCGCCGCCGCTCCCGGCCGCCGCGCGGCCTGGGCCGGGCAGATGGCCCTTACGCTGGCAGTTGGCCTGGCCGGCGCGCTGGCGGCCCGGGAGCTGCCTGCCCGCTACAGCGAAACCCGGCTGCTGTGGGAGGCCGCCGCCTTCTTCCTGTGCGCGGTCGGTGCCTGCGCGCTCCTCGACCGGGTCGTGGGCTCATCGGCGGGCCGATGAGTTTTCCGGGCGGCCGTCGTTACACGGGAGAAAGCTGGCGGGCAGGCGGCCCGCGGCAGGCCCGGAGGAGGGGTTCGTCATGGATTACCGGCTGGAATTGGTGCTGATCCCGGTCACCGACGTGGACCGCGCCAAGGCGTTCTACACCGAGCGGGCCGGCTTCGAGCTGAACGTGGACACGAAGGTCGGCGACCAGATGCGGGTGGTGCAGGTCACCCCGCCCGGCTCGGCCTGCTCCATCGGGTTCGGCATCGGGCTCGGCACCGCGCCGGGGCCGATGGCCGGGCTGCACCTGGTGGTGACCGACATCGTGGCCGCCCGGGCCGAGCTGGCCAGGCGCGGCGTGGACGTCGGCGAGGTGCAGCACATGGAGTCCGGGCAGTGGCAGCCCGGGCCGGAGCCGCAGCGCAGCGACTACAACTCATTCGCGCACTTCGCCGACCCGGACGGCAACACCTGGGTGCTGCAGGAGGTCGGTCACGCCGGGGCGGGAGCATGACCGGCGAGGACCCGGAGTTCACCGCGTTCCTGCAGGATCACCGGCGCGAGCTGCACGTCCACTGCTACCGGATGCTCGCCTCGTTCGACGACGCCGAGGACGCGGTGCAGGAGACGTTCCTGCGCGCCTGGCGCGGCCGGGCGGGCTTCGACGGCACCGCGCTGCGGGCCTGGCTCTATCAGATCGCCACCAACGTCTGCCTCGACCTGATCCGCAAGAGGTCGAGGCAGGCGGCGGCGATGCGCTCGTTCGCCGAGGTGCCCTGGCTCCAGCCCTACCCGGACGTGCTGCTGGACGAGGTGGCCGAGGACCAGCCCGAGGCCGCCGCGGTCCGGCGGGAAACGATCGAGCTGGCATTCCTGGCCGCGCTGCAGGTGCTGCCGGCCCGGCAGCGGGCGGTGCTGATCGCCCGGGACGTGCTCGGGTGGCCCGCCGCCGAGACCGCGTCCCACCTGCAGACCAGCGTCGCGGCGGCCAACAGCGCGCTGCAGCGGGCCCGGGCGGCGCTGCGCGAGCACCTGCCCGCGCAGCGCGCGGACTGGCAGGCGGGCGACCCGGACGAGGTGCAGCGGGACCTGCTGGCCCGGTTCATCGACGCGCACGAGCGCTACGACGCCGAGGCCGCGCTGGCCGTCGCGGCGGCGGACATCAGGGTCACCATGCCGCCCTACCCGTGGCTGTACCAGGGGCGGGACGCGCTCACGCCGCTGCTGGAGCGGGCGTTCGGGCCGGACCGGGAAGGCGACTGGCGGCTGGTGCCCACCCGGGCCAACCGGATGCCGGCCGCCGCGAGCTACCTGCGCCGGCCCGGCGACACCGCGTTCCGGCCGTTCAAGCTCGACGTGCTGCGGACATCCGGCGGGCTCGTCGCGGAGATCACCACGTTCGGCCCCGGGTTGTTCCCGGCCTTCGGGCTGCCGCCGGTGCTGTGAACGCGCGGGAACTGCTGACCGCGCAGCGGGCCGAAGCGCTGACGCGGGCAGCGGCCCTGGAGCGGGAGCTGCGCGGCATCGTGGAGGCGTCGGGCCAGGCCAACACCGACGACGAGCACGACCCGGAGGGCGCGACGATCGCGTTCGAGCGCCAGCACGTGGCCGCGCTGCTCAGCCAGGCCCGCGAGCATCTGGCGGCCATCGACGCGGCGCTGCGCAGGCTGGACGACGGCAGCTACGGGGTGTGCGAGCGATGCGGCCAGCCGATCGGCGCCGCCCGGCTCACCGCCCGGCCGGCCGCCACGACCTGCATCGGCTGCGCCGCCCGGCGCTGAGCGCCGCGGCGCCGGGCCGTGGCGGCCCCGGTCAGCCGCCGGTGCGGGCGAAGTCCAGGGCTTCCCTGGCCAGCGACAGCCAGCCCCGGCCCGACGCCGGGTCCAGGCTGAACCACTCCTTCATGGGGCGGCCCTTGTTCGCGTCGAACCGGACCCCCTGCCCGCTGGCCACCAGGGCATCGACCCGGTCTGCGGGCAGCTTGACCACCAGCCGCCCGCGCACCAGCATCGCGAAGATCTTGTCCTGGAAACGCAGGGCCGTCCTGCCGAAGCCGCTGCCGCCCCGGGGCGGTGTGACCCCCATGGTGCCGACCAGCTCGGTGACGAGGTCATCGTAACGGTCTTCAGGCGCCAGCTCGCCGTCAGCTTCCCCGTGCACCAGGCCAGCGTAGACCTTGCCGCCGACAGTCCGCGAGCACGGGGCGGTCCAGCCGGCTGGATTGTGCACGGCCTTTTCCGCGGATAAATCAGTTCCGGCCCGGCAGGGCCGTCACCTACGGTGAGCCACATGATCCCGGTAAGTCACGTGCTGGCCTTCGCCGCGCTGATAACGGTCCTGATCGCGATCCCCGGCCCGAGCGTGCTGTTCACGATCAGCCGGGCCCTGACGGTGGGCCGCAGCTGCGCGCTGCTGACCGTGATCGGCAACTCCGCCGGGGTCTACCTGCAGGTGATCGCCGTCGCCTTCGGGGTCGGCACGCTGGTGGAACGCTCGGTGCTCGCGCTCACCGTGATCAAGTGGGTGGGCGCGGCCTACCTGATGTACCTGGGCGCCCAGGCCATCCGGCACCGCCAGTCGCTGGCGGAGGCGCTCGCGGCGCGGGTGAAGCCGGTGCCGCCGCGGCGGGCGCTGCGGGACGGGTTCGTGGTCGGCGCGACCAACCCCAAGACGATCGTGATCTTCGTGGTCGCGCTGCCGCAGTTCACCAGCCCGGCCGCCGGCCACCTGCCGCTGCAGATGCTGCTGCTGGGCGCGATCTTCCCGGTGATCGCGCTGGTGCTGGACAGCGTGTGGGCGACCGCGGCGGGCACCGCCCGGGAGTGGTTCGTGCGCTCGCCCCGGCGGCTGGCCCTGGTCGGCGGCACCGGCGGCCTGGTCATGATCGGCCTGGGCGCCACCCTGGCGGTCACCGGCCGTAAGGACTGACCGGCCACGCTGGCAGAATGGCCAGATGACCGAGGAGACTCCCGGGGCGAGGTACTCCGGACGGACCGTGGTCGTGGTGGGGGCGAACGGGGCGCTGGGCGGCGGCCTGGCGGCGGCTTTCGCCGCCGAGGGCGCCACGGTGACCGGCCTGGACCGGCACGAGCCCGCTGACCGGCACCGGCTCGACGGCGTGACCTACCGGGCGGTGGACGTGCTCGACGACGCCGCCCTGGCCGCGGTCTTCGACGACGGCCCGCCGCCGTGGGCGGTGGTCAACACGGTGGGCGGGTTCGCCGGCCGCACCCCGCTGGCCGAGCTGGACCCGGCCGTGCTCACCCAGCAGCTGCAGCTCAACCTGGTCAGCGCCGCGCTGGTCAGCAAGCATGCGCTGCGGCGCATGTCCGCGGCGGGTGAGGGCCGGATCGTGCACACCGCCAGCCGGGCCGCCACGGTGACGGCGGGCAACGGGTTCGCGTACTCGGTCAGCAAGCTGGGCGTGCTGCACCTCGTGTCGATGGCGGCCGCTGAGGTGCGGGGCACCGGGATCACCGTGAACTGTGTCGTGCCCAGCCTCATCGACACCCCGGCGAACCGCGCCGCCATGCCGGACGCCGACTACACGTCCTGGCCCAAGATCCCGGACATCGCCCGCGCCTACCTGTACCTCGCCTCCCCCGGCGCCCGCCTCACCTCCGGCGCGGCCGTCCCCGTCTAGCGCGGCCCCGGCTAGGGCCGGGCCGCTGGCACGGCGGTCAGGTCGAGCTCGTAGATCTGGCCGATGAGGTCGGCCCCGTAGCTGCGGTGCGGCTCCTCCTCGGTCAGGGTGAACCCGCGCGCGAGGTAGAGGTGCCGGGCGGCCGCCAGCGGGTGGTTGGTCCACAGCTTCATCCGGCGGTAGCCCGCCCCGCGGGCGAACGCCAGGCATTCGTCCACCAGCCGCCCGCCCAGGCCGTGCCCGCGCGCGGCCGGGTCCACCAGCAGCAGCCGCAGCTGGGCCGTGTTCCCGCCCGCCGCCACGCAGAACACGCAGCCGGCCCGGCGGCCGCCGAGTTCCGCGATCCAGGCGCCCTCCCTGGCCGGGTCGGGCCCGGCCGCGTAGTCCGCGACGATCCGCGCCACCAGCGCCTCGAACGAGGCGTCCCAGCCGTACTCGGCCGCGTAGATCTCGCCGTGGGCCATCACCACCCAGCCGAGGTCCCCCGGCGCGCCCAGCGGGCGGATGCGGGCCTGCGCCGGTCGGTCAGTGCGGGTGCTGGTCATGGCTGCTCCCCAGGGTCTACTGAAACAGTCGTTTCAGTGGCAGAGTAGCGCTGTGACGCAGACAGCGCGACTCCCTTCCGCCCGGCAGGCGGAGTTGCTCGAACGGGCCTACGGCTACGTGCTCAGCCACGGCCTGGCCAGCCTGTCGCTGCGCCCGCTGGCGGCCGCCATCGGGTCCAGCCCCCGGGTGCTGCTGTTCCTGTTCGGCTCCAAGGAGGGCCTGGTCCGCGCCATCCTCGGCCGCGCCCGCACCGACGAGCTGGCGTTCCTGGCGCAGGCCCGCAGCCAGGCCGGGCAGCCGGGCGCCGCCGGGCTGCCGGACGTGGTCCGGGTCACCTGGCAGTGGCTGGCCGCGGACTCCCACCGCAAGCTGCTGACGCTGTGGGCGGAGGCCTACGCCCGCTCGCTCACCGAGCCGGACGGCCCGTGGGCGGGCTTCGCCCGGCAGACCATGGCCGACTGGCTCGCGGTCCTGGCCGAGGCCCAGCCGCCCGGCCACCGGGACACCCCCGCCGGCGCCGCCGAGCGCACGCTCGCCCTGGCGGTGCTGCGCGGCACCCTGCTGGACCTCCTCGCCACCGGCGACGTCCCCCGCACCGCCAGCGCGATCGAGCGCTATCTCGGCTAGGGGTTACCCGGGCTCAGCTGAGCCGCCAGGCCGCCCGTGGTTGTGCACAGCCTGCCCACAGCCTTATCCACAGGGCCGCGGGGGGCGGATAAGTCTGCCGCGGCGGGACGGCCCTGGGCCAGCTCCCCGTCGGCATCCCGGCCGCCGTGCTGCCCGCGATAGCGGGCGGTCGCCAGGCGGCGGGGGTGCCAGGGCCAGCCCAGTACGTCCGATGACAGACCGGGCTTCCGGCGGCCCCTGTGAATCGCCCCCGCGAGCTTGTACCGGCGCGTGTGGTCGAGGTCATCGGTCACTGCGTCTCCTCCCCCGGCACCGAGTAGTGCACGTTCCAGGCAACCAGGGCCATACCCTCGCGAATCTAGGCCCCCGCCAGCCCGCCCGGCAAGCGGGGGTGCAAGTCCAGAATTCTACGTTTCAGGGTGGACGCGGAGATAGCCGGCCAGGGGGACACAAACCCGGGATTTTTCTGTCAGGCCGCGGGGACCTGATCGCCACCGGCACCGGCGGCCGCTGCCGGTGACCCGGTCGGCAGCGTGAAGTGGAACGACGCGCCGCGGCCCGGCTGGCCCTCGGCCCAGACCTGGCCGTGATGGCGCTCCACGATGCGCTGGACGCTGGCCAGCCCGACCCCGGTGCCGGGAAAATCAGCGCCCGAGTGCAGCCGGGTGAACGGGCGGAACAGCTTGCCGGCGTCAGCGGGGTCGAACCCGGCGCCGTTGTCGCGGACGAAGCCGTGCACGACCCCGCCCCCGGCCGGGACCGTGCCGAACTCGATGGCCGCCTCCGGGGTTTTCGCGGTGAACTTCCAGGCGTTGCCGATCAGGTTCTCCACCACGGTGCGCAGCAGCCGTTCGTCACCCTGGACCCGCACCCCGTCGGCGATGCTGGCCCGGACCTTCCGGCCCGGATCCCGGTGGCGCAGGCCGGTGACGGCGGCGCGGGCGAGCTCGCTGAGGTCGACGGTGGTCGCGTGAATGCCGGCCCGGCTCGCCTGGGACAGCGACAGGAGATCGTCGATCAGCGCACCCATGTGCTCGCCCGCGGCCTCGATACGGCCGATGTACTCCCGCCCGGCGCTGCTCAGCCCGCCGCCGCACTCCTCGCCGAGCATCTCGCTGAACCCCATGAGCGCGGTGAGCGGCGCCCGCAGGTCGTGCGAGACGGTGTAGGTGAACGCCTCCAGGTTGCGGTTGGCCTGCTCCAGGCCGCGGTTGGCGTCACCCAGGCTGCGGTTGGCCTGCTCCAGCTCGGCCGTGCGCTGCCGCACCCGCTCCTCCAGCCCGGCGTTCAGCCGGGCCACCTCGTCCTGGGCGCGCTTCTGCGCGGTGATGTCGGTGATGGTGTCGATGTACTGGTAGACCTCGCCCTCATCGTCGCGCAGCGCGCCGACCGTGATCAGCACCCACACCGCGGAGCCGTCCTTGCGGAGGTAGCGCTTCTCCACCGAGTACCACGGGATCTGCCCGGACACGACCTGCTGCGCCTTGGCGACATGGAGGTCCATGTCGGCGGGATGGGTGATGTCCTGGTACCTGCGGGCCAGCAGTTCCTCCTCGGAGTACCCGGTGATCTCGCAGAAGCGGCGGTTGACCCGCAGGAACCGGCCGTCCAGGCCGACGTTCGCGAACCCGGAAGCGGCGCTCGCCAGCGTCACCCGGTAGCGCTCCTCCGAGTCCCGCAGCTGCCGCTCCGCCTTCACCTTGGCGGTGACATCGAGGAGCGTCACCGCGATCCCGTCGCCCAGCTTCGCCCCGCGGATCTCGAACGCCCCGGTCAGGGCGTCCTCCTGGAACCACGGCTCCCGGTGGATGACCGGCTCGCCGGTCTCGATGGTGTGCACGAGCTTCCCGAACACCCCCAGCGGCACCAGCGACGGGAGCATGCCCAGCAGCCGCTGCCCCAGCAGGTCCTCCGGCCGGCGCCGGAACAGCTCGCAGGCGGCCGGGTTGGCGTACTCCACCCGCAGGTCCACGATCGCCCCGCGGGAATCCCGCGCCGCTGACAGCACGCCGAAGGCGTCCACCAGCACGTCGAAGGCGCCCAGCAGCACGTCGACCGTGGAGCGGAAGCGCTCCTCCGACTGGCGCAGCCCTTCGCTGAGGCGGTGCTGGCGGGTCACGTCCCGCAGCAGCATGAGCACGCCCTTGACCGCCCCGTCCTGGCCGGACAGCGGCGCGAACCGGGCCTCCCACACCAGCTCGCTCCGGGTGCCGGGCAAAGCGGGCAGGTCTGACGTCTCGCCGCGCAGTGCGGCCGTCAGGTGCCGGGCGAGCTGACCGGCGACCGGTTCGGGCACGACGTCCTGGGGCCGGCGGTCCAGCAGCTCACCGGGCCGCCAGCCAGCGCGCGCCAGGGCCCCGCCGCCAGCCAGCACGGTGCGCATGTCCTGGTCGGTCACGATCAGGACGACGTCGGGCAGCTGGTCGACCAGGTACTGGTACTCGGCATCGAGCGTGATGCCGGTCACCCTGTGCTTGGTCATTGCCCCCCGGAGCACATGCTACGTGGCCGGGCCTGGGCCGCCCTGGCCGCCCACGAACTCTGCCAGCACCGCGGCGGTGTGCTCGCCGAGGCGCGGGACCGGGCCGAGGGCCGGCGTGAAGCCGCTGAAGTGGACCGGCGGGGCCAGCACGCTGATCTCCCGTTCACCCGCCGGAATCCCCGTCCACCGGCCCGCGAGCTGCGGATGGCGGACCACCTGCTCCACCGGCCGCACCGAGCCGTAGGCGATCCGGGCCTGCTCCAGCCGCCGCAGCAGCTCAGCGGTGGGCAGCGCGGCCGCGGCGGCCCGCAGCCGCTCCTCCACCTCGTCGCGGTGGGCGACCCGCTGGCTGTTCCCGGCGTACCGGGGGTCGGCGGCCAGCGCGGGCAGGTCCAGCACGCCGCGGCACAGCCGCTCCCATTCGGCCTCGTTCTGCACCGCGATCAGGATCTCGTCGCCGTCGGCGGAGGCGTAGGCACCATACGGAACGATGGACGCGTGCCGGGCCCCCGTCCTCGCGGGCGGGCGCCCGGTGAGCGAAGCGGCGAGCAGCGGGTGCGACATCCACTCGGTGAGGGCGCTGAACAGGGAGAGCGTCACCGCGCTGCCGCGGCCGGTCTGCGCGCGCTGCAGCAGCGCGGCGAGGATGCCGCTGTAGGCGTACATGCCGCCCGCGATGTCGGCCACGCTGATGCCCGCCTTGGCGGGCTCCCCCGGGGTGCCGGTGACCGCCAGCACCCCGGCCTCCGCCTGCACCAGCAGGTCGTAGGCTTTCCGCCCGGCGTAGGGCCCGTCGTCGCCGTACCCGCTGAGCTGGCAGGCGATCAGCCGCGGGTAGCGGGCCGCCAGGCCGCCGGCGGCCAGCCCGAGCCGCCCGATGGCGTCCGGCGCCAGGTTGCAGATGAACACGTCGGCGCGGGCCAGCAGCGCGTCCAGCGCCGCCCGGCCCGGGCCGGTCTTGAGGTCCAGGACGACCGACTGCTTGCCCCGGTTCAGCCACACGAACCAGCTCGACATGCCGTCCCCGGCGGCGCTGTCGTAGTCGCGCGCGAAATCACCGCGGCCGGGCCGCTCGATCTTGATGACCCTGGCGCCCAGGTCGGCGAGCTGGCGGGTGGCGAACGGGGCGGCGACCGCCTGCTCCAGCGCCACCACCAGCAGCCCGGCCAGCGGCGGGGCGGCGGTCACCTGCGGCACGGCACTCTCTCCAGTCTCGATTGGACCGGCCAAATCGTCACCGGCCTCCCAGTAAGCCCGCCCGCCCGCCAGCCTGTCAAGCGCTCCCGGTGTGACCGCGTCTTTCACGGCGGCCCGGTAACCTGGGCCGCGGCCGCGGGACCGCCGCGCGGCGGCCGCTCATCTTGACGTAGCCCCGTCACCGGCCCAATATGGCCGTCTAAAGACGGAGCCGCGAAAATCCGGAGCCGGACCGGAGATGGATCCGTCTCCCCGGCCGTCAGCCCGCCGCTCCCGGAGAGCAGGAGAGCCGTTGCCCGTCGCCGCCCGCACGCCGCTGCGCGCTGTCCCGGCCGGCCCCGCCGAGATCAGCGCCTACCGCCAGCTCGCGGCCGACCTGCGGCAGGCGATCGCGGCCGGGCGGTACCCGCCGGGCCAGCGGCTGCCGACCGAGGCGGAGCTGGTCGCCTCCACCGGGCTGAGCCGCCAGACGGTCCGCCGGGCCTTCCAGGAGCTGGTCTCCGAGGGCGCGATCTTCCGGATCCGCGGCCGCGGCACCTTCGCGGTGCCCGGGGACGGCCGGTACCTGCGCTCCTTCGGCAGCATCGACGACCTGATGGCGCTCTCACTGGACACCGAGCTGCAGGTGGTGGAGCCGCTGCACGTGCAGGCCAGCGTGGCGCTGGCCGAGCAGCTGCGTACCGCCGAGGACAGCGTGATGAGCATCTCGTTCCTGCGGCTGCACGACGGCGTGCCGTTCTGCTACACGCGGGTGCACGTGCCCATGGACATCGGCCGCCGGCTGCGGGACCTGCCCGAGCTGGCCGGGCTGGCCGACCCCGGCGCCCGCGCCCGCTTCACCATGATCAGCCTGGTGGACCGGGTCAGCGGCAACCCCATCCACAGCGCCGTGCAGAACGCCACCGCGGTGGCGGCCTCCGCCGACATCGCCCGCAGGCTCGGCTGCCCGGCGGGCCTGCCGGTGCTGCGCATCGACCGGCTCTACCGGGACCACGAGCTGGCCCCGCTGGAGCTCGCGGTCAACCACTTCCATCCCGACCGGTACTCCTACCGGCTGGAGCTGCGCGGCCGGGTGGACCACTCCGGGCCCGGGCGGGGCGCGCAGTGACCCGCGACACCGCGGCCGCCGTGGTGGACGCGCTGGCCGCGGCCGGCACGCCGCTGCTCACCGGGGTGCCCGGCGGCGGCCCGAACCTGGACGTGGTGGGCGCCGCCGCCGCGGCCGGCCTGCCGTTCGTGCTGGCCCACGGCGAGACCGCCGCCGCCATCACGGCGGCCGCGTGCGCGGACCTGACCGGAGCGCCCGGCGCGGTGGTGGTCACCCGCGGCCCGGGCCTGGCCAGCGCGGTGAACGGGATCGCGCACGCCGCGCTCGACCGGCTGCCGCTGGTCGTCATCGCCGACAGCGTCCCGGCCGCCGACGCGGCCCGGGTCAGCCACCAGCGGCTCGACCAGGCCGCGCTCGGCCGGTCGGTGGCCAAGGCGGTGGTGACCGTGGGCGCGGCCCGGACCGGCGGGGCGGCCCGGCACGCGGTGCGGCTCGCGCTCGCGCCCCCGGCCGGGCCGGTGATCGTCACGGTGGACACCACCGCCCCCTCCACCCGGCCGGGGAGACCCATCAGCCCTGAGGCCGGGCACGACCTCGGGCCGCTGGCGGACGCGCTGGCACGGGCACGGCGGCCGGCGGTGCTGCTGGGAACCGGCGCGTTCGCGCACACCGGCGCGGTCCGCGCCGCCCTGGCCGGCAGCGGCATCCCGGCCCTGCACACCTACCGGGCGCGGGGCATCCTGCCCGACTCCGGCGGCGAGGCGGCCGGGCTGATCACCGGCGGCACCATGGAGTGGCCGGTGCTGGCCGCCGCCGACCTGATCATCGGGCTGGGCGTGGACCCGGCCGAGATGATCCCCGCGGCCTGGGCCTACCAGGCCGCCACCCTGCTGGTCACCGAGACGGCTGCCGTCTCCGCCGCGACCGCCGGGCCTGGCGGGGACGGCAGCTGGTTCACCGGCGCCACCGGGCTGGTGGCGCCTCTGCCCGCCGCGCTGGCGCTGATCGCAGACCGGGCCGGCCGGCACAGCTGGCCGCCGGGCGCCGGCCGGCTGGCCCGCGAGCGGGCCGCCCGCGCGCTGCGCAACGCCGCCACCGCCGGCCGCGGGCTGCTGGCGCCGCAGGAGGTGGCCGCCGCGGTGCGGGCCGCCGCCCCCGCGCAGGCCATCGCCGCCGTGGACGCGGGCGCGCACATGCTGGCCGTGATGCCGCTGTGGGAGGTGGACGAGCCGCACCGGCTGCTCATCTCCAGCGGCCTGGCCACCATGGGCTACGCGCTGCCCGCCGCGATCGGCGCGGCGCTGTCCGCCCCCGGCACCCCGGTGATCGCGTTCACCGGGGACGGCGGGCTGGGCATGACCCTGATGGAGATCGAGACCGCGGTGCGGCTGCGGCTGCAGGTCATCGTGGTGGTGCTCAACGACAGCTCGCTGAGCCTGATCAAGATCAAACAGCAGCCGGCCGGTCACGGCGGCCCGGAAGCCGTGGACTACACACCGGTGTCGTTCGCGGGCGCGGCGGCCGCGCTGGGTGCCGCCGCCCAGGCCGTCACCAGCGTCCCGGCGCTGCGCGGGGCTGTTGCCGGGGCGCTGCGCCGGGAAGGACCCACGGTGATCGACGCCCGGGTGGACCCGGCCGCCTATCCGGCCATCCTGGACCTGACCCGCGGCGCGGCCGGCCGCCGCCCACTCCTGTGAGACGACACCACCATGCCAGCACCTGAGCTCTCCGACCTGCCGCCCGACGAGCGCGACATCGTCGGCGTCGTGCGCGACTGGGTCACCAGCAGCGTCCGGCCCGTCGCGCGCGACCTCGAGCACGCCAACACCTACCCGGCCGAGCTCATCCAGACCATGAAGGAGCTCGGCGTCTACGGGCTGGTCATCCCCCAGGACTACGGCGGCGCCGCGGTGTCCACGGCCTGCTTCGCGCTGGTCACCGAGGAACTGGCGCGCGGCTGGATGAGCCTGGCCGGGGCGATGGGCGGGCACAGCGTGATCGCCCGGGTGCTCAGCCGGTTCGGCACGCAGGCGCAGAAGGACACCTGGCTGCCGCGGATGGCCACCGGCGAGGTGCGGGCCGCCATGGCGCTCACCGAGCCGTCCGGCGGCTCGGACCTGCAGGCGATCCGCACCAGGGCGACCAGGGCCGGCGACGGCGGCTACCGGCTGGACGGCACCAAGACCTGGATCACCAACGCGCGGATGGCGGACCTGACCGCGGTGCTGTGCAAGACCGACCCGGACGCCGCCCCGGCCAGCCGCGGCATCAGCATCCTGCTCGCAACCAAGGGCCCGGGCTTCACCGTGTCCCGTGACCTGCCCAAGCTCGGCTACAAGGGCGTGGAAAGCTGCGAGCTGGTCTTCGACAGCCACCCGTGCCCGGCCGATGCGCTGCTCGGCGGCGGCGAGGGCCAGGGCTTCCGGCAGATGATGGACGGCCTGGAGCTGGGCCGGATCCAGGTCGCCGCCCGCGCGGTGGGGGTCGCCCGGGCCGCGCTGGAGGACTCGCTGCGCTACGCCCAGCAGCGGGAGACGTTCGGCCAGCCGATCTGGCGGCACCAGGCGGTGGGCCACCGGCTCGCCGACATGGCCACCCAGGTGGAAGCGGCCCGCCTGCTCACCACCCGGGCCGCCGCCGCCCTGGACGCGGGCGGGCGCAGCGACCTGGAGGCGGGCATGGCCAAGCTGTTCGCCTCCGAGATGTGCCTGCAGGTCACCGCCGACGCCATCCGGGTGCACGGCGGCTACGGCTACTCCGCCGAGTTCGACATCGAGCGCTACTACCGCGACGCCCCGCTGATGGTGGTCGGCGAAGGCACCAACGACATCCAGCGCAGCGTCATCATCCGCCAGCTCATCGGCCGCTACCCGGCCTGACCACGACAACCGACCAGCCAGCATCGGACCCATCACCGCAAAGGAGCGCGCCATGGCCATCACCGTCGCGAAGTTCAAGGACGTTGCCGCGGGCACCCAGCCCGGCCAGTTCACCATCGGGGACCGCCAGCCGGTCGCCAGCCTGGCCGACCTCGACCCCATCTACAAGCGGCTGCTGGACGAGCCGGTCACCGCGATCGTGGCCGTCCTGGGCGCCGACGGCCTGCCGAACCTCACCCCGGTCTGGTTCGACTACGAGGGCGACCTCGTGCTGCTGAACCTGGCCACCCACCGCCGGAAGGTGGACTGGCTGCGCAAGCACCCGCACGCCACGTTCCTGCTGATGAACCCGGAGAACACTTACCACTGGCTGAGCCTCAAGACCGAGGTGACGCGGGAGATCTCCGAGGACGACCCGGTGGAGGGCCAGCGGGTCACCGATCAGCTGGACAAGATCTGGGTCAAGTACACCCGCAACGACCCGCCCTACGGCCTGCGTGACCCCTCGTTCGAGGAGCGCCGGGTCCTGTTCGAGCTGAAGGTCACGAAGGTCGCCACCTTCGGCCAGCCCTGACATGCCAGCCATGCCCCGGGTCATCGTCATGGGTGGCTCGGTCGGCGGGCTGACCGCGGCGCTGGTGCTGCGGGACGCGGGCTGTGACGTCCGCGTGTTCGAGCGGTCGCCGTCCTCGCTGCAGGCCCGCGGGGCCGGCATCGCCGCCCTCGACGCCACCCTGCGCTACCTGACCGAGCGCGGCGGCTACCAGCCTTCGGACGTGTGCTCGTCCACCGGCTGGATCCGGTTCCTCAACCGCGACGGCACGATCCGGCACGAGCAGCGGCACCGGTACCGGTTCTCCTCGTGGACCACCATCTACCGGGCCCTGCTCGGCCTGTTCGATGCTGGCAGGTACCTGCTCGGCGCGGACGTGACCAGCTTCGGCGCGGCCGGCGACGGGGTGAGCGTGACGCTGGCGGACGGCTTCCGGGCCGAGGCCGACCTGCTGGTGTGCGCGGACGGGGTCAACTCGGCCGCGCGGGCCAGGCTGCTGCCGGAGGTGCGGCCCGCCTACGCGGGATACGTGGCGTGGCGCGGCACGCTCCCCGAGCGGGAGCTGTCGGCCGCGGCCCGCAAGGCCTTCGACGACGCGCTCACCTACCAGGTGCTGGAGCGCAGCCACATCCTCGTCTACCCCATCCCGGGGCCGGACGGCGCGCTGACCGAGGGTGACCGGCTGATCAACATCGTCTGGTATGTGAACACCGAACCCGGTGCCGACCTGGACCGCCTGATGACGGGCCGCGACGGGGTGCGCCGGCCGGTGTCGCTGCCGCCGGGCGCCGCCACCGACGAGGCGGTGATCCGCATGCGGCGCACGGCCGCCGAGGTGTTCGCCGAGCCGATCGCCGAGGTGGTGACCGCCATCGCGGAACCGTTCGTGCAGGTCGTCTACGACATCGAGGTGCCGCGGATGGCGTTCGGCCGGGTCTGCCTGATCGGCGACGCCGCGTTCGCCGCCCGGCCGCACGCCGCGGCGGGCACGGCCAAGGCCGCCGCCGACGGCTGGGCCCTCGCCGACGCGCTGACCGCGGCGGGCGGCGACATCCCGGCCGCGCTGGCCGCCTGGGAACGGCGCCAGCTCGCGCTCGGCCGCCAGCTGCTCGCCCGCACCCGGGAGGTCGGCGACAGCTCGCAGGTCACCGGCACCTTCCGGCCGGGGGACCCGCGGCTCATCTTCGGGCTCTACGAGCCAGGCAACTAGACAGCGACGTGACGACCGGCCGCAGGCCGGGAGCAGAGGAAAGAGGAAGCAGAATGGCCACCACCGTGCTGCACGAGGGCAGCTTCGACCCGGCGGAGTTCGCCGCCGAGCTCACCGCGGCGCCCGGCAACCTCGAGGTGGGCACCCGGCTGTGGTTCGAGAACGACCGGATCCGGGTGTGGGAGGTGCGGCTGCAGCCGGGCGAGCGCGGCCCGTTCCACGCCCACACGCGCCGCTACTTCTGGACCGTGGTGGACGGCGGCATCGGCCGCCAGCGCAGCGCGGACGGGACCGTGATCACCCGGGAGTACCACGTCGGCGACACGAACTACTCCGAGCACTCCCCCGGCGACCCGATGATCCACGACTTCGAGAACGCGGGTGACACGCCCATCCGGTTCGTCACGGTCGAACTGCTCGACTGACCTGCCGCTGCCGGGGTAGACAGCCGGCATGAACCCGGCTGAGCGGATTATCCGCGCCGTCGACCGCGCGCAGCGCCAGCGGCCCTGGCTGGCGTTCGCGGTCGCGGTGTGGAAGAAGTTCGGCGACGACCAGGCCGGCAACCTGGCCGCGCTGGTCGCCTACTACACCTTCGCGTCGCTGTTCCCGCTGCTGCTGGTGTTCGTGACCGTGCTCGACCTGGTGCTCAAGGGCGACCCGGCGCTGCGCAACCAGCTGCTGAACTCCGCGTTCGGCCAGTTCCCGGTGATCGGCCCGGAGCTGCGCAAGAACATCAACTCGCTGAACCAGACCGGGGTCGCCCTGGCCATCGGGCTGATCCTGACCTTCCTCGGCGCGCGGGGCGTCGCGAACGCGATGATGAACGCGCTCAACACCGTGTGGGAGGTCCCGCTGGCCCGGCGGCCCGGGTTCCCCTGGGACCAGCTGCGCGGCATCGGGCTGATCCTGGTGGTGGGGATCGGGATCGTCACCACCAGCACCCTGTCCGGCCTGGCGGCCGGCGCGTCGGTGCTGCCCGGCCCGGTAGCCGCGGCCGGCGCGATCGCGGTCTCGTTCATCCTGAACGTGGGGGTCTTCTGGCTGGCGTTCCGGCTCGCCACTGTCCGCGACGTCGGCACCCGCGAGCTGTTCCTGGGCGCGCTGCTGTCCGCGGCCATGTGGCAGGTGCTGCAGACGCTGGGCACCTGGATCGTGAGCCACCAGCTGGCCCACGCGTCGTCCCTGTACGGGGTGTTCGGGCTGGTGCTCGGCCTGATCGCCTGGCTGTTCCTGGAGGCGCAGTTCACCCTCTACGCGGTGGAGGTGAGCGTGGTCCGCAGCCACCGGCTGTGGCCGCGGAGCCTGGCCCCGCCGCCGCTGACCGGGCCGGACCGCAAGGCGCTCGCGCTCTACGCCCGGTCCCAGCAGCGCCGCCCCGAGGAGGACATCGACGTGGCCATCCCGGAGGACGGCGGCCAGCGTGACCATCCTGACCACCCCTAGGCTGGAGATCATGGGCGAAACGGGCAGCACCAGCAGCGCCAGCAGCACCGGAGACGGTCCGGGGCACCCGCCGGGCGGCGAGGAGGAGCCGCACGGCGAAGGGCTGGCGGGCCGTCTCAACTGGCTGCGCGCCGGGGTGCTCGGGGCCAACGACGGCATCGTGTCCACGGCCAGCCTGGTGCTGGGGGTGGCGGGCGCCACCACGTCCCACTCGGCCATCGTCACCGCCGGGCTGGCCGGGCTGTTCGCGGGCTCGCTATCGATGGCCGCGGGCGAGTACGTGTCGGTCAGCAGCCAGCGGGACTCCGAGCGGGCCATGCTCGCGCTGGAGCGGCGTGAGCTGCGCGAGACGCCGCACGACGAGCTGGACGAGCTGACCGGCATCTACCAGCGCAAGGGCCTCAGCCCGGAGCTGGCCAGGGAAGTGGCCGAGCAGCTCACCGCGCACGACGCGCTGGGCGCCCACGCCGAGGCCGAGCTCGGCATCGACCCGCATGATCTGGTGAGCCCGTGGCAGGCGGCCGGCGCCAGCTTCCTGTCGTTCGCGATCGGCGCGGCGCTGCCGCTGCTGGCGATCGCGCTCATCCCGGCCGCGGCGCGGGTCGCCGTCACCTTGGTGATCTCGCTGGTCGCGCTGATGCTGACCGGGAACATCAGCGCGGCGCTCGGCAAGGCGCCGCACCTGCCCGCGGTGGCCCGCAACGTGCTCGGCGGCGCGGTCGCCATGGGCGTGACCTACGGCATCGGCTCGCTGGTCGGCGCGGCGGGCATCTGACCCGGGCGGCTGCTACAGCCCCGGTTCCTCGGCCAGGGCCAGGTCGGCGGCGGCCTGGTCCTCCGCCGCCGCCACGCCTGCCGTGCCCGCGGAGGCGCGGGTGATGCCGCCGCCGCCGGTGAGCCGGGCCGCGATCCCCACCGGGATCAGGGTCAGCAGCAGCACGAAGGTCACCACCACGTTGACCTCGGGCAGCTGCTGGCCGAGCCGGATGGCGCCGAAGATCCACAGCGGCAGGGTGTTCTGCGCGCCCGCGGTGAAGGTGGTGACGATGACCTCGTCGAAGGACAGCGCGAACGCCAGCAGCGCCCCGGAGACCAGCGCGGTGGACAGCATCGGCAGGGTCACCGTGCGGAACGTGAAGAGCCCGTGCGCGCCCAGGTCGGAGGCGGCCTCGTAGACCGAGCCGGACATCCGCCGCAGCCGGGCGATCACGTTGTTGTACACGACCACGATGCAGAACGTGGCGTGCCCGATGATGATCGTCATCAGCGACAGCCCCACCCCCGCGAAGCTGAACGCCGAGTTCAGCGCGATCCCGGTGATGATCCCGGGCAGCGACAGCGGCAGCACCAGCAGCAGCGACACGGCTTCGCGCCCGAAGAACCGGAACCGGTGCACGCCGAACGCGGCGGCCGAGCCGAGCACCAGCGCCACCGCCGTGGCCGCCAGGCCGGCCTTGACCGACAGCCCGAGCGCGGCCCGGACCTGCGGGTCGTGCCAGGCCACCGAGAACCACCGGAAGGTGAGCCCCTTGATCGGCCAGGTCTGGATGATCGAGGAGTTGAAGGCGTACAGGCAGATGGTGGCGATCGGGACGAAGAGGAACAGCAGCACACCCACGGTCCAGATCCGCAGGCCCCAGCGGGCCGGCCGCCCCTCCATTGCCTCGCCCCTCCCGTCAGAGTGACTCGAACGCGCCGGCCGCCCGCGCGCCGAGCAGGTACCCGATCATGATCACGATCGGCACGATGGCGAGCGCGGCGGCGAACGGCAGGTTCCCGGCCGTGCCCAGGTTCGAGTAGATGATGTTGCCGATGAAGTTGGAGTTCGCCCCGCCCACCAGCAGCGGGGTGATGAAGTCCCCCAGGGTGAGCGAGAACGTGAAGATGGATCCGGCCACCACGCCCGGCAGCGCCATCGGCAGCACCACGCTGCGCAGGGTGCGCCAGCCGCGGGCACCGAGGTCACCGGAGGCCTCCAGCAGCGAGTCCGGGATCCGCTCCAGCGCCCCGTACACCGGCACGATCATGAACGGCAGCCAGATGTAGGAGAACACCAGCCACATCGCGATGTTGGTGTAGCCGATGTTCACCCCGCTGACGCCGAGCTTGCCCAGCGCCCAGCTGAGCGTGCCGCCCTTCTGCAGGATGACGATCCAGGCGTACACCCGGGCCAGGTAGCTCGCCCACAGCGGCAGCAGCACCGCGGTGAACAGCAGGTGCCGGGTGCGCGGGGCGGCGACCCGGGCCATGTAGTAGGCGAACGGCACCGCCAGGATCGTGTCCGTCACCGTCACCACCACCGCCATCAGCACGGTCCGGCCGATGACGGTCAGGTAGGTGCTGGTGAAGATCTGCTGGAAGTTGCTGAGCGTCCAGCTGTGCACCAGCGCGTTCGTGAAGGGGTTGACCGTCCAGAACGCGGTCACCAGCATCACTGCCAGCGACGCCAGGTAGATCACGAGGAACCAGGCCAGTGGCGGGCTCAGGGTGAGAATGGCCCGCAGCCACGCCCGGCGCCAGAGCGCCGCCGAGACGCGGGCCATTCCCGCCACTGACAGGTCCTTGCGGACCGCGGTCGAGGCCATCGGGTCAGCGACCTACCCGGTGATCTGGTTCCAGGCCGACACCCACTGCTGGAACGGCACGCAGTCGTTCTTGCCGTTGCCGCACTGGGCCAGCGGCGTCTTCCAGAACTTGATGGTCTGGAAGTAGGCCTCCGGCGCGTCCGCGTGGTAAGCGGCGCAGGCGCCCTTCTGCTCGGCGTTCATGAGCGGGCAGGCCAGCTTGTTGGCCGGGGTCTCGCCGAAGTAGACCGCCTGCTCCGCCTGGACCTTCGGGGTGGTCGCCCACTGCATCCACTTGTAGGCGCAGTTCGGGTGCGGCGCCTTGGCCGCCAGCATCCAGGTGTCGGCCCAGCCGGTCGCGCCCTCGCTCGGGATGGTGTCGGCGACCGGGGCCTTCGCGGCCTGCAGCGTGTTGGTCTGGTACGGCCAGGCCGCGCCGACCACCGTGGTGCCGCTCTGGAACAGCGAGATCTCCTGCGACGCCAGGTCCCAGTACTTCTTGATCAGCGGCTGCTGCTGCTTGAGCAGGTTCACCGTGGCGTTGAACTGCGCCTGGGTCAGCTCGTACGGGTCGGTGATGCCCAGGCCCGGCTTGGTCTTGGCCAGGTACAGCGCCGCGTCCGCGATCTGGATCGGGTTGTTCGGCACCGTGACCTGGCCCTTGTACTTGCCGCTGTACAGCACCGACCAGGAGGTGGGCGCGGACGGGAAGGCCTTGGTCGAGTACAGCAGCACGTTCGGGCCGAACTCATAGGAGACGCCGTAGTGCTTGCCGCCGATGGTGTTGAACGCGGGCGCCTGCAGGAAGGGGTGGAAGTTCTTCCAGGACGGGATCAGGTTGATGTTGACCGGCTTGACGTCGCCGCCGTAGATCAGCCGCAGGTCCGCGTCTCCGGACGCCGACACCAGGTCGTACTGGCCGCCGCCGCCGTTGGCCATCAGGGAGACCATCTCGCTGGAGGAGCCAGCGTACTTCGCGCTCACCTGGCAGCCGGTGGCCTGCTCGAACGGCTTGACCCACTGCGGCTGGGCGTAGCCCTCCCAGGCGATCAGGTTGAGCTTGCCCTCACCCTTGCCCACCGAGGTCGGCACCGGGGTGTTCGCCATCGGCGGGGTCAGGCCAGCCGTGCCGCCACCCCCGCCGGAGGTGCCGCTGCTGCCGGACGAGCCGCAGGCGGCGATCAGCATCGCCGCGGACGCCGCCGCGAGCAGCGTCCCTCCTCGCGCCCATTTCTTCATTGGCCAATCCCCTCACTCCGGGCGGCGGGCGCAGCGGAACTGCTCCCGATTTCATAGGTGTGGTCGTCGCGCCAGGCGACGGTTACCGGCTTGCCGCGGGCCGCGAACACCTCCGCGGCCGCGGCCTCGAGGTTCTGCCGGACCGCGGTGATCCGCCCGCCAGCGGCGAGCTCCACCACGAACCGGGTCAGCATCCCGAGGTAGACGACCTCCTCCACCCGGCCGTCCTCGACATGGCTGCCGGCCGGCGCCTGCTCGCCGCTGCCCAGCAGCAGGACCTTTTCCGGGCGGATCGTGAAGTGGCGGCCGTCGCGCTCCAGCAGGTTGGAGATGCCGATGAAGCCGGCCACGAAGTCGCTGGCGGGCCGTTCGTACACCTCGATCGGGGTGCCGAGCTGCTCGATCCGGCCCTGGCTGAACACGGCCAGGCGGTCGCTCATGGTGAGCGCCTCCTCCTGGTCGTGGGTGACGTAAATGAAGCTGATCCCCACGTCGCGCTGGATCCGCTTAAGCTCGAGCTGCATCTCCTGCCGGAGCTTGGCGTCGAGCGCGCCGAGCGGCTCGTCGAGCAGGAGCACCTCGGGCTCGTTGACGATCGCCCGGGCCAGCGCCACCCGCTGGCGCTGGCCGCCGGAGAGCTGGACCGGCTTGCGGCCGCCCAGGCCGGACAGCCGGACCATGTCCAGCGCGGCCTCGGACCGCCGCCGCCGCTCGGGCCTGGGCACCTTGCGCACCCGCAGGCCGTACTCCACGTTCTCCAGCACGGTCATGTGCGGGAACAGCGCATAGTCCTGGAACACGGTGTTGACGTCGCGGGCGTAGGGCGGCTGGCGGGTGACGTCGGCGCCGCGCAGCTGCACCCGGCCGGCATCGGGCTGCTCGAACCCGGCGATCACCCGCAGCAGGGTGGTCTTGCCCGACCCGGACGGGCCCACCATGGTGAAGAACTCGCCCTCGGCGATCTCCAGATCCACCCCGGCGACCGCCGCGACCTGCCCGTAGGACTTGCGGACCCCAGTGAGCCTGACCGCTGGCACGGCAGCACCCGGCCGGGCACCGGGCGCAGCGGCCGGCGTCCCGCTTTCGGTGTTGGGCAGTGTGTCCCCCACTGTCGGGCCCTCGTATCCATCCAGGTCAGCGGCTGGCGAAGATAGTGGGCGATAACCTACAGGAATAGAGGTTTGTGTCAAGTTGCCTGGCACGTTCGTGTTCGTCCTGGCATGCTGCGGATACCTGGATGTGACCCGGCGCCCAGGCGGCGCCGGCCAGCCGCTCCGCAGCCACGCGGGCGGGAAGGGGCGGCTATGCCACCGCGGGCGCTCAGCACCGCCCGGACGCGGACGCTGTTCGCGCCGCTGGACGCCGGTGGCCGCGCGGACGCCGTGACCCGGCGGCTTACCCAGGCGATCCGGCTCGGCCTGCTGGCCGACGGCGAGCGGCTGCCCGCCGAGAGCAGCCTGGCCAGCCAGCTCGGCGTGTCCCCGGTCACCCTCCGGGAGGCCCTGGCCAGCCTGCGGGAGCTGGGCCTGGTCGAGACCAGGCGCGGGCGGGGCGGCGGCTCGTTCGTGCGCGCCCCGGACGATCACGACCAGGCGCGGCTGGAGCGGCCGCTGCGGCTGCTGTCCCTGCACGAGCTGCAGGACATCGGCGACCACCGGGCCGCGGTGGCGGGCGCGGCGGCCCGGCTGGCGGCCCAGCGGGCCATCCCGGGGGACATCGCCGCGCTGCGGGAGCACGCCGCCCGGCTGGGCGCGGCCACCACCACGACCGAGCGGCGCCGCGCCGACGCCCGGCTGCACATCGAGGTGGCCGCCGCGGCGCAGTCCCCGCGACTGACGGCCGGGGAGATGGAGCTCTGGTCCGAGATCGGCGACCTCATCTGGCTGCCCATGGGCGCGGATCAGGCCGCGGCGGCAGCGGCCGAGCACCGGGCGCTGATCGGCGCCATCGAGCGCGGCGAGCCCGGGCTCGCCCGGGAGCTGGCCGAGCGGCACGTGGCCGCCGAGACCAGCCGGCTGCTCGAGTTCCGGCTCGGGCTCGCCGGATGACCGGCGCGGCGGAGGCCAGCGCCGGTACCGCGGAGGCGGACGCCGGCGCCCATGACAGCACCGCGAGCGCTGGTGCCGGGGAGGCGTCGCGGCTGCTGGCGGGCATCACCGGCCGGGTCGGGCAGGTGCTGGCGTCGGTCACCGAAGTGCGCGACGCCACGCTGGGCCTGGCCGCCGCCGCGCAGGCGGCCGGCCGCCAGCTCGGTCCCGCCGACCTGGAGCCGCTGCGGCCGCTGGTGGCCGAGGTCCTCGCCGCCCACCAGGGCTTCGCCGCCGGGGCCGGGGTGGTGCTCGCGCCCGGCGTGGTGGCTGGCGCTGCCCGCTGCCTGGAGTGGTGGTGGGTGACCCCGGCCGGCGAGGTCAGCAAGCTCGCCGTGGACCTGGACCCGCAGTCCGCGGAGTTCTACGACTACACCTCCACCGCCTGGTACCGCGAGCCGCAGCAAACCGGGTCCTGGTCGGTCACCGGCCCTTACGTGGACTACATCTGCACCCGCCAGTACACGTTCACCGTGTCGGTGCCGCTGCGCCTCGGCGGCAGGTTCGCCGGGGTGGCCGGCGCGGACATCCTCGCCGAGGAGGTGGAACGGCTGGCACTGCTCGCGCTGGCCAGGCTGCCCGGCGCTGCCGCCCTGGTCAGCGGCAGCGGCCGGGTGATCGCCTCCAACACCACCCGGGCCCTGCCCGGCACCGTGCTGTGCCCGGGCAGGTCCGGCTCGGCCCTGTGGCACAGCCCGCCGCTGCCCTGGACCCTGGTGGCGGATCCCCGCTCGCAGGCTGACTGAGCCAGCCCGCACCCGTTCATCTCCAAAGGCACGTAATGCCACCGGACCTAACCAGAGGGTGACTCCCTTGTGAACGCGGTCATCCGCCCGGCGAAGCCCGTTCGCCATAATCCAACAAACCTCCACAGATTCCACCAGGCAGACAGCGCCGTGAGTGACGGCAGGGGCAGGAGGACACGCCCGTGGCACCGCGGGCTGATCGGGCGGAGACACCCACGCCATTACTTTAAGTAATTGGTGACGGCTTTCTTAACTGGCCCGTCTAGGCCGTTAACGCGCGGGTAGCCTGTGCCGCACAGGGAACAGCCAGAGGCATTTATGAGAGGTCACGATGAGCTTGCCCGCCGCACAGCAGCGCATTCTGGTGAAGATTGAGGGCGGGCTCAGAGAATCTGACCCCGCCCTTTCGTCACGTTTCGTGATCTTTGGCCGCCTCGCCCGCGACGAGGCCATGCCCTGGCTCGAGCAGATCAAGCCCCGGCCGATCGCCGACCGGCTGCTGCCGGTGGTGACCGTCGCCCGCCGGGTGTCCCGGCGGCCCGCCGCCCGCGTCCGCGCGCTGCTGCTGCTGCCCGCCGCGCTCACCGCGATGCTGTGCGCTCTCGCGATCTCCTTTTCCGGCAGCCACCGCGGCGTTCCCGTCACGACGTCACAGAGCTCCAGCGAACGCGCGATGAAGCACCAGTGCCGGATCGGCCTGATCCGCGGCCCGGTCATCCCCTGCCCGCGGTAGCCGGGCTGCGCGCCGGCCGTTCTTTCGTCAGCCGGCCCTGAACGCGAACATGCGGGACCCGGCCCGCAGCGGCTGCGGCTGACCGGCGAACCGGTGCACGCCCACCCCGAACGTCTCCCCGGGATCCGAGAGCCAGCTCAGGCTGAAGCTCTGCCCGGCGAACCACTCGCATATCCGCGGCACCAGGTCGGGGGCCAGCCGGTGCCGCGTCCACACCACGGTGCCGCCAGCCGCACACAGCTGCGCGCAGCTGGCGATCGTGTGCTCCACGTCGGCCTCGCTGATGTTCCCGAACACGCCGCACGCCAGCACGATGTCCGCTGGTACCAGGCCTGCGTACGCGTCGGTCAGGCCCGCGTCGCCGGTCGCGACCTCCACCCGGTCCAGCCCGGCCGCCGCCGCCGACCGCCGGGCCGCCGCCGCGAGCACCGGGTCGAGCTCCACCAGCCGGGCCCGGACGTCGCGCCCGCGCGCATGGCCGGCCAGCACCGGGATGACGTCACGGCCCTCCCCCGCGCACATGCTGACCAGGCGCAGCGGCCCGGGCGGCGCGGCGGACAGCGCGTCGCCGATCCGGGCCTGGACCACCGCCAGCCGCCGGGCCATCGGTGATTCCGGGTCGTCATACCTCTGGTGCCATGCCCGCCAGTCCCGTTCCGCCGCCATACCAGGATCGTAGGCAGCGCGGTCCGGCCCGGGCGGTACCCGCGTGACGGCAGCCGCGTGGGCGGTAGCTGCCATATTGCGAAGTATGATCCGGCATGCGTACTATGCCGGGCCGTGCAGATCTTTCGCCCGGTTGCCCTCGCCTTCACCTCAGCTTTGCTGCTTGCCGGATGCGGCGGTGGCGGTGGGCCCGCCACCGGAAATGCGAGCGCGCCGCCGGCCAGCCCGGCCGCGGGCGGGGCGGGGGCAGCCCAGGTGACCTGTGATCTGGCGCCCGCCTCGCTCGTGAACTCGGCGCTCGGCACCGACCTCGGGGCCCCCTCGCAGACGACCGCGGGCAGCGCGACCGCGTGCGAGTACAAGGGCACGAAGGCCGGGGCCGTGGAGATCCGGATCCAGACCGGCGACAGCGCGGCCATATTCGCGGTCGAACGGAAGGCCTTCGACGCGACCGGCCAGCGGACTAAGAGCTACCCCGGTTTCGGCGACGAGGCGTTCATCAACGTCAAGCACATGCCGCTGAGCCTGCCGGACGTGAACACACTGGTTGCCCGCCAGGGCTCCGTGGAGATCCTGGTGGTGTCCACCGCGAGCCTCACCGCCGAGCAGACCCTCGAGCAGCAACTCTTCGCCAAGGTCAAGTAGCGGCGAGCAAGCCGGCCGGCGACCCGGAAACGCTCTCACCGGCCCCCGCGGTTCCGCTCCCCCCGGTTCCGCTCCTCACGGTTCCGCGCCCGCTTTCATCCCGCGGCCGCTCCCGCACGCCGCCCGCCTGTTAGGCCGCCGCACAGCGGCGCAGGCAACAGCTTCGCAGGCAACAGCGGGCGGCGCCCGGTGCGCGTACCGCGGCGGGACAGAATGTCGGAGGGGGCGGCTAGCATGACATTAATCGAACTGGTTTTCGGTAATATTCCTGATGAGGGGAGGGACGGATGCCTTTAGCCGCTTGCGCAGTGCCATCGCGGCTCACCGCGGATGACGCGGCCGACGAGGAGTTCCGCTGGTACGCGCTGCTCCGGCGGCATGACGCTCCTCCCACTGACGAGGAGCTGTGGGGCCTGGTCCCTGATCCGGACACCGACCCCCCGGCCCGCAGTGACCAATGGCAGGACGGCCGCGGAGAAGTTGCCGCGATCCTGGCCGCATCGCGTTCCGGCACGGCCGCCCCGGCCAGCCCAGCGGGCGCGCGGTTCTGCACCGGCGGGGCGGCGGACCGGCTGGCGCCCGGGCCGGTCCTGGCCGGGCTCGCCGCCCGGGAATGGGCGGACGGGCTGAGCCGGATCAGCGACGACGCGCTCATCGGGCTCATGACCGCCTGGCGGCGGCTGGCCTCCTGGGCGTCCGCTGGCGAGGCAGCAGCCGTCGCCGAGCTCAACCGGCGCCGGCTCGCCCAGGTAGACGCTGGCGCCGACCCGGAACTGGCCGAGCACATCGGTGATGAGATCGCGCCGCCGCTGACGCTGACCATGCGGGCCGCCGGCCTGCTGCTCGGTTTTGCCGTCCGCCTGGGTGAACTGCCGCTGACCAGGTCGGCCCTGGCAGCCGGGGAAATCGACCGCGCGAAGGCCGGCGTCATCGTGGACGAGCTCACCGGCCTGGATCCCGCCCATGCCAGGGCCGTGGAGGCTGTGATCATCGGCCGCGCCCCCGGCCAGACCACCGGCCAGCTTCGCGCCGCCGCCCGCCGCGCCGTGCTGGCCGCGGATCCTGGCGCGGCCCGCGGCCGGCGCGAGGCGGCCCAGCAGGAAGCCCGCGTCGAGATCTGGGACGAACCAGCCGGCACTGCCGCTCTGGCCGGCCGCGACCTGCCGCCAGCCGAGGTGCTCGCGGCGGACCGGCACATCAGCAGCATTGCCCGCCGTCTGCAGGCGGCGGGCGTGGCGGGCACCCTTGACCAGCTCCGCGCCTGTGCCTACACCGGGCTGCTGGCTGGCTTCTCCCCCGATGCCATCATCAGCAGCCAGATCCCGGACGCCCCCAGCCCTGGTGTCCCCTGCTCTGCTAGCCCGGGTGCCCCGGGCCTGGGCGCCGCCAGTCCGCGGACAGCCGGCCAATCCGAAGCAGGTTCGCCCGAAGCAGGCTCAACCCAAGCAGACTCAGGCGAGGCCCGGTCCCCGGCCGCCGCGTCATTCGCCGGAACTGTGCATCTCACCATGCCTCTGACGGCACTGCTTGACGGAGCCGCTCCGGGTGAGGTGGCCGGCTTCGGGCCCGTGTCTGCAGGCGATGCTCAGGCGCTTGCCTGTCAGCTCGCGGCCCACGAGGCGACCCGCTGGTGCATCACGCTGACCGGCCAGGAAGGCCGCGCCCTGGCACATGGCTGCGCCCGCCTCAGCGGCGGGGCTCCCGGCCCCCGCAATGCCGC
>JBLMWU010000001.1:0-24658 GCA_050257395.1 Gemmatimonadota bacterium | reverse complement strand
CGGGCTGCTGAAGGTCAGCCCGAGCGCGGTGGAGAAGTACGTCACCAACATCTTCGCGAAGCTCGACCTCCCGCCTACCAGCGGCGATCACCGGCGCGTGCTCGCCGTGCTCAAGTATCTCGGCGCCGGGTCGTGAGCGGCCTGGTCTGGTACGTCGCCTACGGCTCCAATCTGAGTGCCGGGCGCTTCAGCTGCTACCTGCGCGGGGGGCGGCCGCCCGGGGCGGCCCTCTGCCACCCGGGAGCACGCGACCGCAGCCTGCCCCGGGCCAGCAGGCCCGTCTGGATTCCGGGCGGCGTCTACTTCGCGACGCAGTCACAGGTGTGGGGCGGCGGCCGGGCACTGTATGACCCTGACGCCCCGGGAAGGGCGGCTGCCCGCGGCTACCTGATCACGGCCCAGCAGTTCTCCGACGTGGCGGCGCAGGAAATGTACCGGGACCCGGGCGCGGACCTCGACCTCACCGAGGTGGCCGCCGCCGGGCGCGCCCAGCTCGGGCGCGGCCGGTACGAGACCCTGATCTGCGCCGGCCGGGACGGCGGGGTGCCCATGGTGACGTTCACCGCCCCCTGGGGAATGGCTGACGTGCCGCTGCTCAGGCCCAGCTCCCGGTATCTGCGGACACTCGGGCAGGGACTGGGCCAGGCCCACGGGTGGGATCCGCGGCAGACAGCCGGTTACCTGTCCGGTCTCCCGGGAGCCCGGGGATCGTGGACCGCGGGAGAGATCGCGGCCCTGCTCGCCGGCGGCACCGCGGCAGCACACGAGGAGCCAGCCCATGCAGAACGCTGACCGGCCGGTCACGATCATCACCGGCGGCACCCGCGGCATCGGCGCCGCCACCGCCGTCCGCCTGGCCCGGGCCGGTCATGACCTCACGCTGGCCTACCGCCAGGACGAGGGCGCCGCCCAGCAGGCCGCCGCCCGGGTCCGGGCGGCCGGGGCCCGGTGCCTGCTGGCCAGGGCGGACGTCACGCACGAAGACGACGTGGAACGGCTGTTCTCGCTCACCGCCGACCGGCTGGGCGTGGTGACCGGCGTGGTGAACAACGCCGGCGCCACCGTCCACCTGGGTGATCTGGCCGACACCCCGGTGCCGGTGATCCGGGACGTCATCGACGTCAACTTCCTCGGCGTGGTCCTGTGCGCCCGGCAGGCCGGCCAGGTCATGCCGGTGGACCGCGGCGGCCGCGGCGGGGCCATCGTCAACGTCTCCTCCGCCGCGGCCACCCTCGGCTCTCCCCATGAGTACGTCCACTACGCCGCGGCCAAGGCAGCGGTCGAGGCCGTCACCGTCGGCCTGGCCAGGGAACTGGCCGCCGGCCAGGTCCGCGTCAACGCGGTGGCCCCCGGGACCATCCGCACGGGTATCCACGCGGCAGCCGGGGACCCGGGCCGCCCCGACCGGATCGCCGGGCGCATACCGCTCGGCCGGGCCGGTGAGCCTGACGAGGTCGCCCCGGCCATCGCCTGGCTGCTCGGGCCCGAGGCCGCCTACGTCACCGGCGCCGTGCTCCGCGTCGCCGGCGGTCTGTAGCGAGACGGTGACCGCAGCACGGCCTTATCCGCGTTTCGCATGCGTTAACCGGTCAATGGGTGATCATTACGATACGATTCCTGGCTTGGGGAGGGCCGGGCAGAGCAGTGAGGACAAGGAGAAGACGACGCTCAGCAACCAGCCGGCCTCGGACACCGATGCCGTCACCATGAGCGAGCCAGCCGCCACCCCGGAGCCGGAGCCGCAGCCCGCACCAGGGATCCCCGCGCCGGGCCTGCGGGGCTTCGCCCGCCGCCACTGGCTCTTCGCCCTTGCCCTGCTAGCCGCGTCGGTTCCCCGGGTCGTGGCCATGCTGGGATTCCAGCCCGCCATCCTGTTCCGGATGGACAGCTACGACTACCTGTGGGGCGCCAGCCACATCTCCCCTGACCTGGTCAACCCCAGCGGGTACTCGCTCTTCCTGTGGCTGCTGCGCCCGCTGCACTCGCTGGCCGCCGTGGTCGCGCTGCAGCACCTCATGGGGCTCGGCATCGCCACCATGGCCTACGCGGTGCTGCGGCGTCATGGCCTGCCGGCCTGGGGGGCCACCCTGGGCGCGGCCCCGGCGCTCTTCCTGCCGGCGTTCATGCTCACCGAAACGCTCATCATGTCGGATCTGCTGGCCATGGCGCTGATGGTGGCCGCCCTGGGCGTGCTGCTGCTGGGATCCCCGTCGCTGGCCAGGTCAGCGGCGGCCGGGCTGCTGATGGGGACCTCCGCGATCGTGCGGCCCACCACCCTGCCGCTGGTCATCGCCATCCCGCTGTTCCTGCTGCTGCGCCGGGCGGGCTGGCGGCGGGCGGGCACGGCGCTGGCGGCCGGGGCGCTGCCCGTCCTCGGCTACATGGGCTGGTTCGCGGCCGTGCACGGCTCGGTCAACATGTCACAGAGCAACGGGCTGTTCCTGTGGTCGCGGACGATGTCGTTCGCTGACTGCTCGGTCATCAAGCCGCCCGCCGACCTGCGGCAGCTCTGCCCGACCGCGCAGCACGGCTTCCTGGCGCAGGCCGATCCGGCGAAGCGGCCGCCGCCCAAGTGGTACCTGTGGATGCCGGGCCTGTCCTGGCCCTGGTGGCACGCTGCCCCGGCCGGGACGGTGCCGGACAAGGTTCCGTTCACCGCCGCGAACAACACGCGGGCGCTGCGGTTCGCGGTCCTGGCGATCAAGGCGCAGCCGCTCGCGTACGCCAGCACAGTCGCCGGCGAGACGATCAAGCCGTTCACCCGCAACGACGCGACCCTGCACTTCCCGGGCAGCCAGCCGCCGTTCGTCATGGACCGGCAGCACCTGGGCTATGCCCTGGCCGCGGTGCAGGACTACACCGGCAGCACGGCGGGCCTCGCCCCCCTCATCCGGGACGGCTCCCACTTCACGGCCCAGCAGCACGGGCCCTACGCCTACCTGATGCGGAAGTACCAGCACCTGATCTTCCTGCCCGGGTTCGGGCTGGGCCTGATCGCGCTGGCCGGGCTGGCGGGGATCGCGCTGCCGCGCCGCCGGTCCGCGGCCGCGATCCTGCTGTGGCTGTCCGCTGTCGTCATCATCGTGCTGCCGATCGCGGAGCACGAGTACGCCTACCGGTACGCCCTGCCGGCGGTGCCGCTGTTCGCCATGGCCGCCGCGCTCGCCTTCCGCAGGCAGGGCAGCGGGGAACCGCAGGCGGCGGAAGGCGGGGAGCCGCAGGCGGCCGAACGCGGGGAACCGCAGGCGGCGGGCTGACAGCCCGGCTCAGCGGCGCCGGGCGCGGACGCGGCGGGCGGCGAGTGCGGCGGCCCCGGCGGCCGCCGCGCCGGTGACCCAGGGCCTGGGGTTGCGCACCGCGGGCCGCTTGTGCAGGGTGATCGGCTGGGCACCCAGGTGCAGGGCCGTGACGTCGCCGCCCGGGCCGCGGCTGAACACGATGCGGGAGGTGCCCGGCGCCGCCCCCGGGAGCTCGATGCGGAACACATCCGGGTCGTCGCTGTCGGGATGGAGGCGCAGGCCCCTGCGCACCGCGGGGACCGGAAGCTGCCCGCGGATGACCAGCTGGCCGTGCCGGACGGCGACCTCGGCGCCGGCGGCCAGCAGCATCCGGGGCTGGGGGTCGGTGAGCACCCCGGGGCCCAGGGTGTACCAGCCGCACAGCTCACCCCAGACCTGCGGGTGCTCGGGGATGCTGGTGCGGACCGTGTCATCGGGCAGGCCGAGCAGGCTGCGCAGAACCGCGTGGGCGACCGGCACCGGCGCCGCGAACGGATTGAACGGCCCGGTGTTGGCGAGCGCGACGACGCCGGCCCCGTCGTCCGGGGCGAGCAGCATGGCGGCGTGGAAGCCCGTCCAGATGCCGTCATGGCCGACGGTCCGGTGCCCGGCGATCTCGTCCCGGAAGAATCCCAGGCCCATGCCCGGGATCCGGGGGTCGGGCTGGTAGTGCGGCTCGAACATGCGGGCGAGCGTGTCCGGCCGGAGCAGCCTGCCGTGCGGGCCGGCGCCGCCGTTCAGCAGCGCCGCCACATAGCGGGCCAGGTCCCGGGCGGTGGAGTAGACCGCGCCGCCGCCCGCCGGCACCATCTCGTAGTCGGTGACCGGCCTGAGCCCGCGGGAGTGCACCTGGTAGCCGGTGGCGAGGCGGGCCCGCACCCGCGCGGACCGGGTGAGGTCGGTGCTGTCCATGCCGAGCGGGCCGAACACCCGCTCGCGCAGGTAGGCGGCGAACGGGACCCCGCTGACGTCCTCGACGATCTGGCCGAGGGTGGCGAACCCGTGGTTGGAGTAGGCCCACCTGGTGCCGGGCGCGGTGTCGATGTGCAGGCCGTCCCGGTAGTACCGGGCGAGTGAGGGCACCGGGCGCCCGGCCCGCACGCCCCAGCCCATGACGGGCCGGAGCAGGTCGGCGGGCGTGCGCGCCGCCCGGACACCGGCGGTATGGGTCAGCAGGTGCCGCAGGGTGGCCGGGCGGAAGCCGGCCCTGGCGGGGACCAGCCGGTAGGCGCGCAGGTAGTCGCTGGCGGGCGCGTCCAGGTCCACCAGTCCCTGCTCGGACAGCTGCATGACCGCGATCGCGGTCATGGTCTTGGTGACTGAGTCGATCCGGAAGACGGTGTCCTCGTCCACCGCCGTGCCTGCCTCGATGTCCGCGACGCCGTGCCCGTGGAACCAGCCGGGGGTTCCGCCGCGGACCACCCCGACCGCCAGCCCGGCCGCTGGCTGGCTGCTGAGCACCCGGGCGGCGGCGGGCCACAGACCGGCGTCAGCGGCCGGCGCGGCGCTCGCCGGCCGGTCCGTCGCCCGATGTGCCCGCATGACCCATCACGCTGGCACACCCGGCGGCTCTTCCCTGAGAGGCGAAGGTCCCTAACCGGGGTCGTCCGCCGGGACGGTGCGGTAGTGCGTGGTCACCCGGCCCTGCTCATCGAGGAGGTGGAAGGCGACCGTCACCGGTGCCTGCTCATCGGCGATGCCGCCGCGCTCCCACGGCAGCAGCAGGGTGGACGCCACCCCGGGGCCCGCCAGCAGCGGCCGGCCGGCGAAAGCGGTGCTGGCCGCCGTGTGCGCGTGGCCGCACAGCACCGCGGCGACCTGGGGGTGCCGGTCCAGCAGGCGGGCCAGCCGGTCCTCGCCGGACTGCCGGATCGGGTCTACGACCGGGCTGTGCAGGCGGACGGGCGGGTGATGGAAGGCCACGAAGGCCGGGACATCCGGCCGCCCGGCCAGCTGGCCGTCCAGCCAGCCGAGGGTCTCCTCGGCCAGCTGCCCGCCGTCGCGGCCGGGGATGGTGGAGTCGCACAGCGCGAAGGTCGCGCCTGGCGCGTGGTGCACCTGGTTGACCGGGGCGGCGGCCGGGCCCGCGCCGCCGTCCGCGCCGAGCAGCACCGTGCGGAAGGCGGCCCGGTCGTCATGGTTGCCTGGACAGCAGAACACCGGGTGGGCGGAGGAGGACAGGATGTTCCGGGCCTGCTCGTACTCGGCGGGCAGGCCGTGGTCGGCGATGTCGCCGGTGACCAGGATCGCGTCCAGCCGCAGCGCCAGGCCGTCCAGGTAGGCCATGACGGTGGCGGCCCGGCCGGCCCGGTGCTGGCTGCCGTCGAGGTGGGTGTCGGAGAAGTGCGCGATGACGATCAACCGGTACTCCCTCGCCGTCGGGGAAGGCGGCGCAAGCCGGCCGCCCCCGCCCCTGCTGCAGACGCTACGGCCGGGGTGGACCGCCAGAAAGGTCCACTTCCGCGTCCGGGTGCGCAACCACTAGCGGCCGATTGCCCGTTTCCTCCGCTGCTGTCTGATTGGCGTGCCAGCCTGAGTGGCGTGTCAGCACAGGCAGGGGCGGCGGAATGGGCCACCCGCGGCTCGCCGGCCTTGTGACGCCCGGCTGCGGCGGGGTCAGCCGCTGACGGACAGCGAGGGCCCCCTGCGCATCTCGCCCTCGCTGAACCACTCCGTGCCGCGGTTGCGGCCGATCTCGATCCCGTAGCGCGGCTCACCCGCCGGGACGCTGACGATGAACGAGTACACCGCGTCCTGCGCGCCCCATGAGCTGGGGTCGGAGGCGGCGAGGGTGCCGGTGCCGAGGACGTGCCCGCTGGTGTCCACGACGGTCACCGGCGAGCCGGCGGTGATGTCGGGAAAGGCGCCGTCGGTGCTCATCCCGTCGAACGAGGTGACCACCACCTGCTCGGTGCCGTGCACGGCCAGCATCTGCTGGCTGAAGACACCGGAGGCGTAGAGCGCGCCCCCCGTCACCAGCGCCGCCGCCACGCCGAGTGCGGAGATGATCGCGGGCCTGCGCGGCAGCGGCCGCCGCTCGCGGGCGGCCCCCGGGTCCGCCGGGCGGGCGTGGCGGCGGCCATGCCGCGGCTGCGGGTAGGGCTCGCTCATCGTCCTGCCTCCCTGGCACCCCCGGTCTCCCGCGCAGGCTGCCAGTGAGCCTTTCCCGCCAGAGCCCGGACTGGTGCAAGTCCGCCTGAACGAAAGGACGCGCGAGTTTCCCCACAGGATGACATATCGCCGCAAATGACGCCCCAAGGCAGGTCGCTGAACCCGGCGGAGACCCGGGCCGGGGCGGCGGCTACCGGCCCTCGCCCTCCGAGAGAACGGCCGCCACCAGCTCCCGCAGCGGCCCGATCAGGTCGTCCTCAGCGACCAGCACCGCCTGCTCGCCCGCCCGGACGTGGTAGACAGCCCGGCCGGCGGCGGGCCGGTAGGCGGGCGGGAAGTCCAGGGCCGCCCGCTGCACGAGGCCCTCCCAGACCGGGCCATCGTGCCGGGCAGCAGTGTTCACCGAGCGGCGGAGCAGGCTTCCGTCCGCCGCGACGTAGGTGACCACAATCATCACGTGCACAGCTTGTCCCACGAATCACAGTTTTGACAGCGCACCGGGCATTTCCCTGGCCGCAAAAACAGTTCGCCGCCGGCAAATACCAGCTTTCCGGCACTTTCCGCTGCCCTGCGTGTTCCCGGGTCAGCACCGCGTGCGCGGGTCCGGTAAGCCCGGATGGCGGCCCGCCGCCGGATCGGCGTGCGCGCAGGGCACCGGGGACCGGGCCTGCGGGAGGGCGCTGGGGTACAGGTCCACCCGGGCCGCTGGCGGCCGGTGCCGGCACAGCCGGTCGAACCGCGCCACGGTCTGCGCCCAGACCGGCGCGGTGCTGCGCATGTTGCCGTAGCGGTAGCTGGTGACCCAGCCGGCGGCGAGCACCGCGGCCAGCACGGTCACCGCCACGGCCGGCGTCAGCCGCGACCGGCCCGCCCGGCGCCGCACCGCGGCGTCCACCGCCACCACCGCCGACGCGTCGATCAGCAGGACGGAACAGACGGTGTACCGGCTGCCCGGCAGCCAGACCCGGCTCACCGGCACCGAGACCGGCAGCGTCACCCAGTACCGGATCATCACCGGGAAGACGGTGAGCACCAGCCCCAGCACGGTCGCGGCCGCCAGGAACAACCGGACCCGGGTGCCCCCGGCCACGCACGCCCAGGCGGCCCCCGCGAGCAGCAGGCCCGCGGCGATCGCCACCGCGCCGCCGGGACCGGCGGCCGCCATCAGCCGGGGGGCGAGCCGCCAGCCCGCCAGCGCCGCCAGGAGCACGTGCCGGCCGTAGAAGCTGGCGGTGGCGCCGGGGGCGGCGAGCGGGTGCGCTGCCCCGGGCGCGAGGATGGCGGGCACCCGGACCGCGATGCCGGCCGCCTGCCAGGCGATCCCGGCCAGCCAGCCCGCGACCACCGCCTGCTCCCGTCGCGGCAGCGCCGCCAGCCTGGCCGCGGCCAGCGGCAGGTAGCAGAGATTGAGGATGTTGGACGCCATCGCCAGGAAGGACACCAGCGCCGCGGCGGCCGCCCCGCCCCGGCCGGCCGGCCGCCACAGCAGCGCCCAGAACAGCGCGTACATGAGATACCACTGCGCATCCACGCTGTTGTTCGCGACCTCGATGACCGCGACCGGCAGCAGCACCACCGACGCGGCGAGCAGCGCCCGCAGCCCGGGCTGGCGTACCTGGCCCGCGCTGGCGTGGAAGACGAAGAGCGCGCAGCCCGACGCCGCCACCGCCCCGGTGAACGCGAACCCGGCCGCCGCTTCGCGCAGCGGGAACCGGGTCACCACGTCGGCGGCGAGCTGCGGGACCAGCTGCACATAACCGCCGTAGCAGTGCAGGAACGAGCCCCACGGATCCAGCAGCGCCCGCGGCAGGAAGACCGTGCGGTCCTCGGCCCAGGCTGTCTGCCAGGCAGGATGGCCCGCCTGGCGCTGCAGGAGCACAGCCGCGGCGGCGGCCACCGCGGCCAGCTGGGCTGCCACCCGCGCCAAGGCGGGGAGCGGCCGGCGGGCACCCTCCGCCCCGCTTCGCCAGCGCCCTGCCCGCGGGCGTTCCCGGCTGCCCCGCTCCCGCCCCGGGCTGGCCAGCGGGAAGAGCTGAGCCAGCAGGATGAGCAGGCGGACGCGCAGCAGCCGGGCACCGCCTGGGCGGCGCGGAGCGGGAGGTGGAGCGAGCGGCGGACAGGTGTCCGGGCGTATCTGACTGGTACGTAGCAATCTGTGGTCCCTGGCCGGAGAGAGCGCCGATAACGGGATTTCCGGGCCGTTGTTGTATTCAGTAACAGCAGGACCAGGTCATACCCAGGCGGGGACCCCTGAATCATTTATCCGCGATAGCAGAGGTGCAGGTCAGGACCACTTTTTTGTTGTTTAACGGGCTTTCGCCGTGGTGACTGTAACCACCGTTTTATCAGGATGCTCCGGGTGCTGCCGGAATTGGTGGCGGCAGGCTGGCCGGGCGCGGGGCGATCAGCAGCGACTGGGCAGCCACGCCGACCGGGCCGGCCAGGTCGGACAGCGCCGTCATGGCCAGCCCGGCGCCACCCGGCGAGATCGTGGTGTGGGCGTCCAGGCAGATCCACTCCCCGGCCGGCTCCCGGTGCAGGTGCACGGTCAGCTCGGGGTTGATGAAGTGCCACTGCGTGATGTCCAGTTCGCCCGCGGCGCCGCTGCCGCTGTCGGCGATCGCGAGCAGCCGCTCCAGCGGCCCGGTCTCTTCGCCGGCCACCAGCGGGTAGCGCAGCCGTCCCCATACCGCGGCCGGCCCCGGGGAACCGAAGTTCCCGCGGGCCGGACGCCACTCCACCGCCGACAGGTAGCCGTCCCGCCAGGCGTCCGGGAACGCGACCGGCGCGGGGTCGGGCAGCGCCGGCGGCGGGGCGGCGCGCGAGGGGACCTCCGCGCTGCGCGCCCGCAGCACCCGCCAGGCGCTGGCCCGGGCCACGGCCCGGCCTCCCGCGCTGGCCTCGGCCTCCAGCAGTTCCACGCTGCGGCCGGGCCGGGCGACGCGGGCGCGGACCGTGAGCTCACCCACCGGGATCGGGCCGAGGATCTCGCAGGTGAACCGGGCCACGATCACATCGTCCCGGGGGGCGCACCGCTGCACGGCGCGGCCGAGCAGCGCGCTCGGCGGCCCGCCGTGCTGGGCCGCGGGATCCCACGGGCCCCGGGTGTGCTCTGTCGCCAGCCAGGTGTCCTCGCCCCGCGGCAGGAAGAAACTCTCGGTCACGGCTGGATGTTACCCGTCAGTAGGCAGAGGTGGGGAGTCATCAGGCGGAGGGCTCGACGATTACTTTGAGGCCGGGACGGGCGGCGGCGGCGGCGAGCGCGTCAGCGGCCTTGGCCAGCGGGTACCAGTCCGACACCACCGCGCCCAGGTCCACCCGCCCGCTGGCCGCCAGCGCGATGGCCCTGGGGTAGACCTCGTTCATCCGGCGCACCATCGCGATCGTGAGCCCCTTGCGCCGGGCCACCGACGCCCGGAAGGTGGTTTCGTCGTCGCCCGGGATACCGCCCAGCACCACCCGCCCGCCCGGCCGGGCCAGGTCCATCGCGAGCTGCACCGCCTCGCTGGTGCCGGCCAGCTCGAACGCCACGTCCACGCCGTCGCCCGCCAGCACGGCCCGGCCGTCCGCGGAGGCCGCGGCCTCCGGCCCGGCCGTGACGTCGGCGCCCAGCCGCTGTGCTGCCTCCCGGCGGTGGGGCAGCGGGTCGAACCCGATGATCCGGCCCGCGCCCGCGGCCCGCAGCACCTGCACCATGAGCAGGCCGATCGGGCCCAGGCCGGCCACGGCGGCCGACGCGCCGAGGTGGACGTGGCCCAGGTCGAACGCGTGGATCGCCACCCCGAGCGGCTCCAGCACGGCCCCGCCGGTGTCGGTCAGCGCGTCCGGCAGCGGGTGCAGCAGGTCCGATGGCCACGCCATGAACTCCCGCATCGCGCCGTCGGTGTCGCTGTGCCCGGCGAACCTGATCCGGATGCACAGGTTCCGGTAACCCGCGCGGCAGGGCTGGCAGGTGCCGCACGGGATGGCCGGGTCGATGGCCACCCGCTCGCCGCTCCGCGGGCCGCCGGAGATGACGCCGGCCATCTCGTGCCCGGGCACCAGCGGGCGGTCCAGCGCCGCGTCGCCGATGCTGCCCTGGCCCCACCAGTGCAGGTCGGACCCGCAGATGCCGACGGCCGTCACCCGGACCAGGCTCTCCCCGGGACCCGGCACCGGCGCCGGCTCCTCCGTCACCCGCAGATCCCCGACCCCGTGCAGCCGCGCCACTCTCATTCTTTCTGGCCCTCGCGGCCGGTCATGCCGAGCCTGGTTCGGTCATCCGCTCGGGGACGACGACGCGGTCGTAGAGCTCAGCGCTGACGCCGCATCTCAGGGCGGCCTCCCGCAGGGTAAGGTCCTCGGCGGCCGCCAGGTGCGCGATCCTGGCCGCCTCGTCGTAGCCGATCACCGGGCTCAGCGCGGTGACCATCATCACCGACCGGGCCACGTTGCCCGCCAGCCTGCCCTCGTTGAGCCGGGTCCCCTCGACCATGAACTCCCGGAAGGTGCCGCAGGCGTCCGCCAGGATGCGGGCCGAATGCAGGAAGTTCGCGATCGCCACCGGGCGGAAGGCGTTCAGCTGGAAGTTGCCTTCCGCGCCTGCCATGGCCACCACCGAGTCGTTGCCCATGACCTGCAGGCACACCATGAGCATCGCCTCAGCCTGGGTCGGGTTCACCTTGCCCGGCATGATCGAGGAACCGGGCTCCTGCGCGGGCAGGGCCAGCTCGCCCAGGCCGGCCCGCGGGCCTGACCCGAGCCAGCGCAGGTCGTTGGCGAACTTGAACAGCGCCACGGCCAGGTTGCGCAGGGCCGAGGACGCGCGGGTCAGTGCGTCGTTGGCCGCCAGGGCGGCGAACTTGTTCGGCGCGCTGACGAACTCGTGCCCGGTCAGCCGGGACAGCTCGGCCGCCACCTCGTCGCCGAACCCGGGCGGCGCGTTCAGGCCGGTGCCGACCGCGGTGCCGCCGATCGCCAGCCGCCGCAGGCCCGGCAGGACCGCGGCGAGGTCCGCGAGCGCGTCGTCCAGCTGGGCGGCGTAGGCGGACCATTCCTGGCCGGCCGTGACCGGGGTCGCGTCCTGCAGGTGGGTGCGCCCGATCTTCACGACGTCCGCCCACTCGCTGCTCTTGGCGGCGGCCGCGTCCCGCAGCCGGGTCACCGCCGGGACCACGCTGTCTGCCAGCGCGCGCAGCGCGGCCACGTACATGGCGGTGGGGAAGACGTCGTTGGATGACTGGCCGGCGTTGACGTCGTCGTTCGGGTGGACCGGGCGCTTGCTGCCCAGCTCGCCGCCGGTCAGCTGGATCGCCCGGTTGGCGATCACCTCGTTGACGTTCATGTTGGCCTGGGTGCCCGACCCGGTCTGCCACACGTGCAGCGGGAACTCGCCGTCCAGCTCACCGGCGATGACCTCGCTGGCGACCCGGCTGATCAGGTCCGCCTTCCAGGGCGGCAGCCGGCCGGTCCGCCCGTTCACGATCGCGCAGGCTTTCTTCACGAAGCCCAGCGCCTGGTACACCGGCCTGGGCATGCGGTCCTCACCGATGCTGAAGTGGATGAGCGACCGCTGGGTCTGGGCGCCCCAGTAGTGATCCGCCGGGACCTCGACCTGGCCGAGTGAGTCGGTCTCCGTCCGGGTGCCGGTGGCGGTGAGGCCGACCGGGACGGAAAGCACCTGGGGGGGCTCGTCTGGGTCCACCACAGCTGCCAGGCTACGCCCGCGCCCGCGCGCCCGGCGGCCCGCCCTCCGGCCGGATCAGTCCGCGAGCAGGCGGCCGGGGGTGATCTGCTTCGGCTTGCGCTCGGGCAGCATGGGCCGCGCCTCCGGCGCCGGCGTGAGGCTGAGCTTGAGCGCCAGGGCCGGGCACATCTCCACCGCCTGCCGCGCTTCGCGTTCCAGCCAGAATGGCACCGGCATGTCCAGGAACGCCGGGTACCCGTGCGCGTCGAGCTGCACCAGCTCCGGCACCAGGTGCGCGCACAGGCCGTGCCCGTCGCACCGGGTCCAGTCGACCTGCAGCCGCAGGTCGCCCTCGTCCGGGCCGAGCGGCAGCACATCGCGGACCGGGCGGCCGCAGCCCGCCCGGAACAGGTGGGCGGCGAGGTCGTCGGTGAACGCGTCCAGGGCCGACAGCACGAACCGGGACGCGCCGTCCGGGTGCGAGCAGGCGCCGCGGCCGCGCGCCCCGGCCGCCGCCCGGCGGGCCAGGTCCACCGCCTCCATCGAGCCGGACCCGTCCGCGATGGCGGTCACCGCCCGGGCCAGCCGGGGCAGGCCCAGCTTGCAGGGCCCGCACTGGCCGGACGACTCCTTGGCGAGGTAACGGGCGATCCGCGCCACCTCGCCCAGCGGGCAGGTGTTGTCAGCCAGCGGCAGCACGATCCCCGCGCCCAGCGTGCCGCCCGCCTCGTCGAAGCCGGCCCGCGACACCGGCACGTCCCGGGCCGTCTCGGCCGGCAGCCACATGCCGTGGTAGCCGCCCACCAGGACTCCGCTCAGCGGCGGCGTCTCGCAGATGTCGAGCACCGCACCGAGCGGCACGCCGGTGGGCACCTCCACCACCGCCGGGCGGCCAGCCGACCCGCCGACGGTGAGCAGCACCGTCCCGGGCTCGGCGGCCATCCCGTCGGACGCGTAGCCTTCCGGGCCGAGCAGCGCCAGCACGGCCAGCTGCGCGAACGTCTCGGCGTTGGACAGCAGGGTGGGCAGCCCGTTGACCCCGGACTCGGCCGCCCGCCGCTTGCGGCCGGGCGGCAGCGGGACGCGCCCGTTCACCGCGTTGACCAGCGCGCCGCCCTCGCCGGAGATGAACCGCTCGGGCACCTCCACGATCCGCACCGAGTTCTTGAGCTCGGGCGCCGCCTTGATGGCTGCGGCCACCGACCGGCTGGCCGGGGTGCCCCCCACCACGCCGATTATCACGTCGCGGGCCTCGATGGCCTCCGCCGCCAGCAGCGCGCCGCTCAGCACCAGGTAGGGCGAGCGGCACAGCAGCAGCTTGTCCTTGGCGCTGCCGGGCTCACCCTCGGTGCCGTTCACCAGCACGGCGGTGGCGGTCTTGCGGGCGGACGCGGAGTCGAGCACCGCCCGCAGCTTGCGGGCGAACGGGAACGCGGCGCCGCCGCGGCCGCGCAGGTCCACCTGCTCGCACATGCTGATCAGCTGGCGCGCGGTGATCCGCCGGATCGAGCCGAACACCTGCTGGTGCGACTCCATGTCGAGGCGCACGAACCGGTCCAGGCCGGCGGTCAGCCGGGCCCGGCCGATGCGCATGGCGACCGGCTCGGCGGCCATGCCGGGCAGCGGCTCCGGCATGATGCCGGTGAACTGCTCGGTGGTCACAGCGGCCCGCCATAGCCGCCGCCATAGCCGCCGGCGATGCGGGGCCCGCGGCGCGGCATGCCGTCACCGCCCGGCGGCCCCTCCGGCAGGCTGTCCGGCTCCGGCCGGTGGTGGCCGCCCCGCGGGTAGGGGTAGCCGGACTGCAGGTCGGCCCACGGGTCTTCCTGCGGGCGCAGGTGCCCCCACGGTTCGCCGGGCGGGCTTACCGCGTCCGGCTGGCGGATGCCGACCCAGACCGAGCCGGGCGAGTTGCCCGGCCGGGGCCGGTCGTCAAAGGCCCGGATGCCGCTCCACTCGGAGGCGGCCGGGATGCCGGGGTCGGTGCGGGCGTTGTCCGGGCCCAGCGCGTCCCAGGCAGGCGCGGCGGCACGGTGACGGCCCAGCCCGCCGGGGCCGCCCGGCCCGCCGGGCTCCACCGGGGCGGCGTCCCAGCTGCTGTCGCGCAGGCCCGCCCAGGCGGGCGAGCGGCCCAGCCGCGGGTCGGTCGGGTCGTCCGCGGGCCCGGCCCGCCAGGGCGGCTCTTCCGTCAGCGGCGGGGCGGCGCGGCCGGTGCCGGCCGGCAAGCTGGCGGTGGCGTGCAGGCCGGTGCCCGGGTGCAGGCCGCCGGCGGCGGGCAGGTCGCGTGCGGTCGCGGACAGGCTGGACGGGCCGGCCGGCAGGGCAGGGGCCGACGGCAGCCCCAGCATCAGCTGCGGCGAGCCGGCCCCGGCGAGGGCCGGCGGCAGCGACGGCCATGGCGACCGGTAGGAGGCCTCGTCGCCGGCGGCGAGGGCGACCTCCTCGCGGCTGCGGCTGGTCGCCACCATCCGGATCGCCAGGGCGAGCGCCACCGCCGCGATGCAGGCCCCGTAGCTCCAGTCCACATAGGGCTTCGCGGTGCGCCCGCCGAGCAGGCCGTGCAGGATCGACAGCACCCAGGACAGGTACGCCGAGGTGTGCACCGCCCGCCACATCCACGGCCGGCGGCTGCGGGCGAAGCGCGGCCGCAGGAACCCGGACGCCACGACCAGCAGGATCAGGTCCGAGGCGATGGTGCCGATGCCGATGTAGAAGGTACGCCCCTGGGCGAGGAAAGGAACCACCGCATCAATGGCCTGGGAACGCTCGGCGGCGATTTCCAGCAAAATGTGGATGACGAGAAAAGCGAGCGCGCCGAGCGAGACCGCCCGGTGAATTGCCTGTGCGGTCACCCGGTGGCCGGGCGACATGACAATGCGGTCCGTGGCGACAAGCCCGATTCCGACCGCAGCGGTCATCGCGATGAGCGCGAAAACGCCACCGTAGAACAACAGGAAACGTACGACCGCGGTGGTGATGTCACGGCCGAGCGGGGTGGTGATGGACAGGCCTCCGACCAAGCTCACCGTCAGGAACCAGATGGCAACCATGCTGGTCAGGCGCGTGCCCGCCAGCCCGCCAGGCCCCCGGACCACGCGAGCGCGCGATCTGGCATGGGTGCTGCCATAGGAACGTCCGCTGGTGCCGCGACGCGCCGTTGGCACAATTACCTCCTCTGGGAGCACGTCATTTCCGCATTCCCGCCAATTGCCCAGAAACGCCTGCTGACCACGCAATATTGCGGCTCCCGGGAGATCCCGCCATGTCTTCCGGGGGTAGCTGAGATGTTAGCGTCCTAGATTCCGGTTTCGCAACGAAACGGTATAAAAGCCGATACGCTCGCCGTTTCCCCACGTCAGTGAGCGTCACCGGCCGGTGCCAGCGGGTGACCGCTGCGCCGCCCCGGCGCCGCCGGCGCCGCCGGTCCGCCCGGGCCGGGCCGGGGCGCGGCGGCGGCGGCCGCCCGTGCGGCACCCCGGGCCCCGGCAACTGGCCAGGTCAGGGGCATCCAGCCGGGGGCTCCTGTGGCTGGTGTAACGAAAATGGGCTGCGTGACGCTTCTGTATCTGTCAATCATGAGGAATGGCCTGGCACCTGACCGGCGATGTGAGCCGTTATCTCTCGGCGGCCGGCGCGTTTTTGCATGCCCGCGCGGCCGAGAACACCGTGTTGCTGACTGCGGCCGAGTCCGTGCGCGCCCGGGGCGTGAATGCATTTGGTGACCAGCCGCCGCTCTTCGGCTGGTGGGCCGGGCCGGACGGCACGGTGGCCGGCGCGTTCATGCATACACCGCCCTACCCGGCCGCGCTGAGCCGGCTCCCGGCCGGGGCGGCGGCGGCGCTCGCCGGGGACCTCGCCGCGGTCGGGCGCAACCCGCCGGGGGTCAACGCGGACGCGGAGACCGGCCCCGCCTTCGCCAGCGCCTGGCAGACCCGGACCGGCTGCGAGGTGACCCTCGACCGGCGGATGCGGCTGTACCGGCTCGCCGCCCTGAGCCCGCCGGACCCGCTGCCGCCGGGGGCCGCCCGGACAGCCGGGCCCGCCGACCTCGAGCTGCTCCTCGACTGGGTCACCGCGTTCGGCTACGAGGTCGGCGACCTGGTGGCAGGGCCGGAACGGACGGTCAGTGACCGGCTGAGCTACGGCGGGCTCACCCTCTGGCAGACCGGCGGCCAGCCCGTGTCCATGGCGGGGCTGACCCGCCAGGTCGCCTGCCAGGTCCGGGTCGGCCCCGTGTACACGCCGCCGCAGTTCCGCGGCTGCGGCTTCGCGGCGGCCGTCACCGCCGCGGTCAGCGCGGCCGCCCTGGCCGCGGGCGCCGCCGAGGTGGTGCTGTTCACCGACCTGGCCAACCCCACCAGCAACGACCTGTATCTGCGGCTCGGCTACCAGCCGGTCGGCGACCACGTGTCGCTGCAGTTCCGCCCGGCGGGGCGGGCCCGGCAGTGACAGGCCGGCCGGTCAGCCGGGCAGGCGCGGACGCGCGGCGCCGCTGATCGCGGCGGGCAGGTATTCGACCGACACCGGGAGATGGTCAGAGGCCCTGCGGGCCGCGGCCGTGTCCGCCACCCGGTGCCCCCGCAGAGCCGGCAGCACCTCCCCGGTCACCCGGATCGCGTCGATGCGCCGCCGCACCCCCCGCTGGCCGTACGGGTCGTCCGGGTGATGCCCGGTGGTCGGCTGCCAGGGCGCGCGCAGCGCGGCGGCCGCGTCGTACAGGCCGCCCGCCCACAGCACCTCACCCGCGCCGCGGTCCACCCGGTGCCGCGGTTGCCCCCGCTCGTCGTACTCCAGGTCGCACTGGTAGGCCATGTCAGCGAACCACTCGACGCCCGCGTACGGGTCGCCCGGCTCGTACAGCCGCCATCCCCCGTCCGCCCCGGGCACCCGGTCGGCGCTCTCGGCGTTCCAGTCCGCCCCCACCAGCGCGGGCAGGCCGCCGTTGGACCGGGTGATCGCGGCCACCATCAGCTCGCTCTCGTCCGCCCGCATCCGGCGGCCGAAGGGCGGTGCGTGGTAGGCGCCGTGCTTGACCCGGCGGCCGCCCACGTCCAGCACCACGGTCGCCAGCGCGTGCCAGAAATCCTGGCAGCGTGCCTGCAGCGAGCCGGGCACCGGATCGATCCCGTCCCGCCAGGCCAGCCCCACGTGGTAGCCGTGCGATCCCAGCGCGAGCGCGGCACGTCCCGCGCCGCCGTCCCGGGCGGGCACCTGGCAGCGCAGCCCGGCGTCGCTGGCGAGCTGGCACAGCCGGCGCCGGGCGGTGTCCTCGTCGGCCGCCCTGATCTCCTGGACGGCGAGCACGTCCGGGCCGATGCCGCGGATGACGTCCACCACCAGCCGGTACCGCTCCTGGCCCTGCGCTGACCCGTCCAGGAACAGGTCGTAGGCGTTGTACGAGGTGAAGAGCACGCCGTCCGGCGAGCTCCGGGGCGCTGCCACGGCAGCCTCCGTCCCAGCGGTCAGCGGGCCGCGAGCTCCGCGGCGACCAGCTCGGCGATCTGCGCGGTGTTCAGGGCCGCGCCCTTGCGCAGGTTGTCCCCGCAGACGAACAGGTCCACCGCCCGGGGGTCGTCCAGCGACCGGCGGACCCGGCCCACCCAGGTCGGGTCGGTCCCCACCACGTCCGCCGGGGTCGGGAACTCCGCCGCCTCCGGGTTGTCGGTCAGCACCACGCCCGGCGCCCCGGCCAGCACCCGCTGGGCGCCGTCGCGGGTCACCTCGCGGCCGAACACCGCGTGCACCGCGACCGAGTGGGTGGTCACCACCGGCACCCGGACACAGGTCGCGGCGACCTTGAGGTCCGGCAGGCCGAGGATCTTGCGGGACTCGTTGCGGACCTTCAGCTCCTCCGAGGACCACCCGTCGTCCTTGAGCGAGCCGGCCCAGGGCACCACGTTCATCGCCAGCGGCGCGGGGAACGGCCCCAGGTCGCCGGCGGCGGCCCGGACGTCCCCGGCCCGCTGGCCGAGGCCGCCGCCCGCGGTCTTGGCGAGCTGGTCGTACAGGGTGTCGATGCCGGCCTGCCCGGCGCCCGACGCCGCCTGGTAGGACGCGATCACCATCTCCCGCAGCCCGAACTCCCGGTGCAGCGCGGCGACCGCCACGATCAGCGACAGGGTCGTGCAGTTGGGGTTGGCGATGATGCCCTTCGGGCGGGACGCCGCGTCCTGCGGGTTCACCTCGGGCACGACCAGCGGCACGTCCGGGTCCATCCGGAAGGCGCCGGAGTTGTCCACCGCGACCGCGCCGTGCGCCGCGGCGACCGGGGCCCACTGCGCGGACACCTCGTCCGGCACGTCGAACATGGCGACGTCCACGCCGTCGAAGACCTCCGGCGCGAGAGCCTGGACGGTGATCTCCCGGCCGCGCACCCGCAGCACCCGCCCGGCCGACCGGGCCGAGGCCACCAGCCGGATCTCGCCCCAGACGTCCTCGCGGGTGGACAGCAGGTCGAGCATGACGGTGCCGACGGCGCCGGTCGCGCCGACCACCGCCAGCGTGGGGCGCCCGCTCACCGGCCCGTCCCCCCGTACACCACGGCCTCCACCTCGGAGGCGTCGAGGTCGAACGCCCGGTGCGCGGCCGCCACCGCCGCGTTCACCTCGTTCTCGTCCACCACCACCGAGATCCTGATCTCCGAGGTGGAGATCATCTCGATGTTCACCCCCGCCTCCGCGAGCGCGCTGAAGAAGGTCGCGCTCACCCCCGGGTGGGACCGCATCCCCGCCCCGATCAGCGAGATCTTCCCGATCCGGTCGTCGTACAGCAGCGACTCGAAGCCCACGTCCGCCTGCACCCCGCGCAGCGCGGTCATCGCCGCCTCGCCGTCCGCACGCGGCAGCGTGAACGAGATGTCCGTCAGCCCGGTCGTGGCGGCGGAGATGTTCTGCACGATCATGTCGATGTTGATGCCGGAGTTCGCGATGGTCCGGAATATCTTGGCCGCCTCGCCGACCACGTCCGGGACGGCCACGACCGTGATCTTGGCCTCGCTCCGGTCGTGCGCGACACCGGAGATGATCGCCTGCTCCATAGGGGCCTCCTGCTCCGCTTCCGGCAGCTTCCGGCTCACCCACGTCCCGGTCCGCTGGCTGAACGAGGACCGCACGTGGATGGGCATGTCGTACCGGCGCGCGTACTCCACGCACCGCAGCTGGAGCACCTTGGCGCCGCAGGCGGCCATCTCCAGCATCTCCTCGTAGCTGATCGCCGGGAGGCGCCGGGCGGTCGGCACGATCCGCGGGTCGGCCGTGAAGACCCCGTCCACGTCGGTGTAGATCTCGCAGACGTCGGCCTTGAGCGCGGCCGCGAGCGCCACCGCGGTGGTGTCCGAGCCGCCCCGGCCCAGCGTGGTGATGTCCTTGCCGGTCTGGGACACGCCCTGGAAGCCGGCCACGATCGGGATCGCCCCGTCGGCCAGCGCGGTGGCGATCCGGCCCGGGGTGACGTCGATGATCCGCGCCTTGCCGTGCGCGTCGTCGGTGATCACGCCGGCCTGCGAGCCGGTGAACGAGCGCGCCGACAGGCCCAGGTTGGCGATGGCCATCGCCAGCAGCGCCATGGAGATCCGCTCGCCCGCGGTGAGCAGCATGTCCATCTCGCGGGCGGGCGGCAGCGGGCTGACCTGCCTGGCCAGGTCGTGCAGCTCGTCGGTGGTGTCGCCCATGGCGGACACGACCACGACCACCGAGTGGCCGGCCTTGCGGGTGGCCACGATCCGCTGGGCCACCCGCTTGATGCCATCCGCGTTGGCGACCGAGGAACCGCCGTATTTCTGCACTACAAGTGCCACGGACGCCCCGCTCCTCCCAGTCAGCTGCCGGCCGGGTCGAGTGTACCCAGCCCCGGCCGGTTGCCTGCCGGATTATCGGGCCGGGCGGGCCTAGGCGGTGGTCTCCTCCGCCACGTCCAGCAGCGCGTGCGCGACCACCGCGTGCAGGGCGCGCAGAGCGGCGCTGCCGTGGGTGCCCCAGTGGTTGAGGTAGGAGTACTGCCACCACCACAGAGCCTCCAGCGACCGGCCGGCCCGGTAGTGCTGGAGCCCGTGGACCAGGTCGGCGACCATCGCCGTCAGGTCGTCCGACAGCCGGAACGCGGTGGGCCGGGTGTCGGAGTACGGGTCGAACAGCTCGGCGTACTCGTCGAACGCGGCGAGCCGCGGCGCCAGCCCGGTGCGCAGCGCGTCCAGGTCCGGGTCGGCACCCACGTCGGGTTCCCAGTTGCCCGGCGGGATGACGTCCTTGCTCGCGCCCAGCTGCGCCCCGGCCAGCAGGATCTGGGACACCTCCAGCAGCAGCAGCGGGACCAGCTGGTCGCCGCCCTCACCGGTCGCGAGGGCGGTCACCCCGTCCACGAAGTCCTGGGCCTGCAGTGAGATCCGGTCAGCGAGCGGGCTCCAGCCCTCACCGGCCCCGGCCCCGTCCGGTGTGGGGGCGGTTGGGTCAGACATCGAGCAGCCTCCGTCCTTCGAACGCGCGGCCGAGGGTGACTTCGTCGGCGTACTCCAGGTCGCCGCCGACCGGCAGCCCGCTGGCCGGCCGGGTGACGCGCAGGCCGAGCGGCTTGAGGAGCCGCGCCAGGTACGTCGCGGTCGCCTCACCCTCGAGATTCGGGTCAGTCGCCAGGATCAGTTCGGTGACGCTGCCGTCCGACAGCCGTGCCATCAGCTCCCGGATCCGCAGATCGTCCGGTCCCACCCCATCGATCGGGCTGATCGCCCCGCCGAGCACATGGTAGCGGCCGCGGAACTCGCGAATCTTCTCAATCGCCGCGACGTCCTTCGGCTCCTCGACCACGCAGATGACCGACGGGTCACGCCGCGGGTCCCGGCAGATGCGGCACTCGTCTTCTTCCGCCACATTCCCGCAGATCCGGCAGAACCGCACCCGCTCGGTCACCTCGACCAGCACCGCCGCGAGCCGGCGCACGTCCACCGGGTCGGCGGCGAGCAGGTGGAACGCGATCCGCTGGGCCCCCTTCGGGCCGACCCCGGGCAGCCGCCCCAGCTCGTCGATGAGGTTCTGGACCACTCCCTCGTACACGTCAGCTTCCTGTCACGCCGCGGCGGGCCGGGGGTCCGGCGGGCCTGCTCACTGGTGCGGTGCTGAGCCGGGCTCGCCGCCCGGCTCGCCGGTCCCGCCGCCGAAGAAGTCCCCCAGACCGGGGATGCCCGGCTGGTCACCGCCGCCGAGCCCGGCCGCAAGCGGCCCCATCTTCTCCTGCTGGAGCTCACCCGCCGACCGGTAGGCGTCCCGCACGGCCGCCAGCACCAGGTCCGCGATGGTCTGCGCGCTCTCTGCCGGGTCCGCCGGGTCGACCGCATCCGGGCTGATGGTCACGTCGACCAGTTCGCCCTGCCCGTTGACGACGGCCTTGACCAGGCCGCCGCCCGCGGTTCCCTCGATCTGGGTGTCCGCCAGCTCGCGCTGCGCATTCATAAGGTGGTCCTGCATCTGCTGCGCCGCGGCGAGCAGTTGCTGCATGTCCATCTGGCCGCCAGGGTCCACAGCGTCCCCCTCGGTCGGGTCGGCCGCCGCTCGGGTCGTGACGGCCGGGGCCATTTGCCGCGCTGGACTGCCAGGTATCCGGCGCGATCGCCTGTCGTTTCGAGCCTACGGCCTGCGTCTGTCATCGGCAGCACGGCCCGCCGCCATACGGGGCCGCCGGCCGGGCCCGGGCCTTAATCGCCCTCGATCTCCTCGATGATCTGCCCGCCGAGCTGGCGGGTGATGAGATCCATCCCGGACAGGGTCTCCGGCGCGTCCACCGAGTCATCCGGGTCGGGCGGCTCGTCCGGCCATTCCCCGTCGGTGACCGGCGCCTGCCGCTGCTGCGGGCGGGGCGGCTGCGCGGGCCGGTCAGCCTGGCGGCGTCCGCCCCGGCCGCCCGCGGGGCCGCCGTTGCCTGCCCGGGGCCCGGCCGGCGCAGGGTCGGCCGCCGGGCCGCTGTCCGCCACCCGCGGGCGGCTGCTGGCCGGCTGGCTGCCCGCGGGCACCCCGGCGAGCGCCCGCACCCGCAGCTTCACCCCCAGCACGTCGGTCAGCACCTGGACCAGGACCTCATCATGGCGGCTGGCGGCGAACCCTTTCGCTTCCCCCTGGCTGGGGAAGCCCAGGACGAGGACGCCGTCCTCCACCGAATGCACGGTGGCATTCCTGAGCAGGATCGAGGTGACTTTGCGCTCACTGCTGACCGCGTCGAGGATGGCTGGCCAGTGCTGGCGCATCAGTTCAGCATCGACCGGGCCGGCAGGCGGCGCCGGGGCCGTGTCCGGGCGCCCAGCCGGCGCGGGAACAGCCTCGGCCGGACGGTCAGCCGGGGCGGCCGCAGCAGCTCTTGCCGCATCGCGCGGGCGGCCACGGGCCCCGGGATCGCTGGACGCAGGGCCAGCTGACCCGGTGCTGCCGGGAGCCCCGCCTGCCGGCCCGGCCTCCGCGGGGCCGTCTTGGCCCGCGCCGTGCGCAGGCGGCACGCCGGGGCGGGCCTGGGCGGGCGCGGGGCCGCCCGGCCGGCCCGCGTCGCGGGCGGGCGGCGCTGCCCGGCGGGCCTGGCCGGCCGCCGGTCCCGGTGCCGGGTCATCCGGGTGGGCCGGTGCGGGCCGCGGGGCCGGCCGGGCAGGTGTCTCGTTCGCTATCGGCCTTCCCGCCTGCCCGGGACCGGCCGGCACGCTGGCGCCCGCGAGCTGGCGCTCCAGCCGTTCCACCCGGGCCAGCAGCGCCTTCTCGCCGGTGCCGGCGCCCGGGAGCAGCACCTGCGCGCACATCAGCTCCAGCAGCAGCCGCGGCGAGGTGGTGCCGCGCATCTGGACGAGGCCCTCGCTGATGATCCCGGCCGCCCGGGTCAGCTCGGCCTGGCCCAGCCGGCCCGCCTGCTCGGCCATCCGCTCCAGCCGGTCGGCGGGCGCGTCCAGCAGGCCACTCTGCCCCGCCGTGGGCACCGCGGCCAGGATGATCAGGTCGCGGCACCGGTCGAGCAGGTCGGCGGCGAACCGGCGGGAGTCGTGGCCGCCTTCGACCACCTTGTCGATGGTGGCGAACACCGCCGCACCGTCCCCCGCCGCGAACGCGTCCACCATGTCGTCCAGCAGGCTGTCGTCGGTGTAGCCGAGCAGCGCCACCGTGCGGTCGTAGGTCAGGCCCTCGTCCCCTGCCCCCGCCAGCAACTGGTCGAGGACCGACAGCGAGTCACGAACCGAGCCCGCCCCGGCCCGCACCACCAGCGGCAGCACCGCGGGCTGGTACCGGACCTGTTCGGTGGCCAGGATCTCCTCCAGCAGCTCGCGCAGGACCGCAGGCGGCACCAGCCGGAACGGGTAGTGGTGTGTCCGGGACCGGATGGTCGGGATGACCTTCTCCGGCTCGGTGGTGGCGAACACGAACTTCAGGTGCGACGGCGGCTCCTCCACCAGCTTCAGCAGCGCGTTGAAGCCTTCCCGGGTGACCATGTGCGCTTCGTCGATGATGTAGATCTTGAAGCGGCCGGACACCGGCGCGTAGAAAGCCCGTTCCCGCAGGTCGCGGGCATCGTCCACGCCGCCGTGAGACGCCGCGTCGATCTCGATCACGTCGATGCTGCCGGGCCCGGTGGGCGCCAGGGCCACGCAGGAGGCACAGACCCCGCACGGGTCCGGGGTCGGGCCCTGCTCGCAGTTCAGCGACCGGGCCAGGATGCGGGCGCTGGAGGTCTTGCCGCAGCCACGGGGCCCGCTGAACAGATAGGCATGGTGGACCCGGCCGTTCCGCAGCGCCTGGCGCAGCGGCTCCGTGACGTGCTCCTGCCCCTTGACCTCGGCGAAAGTGGCCGGGCGGTACCGCCGGTACAGGGCCAGGGCCGCAGCTGCGACCCCCGGCTGTTCCGGCTTCCCCGAAGCGCTGCCGCCGGGGGCGGTGCCGGGCACGTCGCCTGCCATGTCTCGATCCTCGCCAAGGCGGAAAGGACCCCCCGCGCACCCGCCAGAGCCCGCGTACCCTTGCTGCCTTCCGGCCCTGGGGGGGTTGGCAGGATAAGCGCCGCGCGGGGGGCTGTCGGCCAGTCTAGTGGTGCCGCCGGCGTGGCTTCGCCAGATCCGCCCCGGCCGCCCCGGTTGCCAGACGCGCGCGTGACCACCGCGCCGCACCGGTAAGCTTGCCGGCGGAGGATTCGCCTAGTGGCCTAGGGCGCACGCTTGGAAAGCGTGTTGGGGGCAACCCCTCGCGAGTTCGAATCTCGCATCCTCCGCCACGCTGACCTGGGGATTCCCGAAGGCCGCCGATCGCCGGAGATCGCTGAGCGGCGAGTGGGCTCAGTTTTGGGCTCATTTCGTTCCTCTCTCTGGGTTCGGAGCGGTACCCGGGCCGGGCTCGCCGGGACCGGCGGCGTGGTCGCCAATGTTGGCGGTCTGGTCGCCCGGGCTGTCGGCGAGGACCGCGCGGATCTCTTCCATGGCCTCCTGAGCCTCGGCCATGACCGCATCGTCGGCGTGGACCAGGCCGAGCTCTGCCAGCCGCAGGATCGCGGCGAGCGAGTCGCGGCTGACCGGGATGGTGCTGTCGTCGCCCGCGGTGCTGACGGCCTGCCAGATCAGGCCATCCACCTGCCTGGCGACGTCCTGGCGGATGGTGTC